>JAZUNO010000127.1:0-12184 GCA_045604185.1 Acutalibacteraceae bacterium | reverse complement strand
AAAGAGCCATGAGCTTTGGCATAACCTGCAACAAAGCTGCTCCTTCAGGCCATGCACCAAGATGAACGGAAATTGCTACGGGAATACAGAGAAGCATAATCAATGCACCGATATTCCAGATAATACCCCATCTGTGAACTTTATCAAAATAATTTTTCTGCATAGTTTATCTCTCCTTTCCCTTAACCTATTATTTTTCCGATATCGTACCAATAGTAGCCCGATACACTTTCGGGGAGCACGTTGGTAAGCAGAATTGCCATACCCATTGCACCAAACATAGCAAGAGGCATTGTAAACGGCTCAAGCTTATCGAGCTTAAAGCGTTTGCATATAAAGGTGAGAATAACCATAAACAGCATAGCGCTGATAAGTGTAAGTATCGAAATGGCACCTGCAGAGCCCGTAATCACCTTGACCTTTTCAACAATGCCGTCCGCATTCATAACCACATTGCCCATTGCATCTGTCTTTTCAACTGTGCTGACTGTGTTGCCGTTGATTTCACGGGCAACAAATGCCGAAATTATACCGATAAAAGCAGCGGCAGAAATAGCATCGCCGAGTTTCTTTGACTTCTCATCCTTGTTAACCGCATCACCGATTTTGTTCTGAAGCTTCTTGCAAAGGAAAGGCAAGAGAATCAACGGAGCAATGCTGCCGACTGTCATAGCCCATGCAATTGTCGAAAACTGCTGAGGGTCTGTAACGGCATTCTTTAAAGAACCGCCCCAGAAATCGAGTGCCGTCTGAGCGGCAGTTGTCTCATAAGCCAGGTTGCCGATAACGGTAAGTCTTATCCATGGCAGAACAATGCCGAGTGCGTTTGCAAGCACGATAACCGTTGCAAGAATTGAAATTGCCGGAGCAACAGTAAATACTGCACTTGAAACTACTGTGTTTTTGAGTGTTTCTTTCTTTATGCCAAGCTCTTTTGCTCTTTTCCATGACTTGACAATAAAGAACACCGATTGGGCTGTTACGAACGCGACAACACAAAGTGCTATCACATACATAATGCCGCTCTCCTTAAAGTTTTCAGGAACCATAAGTGCACCTCCAAATACTATGAACAGTATAAATAAAAACTGTTTTATACTATCTTTAGAATAATACCATATTTATTTCTTTACCGTCAAGAGAACACACCTTGTATTGATAAAAAAAAGATGCTATAATTCATGCATGAAAAACGTCGCTAAAAAAGGGGGATTCTCTTCCCATGAAAAGAACAATTCGGGTTCCGTCTAAAGACAGCACTTTCTCCCCTGCCAGAAAAATAATAACGAGTTTTTTATGCGTTATTATTATCGGAACGCTGCTTTTGATGATGCCTTTTTCCTCAAAGAACGGGCCTCTGAGTCCTTTAACCGCTCTGTTCACAGCAACTTCCGCCACCTGCGTTACAGGACTCACCCTTATAGACCCATTCCTTGACTTGACCATCTTTGGACAAGTTGTCCTCGCCCTGCTTATTGAATGCGGCGGTCTGGGATTACTGACATTTGTCAGCTTTTTCATGTTTTCAATAAACAAAAAGGCAGGTCTCCACTCCTTAAGGCTGGCACAGGAAACCACCTCGTCTGTCGACTTCAAGGGCACCAAACAGCTTCTGCGTACAATTCTTGCCACATCAGTCTGTGTTCAAAGCATCGGAGCCATACTTCTCGCTCTCCGCTTTTATCCAAAACTCGGTTCTTACGGGATATGGGTATCTGTGTTTACATCTGTCTCGGCGTATTGTAATGCAGGCTTCGACCTTATGGGCTTTGAAGCAAGGGGCTCCTCACTTACAAACTACAACGGCGATCCGCTCGTCATGTATACAATCATAGCACTCATTCTTGCAGGCGGCCTTGGTTTCATCGTCTTTCAGGACATCCTTAACTACCGCAAAACACGCAAACTGTTGTTACACACAAGAATTGTTATGGCAATGAGCGGCGTGCTTATTGCATTAGGTTTTTTATCTTTTTTCGTCGTAGAATTCAAAAATCCCGAGACACTCGGAACCATGACATTCTTTGAAAAAATTAACGCCTCACTCTTCCAATCCGTTGCCGCACGCACAGCAGGATTCGCCTCAATAAATCTCGGAGGCATGCACGACCTTTCAAAAGTCATTTACATCTTTTTAATGTTTATCGGTGCCGGCTCCGGTTCAACGGGTGGCGGTATAAAAATGACAACTTTTGCAGTCGTTGTCGCCACGGTAATATCTGTGATAAGAGGTCGCGATGAATCCACAATTTTCGGCAGAATCGTCAACAAGCACACCGTCTATAAAGCCATAGCAATCATGGTGCTTGCTGTTATAGTGGTAATTCTTTGCGGTGCAGTTATATTACTTTCACACCCGGAGCTTTCAGGTATAGACGGACTGTTTGAAGCTGTTTCAGCTTTTGCAACAGTGGGTTCAACAACAGGTGTCACAAGCATTATTGGCCCATTCGAAAAAATAGTTGAGATAATCACGATGTTTATAGGCAGAGTCGGACCAATTTCGTTCGTTCTCGCTACAACAATGAAAAACCAGAAAAGCAATAATCAAATTCTGCCCGAGGGCAAGATAATGGTAGGGTGATAATATGATTAGTAAAAGACTTAAAAATCAGCTTGAATTTCTCGTTGAAATCGACAAGATGAAAAGCGTACTCAGACGTACGCTGATAATCGACGGCTCACGCCGGGAAAACGATGCCGAACACTCTTGGCATCTTGCGATGCTCGCCATGGTGCTCGAGGAGTATTCCGAAAGAGAAATAAACATCTCGAGAGTTGTCCGTATGTGCCTTGTGCACGACCTCGTTGAGGTCTATGCAGGTGACACTTTCGCCTATGACGAAAAAGGTTATGAGGATAAGCTCGCAAGAGAAAATGCCGCTGCGGACAAGCTTTTTTCAATGCTTCCGCCTGAGCAGGGAAGCGAATTCCGTGCCCTCTGGGAAGAGTTTGACGAGGCCGAAACGGCAGACGCCATGTATGCCGCCGCCATGGACAGGCTTCAGCCCATAATGAACAACTTTATGACAAACGGGCACACCTGGCGCGAGGGCAACGTAACAAGCGACAAAGTGCTCGACAGAATGCAGAAAATAAAACAAGCCACCCCCGAACTGTGGCCGGTAGTGGAATATATAGTCAACACCTCGGTTGAAAAAGGTATTTTGAAGAAATGAATAAAAAAGAGCAGGATTTGTGAGGCCGCCCTTCAATCCTGCTCTTTTTTTATTCTGTAACATCCGATTTTTCGTTGAGTGCATCGTTTATTTCATCGGCTTCTCTCTTTAAATTCAGGTAGAACAGCAAAAACGCAAACAGCCAGACAAAAGCAACGCACAAAAGCATAAGCAAAATATGCTTTATTTCAAAGTTCATCCACTCAAAAGCCACACCAAGGCCCACCATTCCGGCTGAGGTTAACGCAAAATGCAAAAACGCTATAAGAACCAATCCTTTTTTAGTGTTCTGCACCTTGTAAAGGCAGAGCATGGCGGTTGTTATCAGTGCCATTATAAATCCTGCAATCGGTATCTCGGCTATCATGATTACAGGTACCGTCTCCACCTTGATAACAGCCGTATAAATGACAAATGCAATTGCCGTGCCGGTTGTTATATATGCAAAAAACTTGAGCAGTTCGTTTATAAACTTCATCCTTTTCACCTCTCCTTTATTCCAAGTGCTTTCTTAAGTGTAGGCACATACTGTCTTGAGATAATTACCTTTTCACCGTTCTTAAGCTTTCCCTCAAGTTTGCCGTTGAGCATCGGAGATATGGACCTGATTTTAAATATACTGACTATTACAGATTTTGAAATCCGCACAAAGTCCATATACGCCAGCTGATTTTCAAGCTCATAAAGCTTTTCCTTAACCTCATAAACCTGGCTTTCACAATACGCAAAAACCTTGTTGTCAACAGCCTCAAAATAATAAATATCCTTCGGCAGCAATTGCACTATCTCCCTGTCAAGATAAGCGGTAATTTTACTTTCCTCTTCCTTTAACCGACAAATAAGCTTCATCAGATTATCGTCAATGTTTCTGCACTTGACAATAATTTCATCCTCTTCATTCGGTCTGGGCGTCTGAATAGTTATTTTCATTTGTTGCCCTTCTTCCTTCTTTGTTCAATTACGATCATTCCCGCTGTCAGGAATATGACACCTGAAATCAACAGTATCGCACAGCAGGCAAGCGGTGAAACATTTACATCCCATATTTCTATGGTTATTCCCATTGTCTCTTTGTAAATATCCACTACAACCTCAGGGACACCGTCAAAAATCACTTCCAGCATATCTTTGCAAATAACCTGCCTGAACATAACCGTACTGTAGATTACGGGAGTGCTTTTCACAATACTTACAAGTGTGGGTGCAAGCTGACCTATCGGCATATAAATTCCGCCGAAGAATCCGACCAGTGCACCTATCACCGTACCGAATCCACTCCATGCGCTCTCTGTTCTGACAAGTGCCGCAAATAAATACATTATAGCAGAATAGGAAAAAGAATTAACTACTATCATCAGAAAAATTTTTAGATGTGCGATAAAAGATAAAACCGATGCTCCCTTTATTACAAAATATACTTCGGCGATAACAAAAGTCAGAGTGCATATAATTATTGAAGCCAGACACGTTGCGGTTATATAAGACAGTGCTACAACTGCTCTGCTGACCGGCGATGTATATATAGCATCACTTCGTCTGCTCCTTTTGTCCCTTATCATAGAAGAGTATGATGACAGCGTCACCATAACCGCATTTACGGGAACTATACCGCCTGTTGTCCATGTCAGCACCAACAGCAAAGCATTCTCTTTGTCAGCCTGCGCATCTCTGCCCGGGAGTCTGGAGAGCTCGCTTGTCAATACGCTTATGTTGATGTCGCCGAGAAAGAAAATCATAAGGCAAAGCACAACAAACATCGATAAAAGCGAAAAGAAAACCGTTACCCTATCCCTCAAATACATCAACAGATTTCTTTTTGTCAACTGTACATACTGTGTCATACGTCTCTACCTCCCGTCGCATTTATAAACACATCGTCAAGCGTTCCTTGCACCACTTCAAAACTTTCTATATCTTTCTTGAATTTATCCAGAATCTCAATTGCATCAACCGTCTTTTGCAGTTTGATAACCACACTTGAGCCGTGCATTTCATAATTCAATCCGTCCAGCTTAATATTACTGTTTTGAGCAAGGTTGATTTTCAGATAATCAAAAGCATATTTTTCTTTGAGTGCCCCAGGCGTACCCCTGTCAATAATACGGCCCTTGTCGATAATCATTATCTTGTCAGCCTTTGCCGCTTCTTCCATGTAGTGTGTCGTAAGAAACACCGTCATATTGGAGTTTGCCCGCATCAGCTCTACGGTGTTCCATACCTCAATCCTTGCCGCCGGATCAAGCCCCGTTGTGGGCTCATCGAGAAACAAAATTCTCGGCGTGTGCATAAGTGCCGCAACTATTTCGCACCGTCTCTTCTGACCGCCTGACAAAAGCTTGTATCTTTTATTAAGAATTCCGTCAATACCGAACACTTTGCTCAGCTCAACCGCTCTGTCCCGGGCCTCTGATTTTGTTATCCCACGAAGCACGCCTCTGCAAATCAGATTTTCGTTGACTGTCAGCAAATCGTCAAGCACGTTTTCCTGATACACAACGCCGATATTCTTTCTGATTTCTTTCGCCTGACTGCCGTCGTATCCGCAAATTTTAAAGCTGCCGCCCGTCGGAGAAAGTAGGGTTGACATCATGTTTATCGTAGTCGATTTGCCCGCTCCGTTAACTCCCAGAAAACCTACAAATTCACCCTCTTCTACACAAAAGGATATATCGTCAACCGCTTTAAAATCACCGTAGCACTTAGTCAGGTTTTTTATCTCGATAGAATTCATATCTGCCGCCTCCTTACAGCCTTAATTTATCAAAAAATTTTTCTGTTTGCAATGCATATGACGATAAGTTGCATTTAAAGGGGTGTAAGTTGCTTTTTTCGGCACATAAAAAAGCACGGACAACACTTTAAAGGTGTGCCCGTGCAAAGTCTTTATTTTTTCAGAAGTCCTAAAATCTCATCGAAGTTTGTAAAAACCTTATACAGGTCTACAATCACAGTTTTTATAACATTTAAAACCAGCTTTAGCGGACTTGCTTTGACGGCGGTAAGCTCCTGCTTATTCTCTATGAAGTCCTCGGTTTTTGTGTAGGTGAACTTTGCCGTTGCAGCAGCGTGGTCTGAAAAGCTTATGCCGTCGGAGTTGTAAAACCTCACATACTCATAATCGGTTACTTCAATTTCCACTCCGCCACCGCTTTTATACAAAAACTTCTCAACGGAATCCCAGCAACCCCAATTGCCACCCTGACCGTGCCACGCATCAAAGTTATGGTAATCCCCGTTGTTGTGAATTTCGGTCCACGCATCTTTAAATCCGCACAGCTCATGGAAGTAGTAATACATATGGCTGTTAGTCTCAGCAGGCAAACTCGAGTAGGTGTTGAAGTCACCTGTCACGATAACAGGTCTGTCAGCATTTAAGCTGTTGGAAAGAATAAGCTCTGCAAGCTGTCTGAAGTTGCTCTCTCTGGCGGCTATTGACTCTGCACCGTCGAAAGCGTCTGCGTGTATGTTGTAAAGGTCGAGATACACCCCGTCCTCAAGCTCAACAACCGCATAGAGAATACCTTTGGGTGTCAGCTCATCGCCCTCTGCGATACCGTAAGTATCGTTCCACGGTATACGGGTCTCATTGAAAATCTTATATTTTGAAAAACAATTCATTCCGTCACCGCCGGGTATTCCGCCGGTATGGTTTGTCTGATATGCGTAATTTGTCAATCCCTTTGCCAGATAACGGTGAGAGCCAAAATCCTCCTGAACGGCGATTATATCATAACCGGTGTCGTTGAGGATAGCTCCGAGCTGACGCTGATTGTCTTTCACGTCAACTCCTTCGTTGCCGAAAATACTGCCGAAATTCGGCAATCCCGCTACGTTGTAATTGATAATTGAAAACTCCTTTGTCTCGGTCTCCTGAGCAGAGGCCCCTGCAAAAAAGCACGGCAGCATCATGAGCACCGAAAGCAATAAAGCCATGATACGTGTAATTTTCTTCACTGAAAATCCTCCTTTATTTACCAATCAAACTTCGTCAGTTTTCCTTGTGTAAGCAACTTCGGAAAGCCCCACTGTCTGAGCACTTCATACGCTCCTATAGCAACCGAGTTTGACAGATTCAGGCTCCTTGCATCGGAATTATCTATCATCGGCAAACGCACACATTTTTCGGGATTGTCATGAAGAAGCTCTTCAGGCAATCCTGCTGTCTCCTTGCCGAAAACAAGATATGCATTGTCAGGATACTCCACATCCGAGTATATATTCTGTGCTTTCGTAGAAAAATAATAAAAACTGCCGTCTTTATTTTTTTCAAAAAAATCGTCAAGATTTTTATAATATGTTATATCAAGCAAATGCCAATAATCAAGTCCTGCCCGTTTGAGTTTTCTGTCATCAACTTTGAATCCCATGGGCTCCACAAGATGCAATCTCGCTCCCGTCGCCGCACACGTTCTGGCTATATTTCCCGTGTTCTGAGGAATCTGCGGTTCCACCAAAACTATATTAAGTTGCATTTATTATTCCTCCGTTTTACACGTATCAACGTTTATTAATCAAGCTAAAATTTGTTTGGCATTTATACTTTTATGTCGGTGAAAATATGTATGGGGACGTCTATTGTACGACCTTAAACTATTCAAAGGGGTGTTACCGATGAAAGCAAAAACAAGTTCTTTAGCTAAGAGCATGGCTATAGGCCTTGCGGTAGGCGGTGCTACAGCGGCCGTCTCAAGCATGATGATGGGCAACCGTTCTTCAATGAAAAAAGCAAAGAAAAGTGCCGCAAAAGCCATGAAAACCGTCAGCGGTGTCATGGACAGTATGTCCTCAATGACAAATAATATGAAATTCTAAAAGCAATCAGCTGTTAAAAAGATTCATAGCCTTGTCAACATCGCCGTTTATCATCAACGGCACAGCATCGCAGGCCTTGTCCGACGCTTCTCGCAGTTGGGCAAGGTCATCTTTTTTCATAACCGAAAGCACCCAATCCGCAAGCGGCTGTTCGGGATGTGCCTTTGCACCGATTCCAAGCTTTATGCGTGGAAACTTATCACTCTGCAGATGATAGATTATGCTCTTTATTCCGTTGTGACCGCCGTCCGTACCTTTTCTGCGAATACGAAGCTTTCCGCAGTCAAGTGAAATATCATCAAATATAACAATTATGTTCTCAGGCGGTATCTTATAAAATTTTGCTATGTCACGCACAGCCTCACCGCTGTTGTTCATAAACGTCTGCGGTTTTGCAAGCAGACAGCGTTTGCCGTCAAGTGATACCTCACCTATCAATGCGTTGAACTTCAATCTGTCGATTTTAACATCGTTCTTCATAGCCAAAAGGTCGAGACATAAAAAGCCTGCATTGTGGCGTGTAAATTCATATTTTTTGCCCGGATTGCCCAAGCCCACAATAAGATACTCGGGCGGTCCGGCGGTGTAAGTTTTACGTCTGAAAAAGTTCATAGTTTTGTTAGTCCTTTTTATACTTTTCTTTTATACGGCTGTTTGACTTTGACCCAATTTGCCTTTACGCTTTGACGTGACCTTGCAACCGCGAGTGCATTGTCGGGCACATCCTCGGTAATTGTAGAGCCGGCGGCGGTATATGCATTTTCGCCAATGTTCACGGGTGCAACCAAGCAGGTATGACAGCCGATAAACGCACCGTCTTTGATAACCGTTCTGCTTTTCTTGTTGCCGGAATAGTTCGCCGTAGCACATCCGCAACCGATATTTATATCCGTTCCAAGGTCGGAATCCCCGATATACGAGAGGTGCGATATCTTCGTCCCGTCACCGATATTGCTGTTTTTGACCTCAACAAAGTTGCCGACATGTGCCCCTGCTCCTATCACGCTGCCCGGACGTATTCTGACAAACGGGCCTATATCCGCACCGTCGAGAATCTTCGATGAATAACATACAGAGCTGTTAAGCGAAACACCGTTTCCGATAACGCTGTCCTCAACAAGTGATGACGGGCCGATTATGCAGCCCTCACCTATTTGGCAGTCGCCCTTGACAGTAGTATTTGGCATAATCACGGTATCGGCACCGATTTTCGCACCCGGACAGATTATTACTCCGTCTGCACACGGAATCGACACGCCCGCTCTCATATGCTTTTCAAGTTCCCTCTTCCTTGCAAGCTCATTGAGCTCCAAAAGCTGAACACGGTCATTTGCTCCAAGAATTATATCAGAGCTCTGAGCGGTATATGAACCTGCTCGAAGTCCGCTTTTCTTTATCTCCTCAAGCACATCGGTAAGATAGAATTCCTTTTTTGTGTTTTCTCCGTTCTTACGCTGTATGTCAAGCGAACTTAACGCTTCCAACAGTGCCTCCGATTTAAACCAATATGCTCCCGAATTTACCTCTTTTACCGCAAGCTCGTCATCGGTTGCATCACGTTGTTCAACAATCTTTGAAACTGAGCCGTCACTGTCACGGATAATTCTGCCGTATCCCGTAGGGTTATCAAGCTGTGCAGAAATGACGGTAACAGCGTTTCCCTGCTCCGCATGCAGAGCATAGGCTTTCTCTATTGTATCCGAGTCTATAAACGGAGCGTCGCCGTTTAAAACGATTACATCTCCGCCGTTTCGGGATATAAACTCCTCCGCCTGCAAAACGGCATGGCCTGTACCGAGACGCTCGGCTTGAAATGCTGTTTTGCAACTGTCACCCAAGTGCTCATCGAGATACTCTGCTCCGAACCCTTTTATTACACATATATCCCCAACACCACAGTTCTTCACGGCACCTGTAACCCAATCTATCATCGGCAAAAACAGTACCTGTGTAAGTGCTTTGGGTTTCTTGCTTTTCATCCTCGTACCCTCGCCTGCAGCAAGGATTACAGCAATCTTTTTGCTCATAATTTCAAAGTCCTTTCAAAACAAAAGTCCTTTTTTATATTATGGCAGAAATCGTATAAAATTACAAGCAAAATTGCCCTGCACAGCTTGTACGCTTGTATTTTTATAAAGGTTTGCTTCTTTGAATGGTAAATCTATACAAAAGCATTCTTTCACACATATACTATTTTATCGTAAAAATATATGGCTTTTTTTGCTATCTTCTGTTATAATTGTTTGAAGCGAAGGTGTATACTTTTTAAGGACAACCTTCTTCGCTCTTTAAATCAAATTTACGGAGGTATATCAATGGCTTACAAGTATGTCTATTTGTTCTCCGAAGGCGACGCTTCCATGCGTGAAACCCTCGGCGGCAAAGGCGCAAACCTTGCAGAAATGACAAAAATCGGTCTTCCTGTTCCTCAGGGCTTCACAATCTCAACCGAAGCTTGCACAAAGTACTATGAGGACGGCAGAAAAATCAACGACGAAATCCAGGCTCAGATCATGGAGTACATCATCAAGATGGAAGAGATCACCGGCAAAAAGTTCGGCGACAAAGAGAATCCGCTTCTCGTTTCCGTTCGTTCAGGTGCTCGTGCATCCATGCCCGGCATGATGGATACAATCCTTAACCTCGGCCTTAACGAAGAAGTTGTTGACGCTATCTCAGAGAAGAGCGGCAATCCCCGTTGGGCTTGGGACTGCTACAGAAGATTTATCCAGATGTATTCCGACGTTGTTATGGAAGTCGGTAAGAAATATTTCGAAGAGCTCATCGATAAGATGAAGGAAGAAAAAGGCGTAACTCAGGACGTTGAGCTTACTGCTGACGATCTCAAAACTCTTGCTGGCCAGTTCAAGGCTGAGTACAAGAACAAGATCGGCAAGGACTTCCCTGCAGATCCCAAAGAGCAGCTCATGGGTGCTGTTGAGGCTGTTTTCCGTTCATGGGATAACCCCCGTGCTAACGTTTACCGCCGTGACAACGATATCCCTTATTCTTGGGGTACTGCTGTTAACGTTCAGATGATGGCTTTCGGTAACATGGGCGACAACTGCGGTACAGGTGTTGCTTTCACTCGTGACCCCGCTACAGGTGAAAAGGGTCTTATGGGTGAGTTCCTCACAAACGCACAGGGTGAAGACGTTGTTGCCGGTGTTCGTACTCCCATGCCGATTGCTGAGATGGCTGAGAAGTTCCCCGAGGCTTTCAAGCAGTTCAACGAAGTTTGCGCTATCCTTGAAGACCACTACAGAGATATGCAGGATATGGGGTTCACTGTTGAAGACGGCAAGCTCTATATGCTTCAGACAAGAAACGGTAAGAGAACAGCTAAGGCTGCTCTTAAAATAGCTTGCGACCTCGTTGACGAGGGCATGATCGACAAGAAGCAGGCTGTTGCTATGATCGATCCCAGAAACCTTGACACTCTTCTCCATCCCCAGTTCGATGCAAAAGCTCTTAAGGCTGCTACTCCTGCTGGTAAGGGACTTGGCGCATCTCCCGGTGCTGCTTGCGGTAAGGTTGTTTTCACAGCTGAAGACGCTGTTGAGTGGAATGAGAGAGGCGAGAAGGTTGTTCTCGTACGTCTTGAGACTTCACCTGAAGATATCACAGGTATGAAGGCTTCTCAGGGTATCCTCACAGTCCGTGGCGGTATGACATCTCACGCAGCTGTTGTTGCTCGTGGTATGGGTACTTGCTGTGTTTCCGGTTGTGGCGAAATCAACATGGACGAAGAAAACAAGAAGTTCACTCTTGCAGGTAAGACCTACAATGAGGGTGACTACATTTCAATAGACGGTTCAACAGGTAACATCTATGACGGCATCATCCCCACAGTTGACGCTGAAATCGCCGGCGAGTTCGGCCGCATCATGGCTTGGGCTGATGAGTTCAGAACCCTTAAGGTTCGTACAAACGCTGACACACCTGCTGACGCTAAGAAGGCTCGTGAGCTTGGTGCTGAGGGTATCGGCCTTTGCCGTACAGAGCACATGTTCTTCGAGGCAGACAGAATCGCTGCTTTCCGTGAGATGATTTGTGCTGACACAGTTGCTGAAAGAGAAGCTGCTCTTGATAAGATTCTTCCTTATCAGCAGGGCGACTTTGAAGCTCTCTATGAGGCTCTTGAAGGCAACCCCGTAACATCTATGACGGCATCATCCCCACAGTTGACGCTG
>JAZUNO010000126.1:0-20332 GCA_045604185.1 Acutalibacteraceae bacterium | reverse complement strand
CTCTTCAAATATTTTTCTTGTATTCTCATCTGACAAATTCACTATATTTCTAATCTCGTCATCTTCAAGTTCCTCTTTTAAACGTTGAGCAAAAGTACTGTCGTCACCTGTAAAATACAAAACATTGAACAAATAGTTCATCATTACAGTTTCTTTAGTTAAGACAGACATATTTTCACCTTCCGTTCTATGACGTCAAAATTATAGTGTGTCATTATTTCGGTCAATAAAAAGTTATAAAACTCCGTATTGAGCACTCTGTTTCGCAGGCTTTTATTTACACATATTGTGTCGTTTCATGTAGTCGTGGATACAATCAAGTTCATTAAAGTAGAACTTCTTGCCTCCGACTTTCATGAAGCGTTCGTTTCCCTTACCGAGAAGAAGCAGTATATCGCCTTTCTGCATATTATCAAGAGCGTAGTCTATAGCCTTTGCACGGTCAGGTATTTTCACATACTTTCCGCCCGCCTGCTCAACATATTCGGCTATCTCGTCAAGAATTGCATTCTCATCCTCTGTATCGGGGTCCTCATTTGTAAGAATCGAGAAGTCGCTCATCTTACCGCTGATAAGACCTATCTCCTTGCGTCGAACCTGAGCCTTGCCACCTGCAGAACCAAAGAGGCTGATAATCCTGTTCGGCTTATACACTCTCATCGTTTCAAGGATATTTTCAAAGCTGATACCGTTATGCGCATAGTCGATAATAACATCATAATCATCGCTTACACGGACTATCTCAACTCTTCCGCAGACCGAAACACTCTTAAGTGCCTGCTGGATAGCAGAAACCGGAACATCCATTTTCCGAAGCAGTGATATTGCGGCAAGTGCATTATAAACGCTGAAAAATCCCGGCATACTGACTTCAGCGTGCCATTTTTCATCCCACTTGCTCACGCAATCAAATGCTATACCTAAAAATCCGGGGCGACGTAAGCACTCAATATTTTCAGCATAACAGTCTGCATCTTCACCAAGTCCGAAGCTCAAAACCTCTCCCTTGGATGCGTCTGCAATATCATCATAAAAAGCATCGTCTTTGTTGGCAATAGTTATACCGCTACGTGAATAGAGCTGTTTTTTCCAATAAGCATATTCCTCAAAGCTTCGGTGCTCACCGCCACCGATATGGTCAGGAGAAAGATTTGTGAATATGCTTGCATAAAAGTCTATGCAGTCCACACGGCTCATTTTAAGTCCAAGCGAAGAAACCTCAAGGCATACAGCTTCACAGCCGTTATCCGCCATTAAACGCAGAATCTTCTGCACCTCATAAGACTCGGGCGTTGTATTCTCTGTCGGCACCTCGGTATCACCGAAAAACGCTCCTATTGTTCCGATAACACCCGTCTTGATTCCACAGTTTTCAAGTGCAGAACGCACAATGTATGTGACGGTAGTCTTGCCCTTTGTGCCCGTTACACCGATTATCTTCATCTCTTTTGCAGGATGCCCGAAAAGATTGGCACTCATAGCCGCAAGGTCAAAGCGTGCATTGGTACTCTTTACCACAACCGCATCCTGCGGAAGATCAAGGTCATCCTCTGCAAGAAAGGCTCTGCACCCCAGCTCATAAGCCGACGGAGCATATTTATGGCCGTCAGTCTTTTCTCCCTTTATGCAGACGAATATCGTACCCTCCCGTGCTTTTCGGGAATCATAAACAATATCCGCAATATCGACCTGAGGATACTCTCCCACAGCTGTTGTGCCGTTTAGCAATTCTTTTAATAACATAATTATTTACTCTCCTTACCGGTGTCAAAAGGACTTAAATTACAAAAATCCTGCCCGTTTAAATCGTCCTGCCACCTTAAACGGTTTTATCTAAAATCCTACTTGGACTCTTATAGACGTCTGTGCTTTTCTTGCGTACGACTTATCAAATATATATTGTGCTCCACTTGTATTTATTATAGCATATACTCCGAGCAACATAATGTTCAACAGTATTATTTTAATGCCTTAAAGTCTCAAAGTCAACACAAACAACAAACCGATTGACGGGAATTTAAGATAAAATTATAATAAGAAAAAAGCCACGGTAAGGCTGACGCCTACCGTGGCTTTTTGATGCATTATTGCGGAAAAATATTCGTTTTGGAGCATCTAAACCCCTATGTGAGGCGACCTTTGTGGGTCGCTGTTTTTATGTAATCAGATGTTCTCGAATCCGCTGAAACCTCTGAAGATAGTCTCGTCGTACTCGTTATCCTCATCCTTGTCGTGAAGCGGATACCAGACCTGTGCAAAGAAGGGGTTGACCCTTGCTTCCTTGTCATATGCCCAATGGAACTTCTTGCCTTCGCTGTCTGAAGGAAGCTCCTGCGGGCACCAATGACCGCCCTTGAGAACAAGGTTTGCAGACATCATGAACTCGTGACCGTGTGCACACTTCCACTTGATAGGAGTATAGAAATCAACATACTCTTCCTCAGTTGCAAGGCACTCGCCGCCTCTGAAAGCTGCGGCCTTCTTAAGGTCTTCAAGAGTAAGCTCTGAAACGGGCTTTGTCTCATCATAACCGTGATCAAGATAGCTGACTTCCTCTGTAGGACGCTCAATCTTGAATGTATCCCAGGTACCGATCTCTTCCCAATTCTTCTTTGAGCCGTAGTAGGCTGTAATTCTCTCGTCAACATTGTTGGAAATCCACCACATTGTACCGTAGATTTCTTTGTTACAAAGACTCTTCATGAGAGTTTTCTTGAGAATAGGTGCAAACGGCTTTGCAAGGAATGCAAGCTTATAGAAAGACTCAACGCCGTTCATCATCTGCTTGAAGTAATCCGCTACAGGGATGTTAGCTCTGAAGTGGAGATACTCCTCAAGCTTATCAGAGTCAGCATACCACTGACCGTGGAAATTGCGGAGAATGAACCAGTTTGCATCAAAGAGCTTCTTTGTTGAACCGATTCCAAGAGTTCCGAGAAGATACTCTTCAAACTCAAAGTTTGTAAGTCTGTATTCCTTACCGCTACCGATATTGTAGAAGTTTCTCCAGAAATCTTCGGGAACGCTGTCATCACAGATATTAGCAAGAAGTCTGCCCGAATCCTCAACAGTTGCCCACTCGAGAACTCCGTTTATCGGAACGTGGAACATAATCGGATCTATGTTTTTAAGAATCTGGGGATACAGAATTCCGGACTGACGGAGAGATACCCAATACTTAAGTCCTGACTCTGCAAAAATGCTCTCAGCTATAACCTTACTGATTGCATAATGGTCATAGATGCTGATTTTAATCGGGTCACCTGTTCTTGCCCAATGGATAGGTGCATTTCTGTCACCCGTTTCAGCAACAGTACCGATATAAACAACTTTTATCTCATCCTTGTTAGGCTGAGCCTTTACTGCCTCAACAATGTTTCTTGCTGCAGAAGTGTTTGTTACTATCGTCTTTGTCGGATAGTAGTCGGCTGCGGGAGAAACCATACCACCAACGTGAAGAACATAGTCAGCACCCTCAACGCACTTGAGAACATCCTCGTAGTTTGTAAGGTCACCCCATACAAGCTTAACGCTTGGATCATTCTCATAATCCTTAAACTTGTCCCTGTTCTTCTGGCTGCCTCTGTTGAGAAGGACGATGTTCAGCTCATCCTTTTTCTTGTAAAGCTCTTTAAAACCAGCCCAACCCATGGTTCCTGAAGAACCGGTGAGAAATACGGTTTTTTTGTTTGCCATGTTTTTATCCTCCAAATTCATTTTATCTTTTTAATAATACCATACATATCATATATTTATTTTTCTTTTTGGTAATATTTAGAAAAAAGTACTGCTTTTTGACAAAAACTTTGTTTTTCAGCAAATTCCAAGCGTTTCAACAAATCTGCCCCGTAACCTTTTCACCGACACACGATATTATATAGTAGAAGGAAATACCCTTTCCTCACGCTAACTTATTGATATTAAAAGGTGGATTTAAATATGAACTCAGTTTCACTTGATACCCTGAAAGTCGGAGAGTTTGCACGTGTGGAATCTCTCGACTTTCATGCCGATAACCGACGAAGAATGCAGGATATAGGCCTCATTGACGGAACCGAGATTGAATGCCTGAGAAAGGCCGCATGCGGAGATCCCGTGGCTTATCTCATACGGGGAGCTGTGATAGCTCTGCGAAATGAGGATGCGGCAAAAATCTTCGTTATAAAAAATAACACACCACGGAGATGATATTTTATGGGTCTTACCGTCTCTTCCACCGGTACAAAAAGTATTGATGTCGGTCTCAACATACAAAAAAAGAATCCTGACGACCTTTTGATTGCTTTGGGTGGCAATCCGAATGTCGGAAAAAGCACTCTTTTTAACGCTTTGACGGGCATGAAACAGCATACGGGGAACTGGCCGGGCAAAACCGTCAGCAATGCCTGCGGAATACATTCGCAAAACGGAAAAAACTTTATTCTTGTCGACCTGCCCGGAACATATTCCCTATTTGCCCACTCTGCCGAGGAGGAAGTCGCAAGAGACTTCATCTGCTTTGGCGGAGCCGATGCCACAGTTATTGTCTGCGACGCAACCTGCCTTGAAAGAAATCTCAACCTTGTACTTCAAACCGTCGAGATAACACCTCGCACAGTCGTTTGCGTAAACTTGCTTGACGAAGCAAAGCACAAAGGCATAAAAATAGATTTCAATGAAATGCAAATGTTGCTGGGGGTACCTGTCATAGGAGCAAGTGCACGAAAGAAAGAAGGCCTTAATGAGCTTATGGACACCGTGGAAAAAGTTTGTTACGGCAGTGTTCAGAATGTAATACCCGTGAAATATCCCTCAGCTATAGAAGAAGCGATTTTTCCCGTTCAAAAAGTGCTTGAAAACGAATGCACGCTGACCGTAACCCCACGTTGGGCCGCGCTGAGAATAATTGAAGGTAATGATGAAATCCTTAAAACACTTTATTCACAACTGCCCAAAAAGGAAAGCGAGCAATTAAAATCGGCAATCAAGGAATCGAAGGAAATTCTTGAGCGATTCGGCTATAACGAAAATACAGTTCGTGACAAAATCGCAAACGCAACCGTCATGAGAGCCGAAAAAATTGCCTCCACTTGCTCTTTGCAGTCCGACAACAAGCGTTCAAATCTCGACCGAAAACTTGACAGAATTTTTATGGGCAAGAGCGGAATTCCCGCTATGCTTGTGCTGTTGATTTTCATCTTCTGGCTCACCATAACGGGTGCCAACTACCCGTCCGCATTTTTATCGAATATGTTTGCTGTCATCGGAGATAAATTGACAGCTCTGTTTCACACAGTCAACGCACCCGATTGGTTGACAGGTGCGTTGATTGACGGAGTTTACCGTGTACTGACTTGGGTAGTGGCCGTTATGCTGCCTCCAATGGCTATCTTTTTCCCGCTGTTCACTCTGCTTGAGGACTTCGGATATTTGCCGAGAGTAGCATTCAACCTCGACCACAGTTTCCAAAAGGCAGGTGCCTGCGGAAAGCAAGCACTGACCATGTGCATGGGGTTCGGGTGCAATGCCGCCGGTGTCACAGGATGCAGAATAATAGATTCCCCACGCGAGCGGCTGATTGCGGCGGTCACAAACAACTTTGTTCCCTGCAACGGTCGGTTTCCAACCATGATTTCCATTATTTCAATGTTTTTTCTCGGTTCAATCACTGCACCGCTTGATTCAATTTTCTCGTCTGTTTTACTCGCTCTGCTAATAGCTTTCGCTGTCATGATAACCTTTGCTGTTTCGCGTCTGCTGTCAAAGACTATTCTGAAAGGAGTTCCATCCTCATTCACGCTCGAACTTCCTCCATACCGAAAGCCGCAGATAGGCAAGGTTATCGTACGCTCAATTTTTGACCGTACTCTGTTTGTACTCGGTCGTGCGGTAGCCGTTGCGGCACCTGCCGGTCTCCTGATATGGCTGACAGCCAACATTTACATAGACGGCATAAGCGTTTTTGCCCACTGTGCAAATTTTCTCGACCCGTTTGCTGAATTCTTCGGACTTGACGGGGTGATACTCTTAGCTTTTATTCTCGGTTTTCCCGCAAATGAAATTGTTGTACCAATTATACTTATGGGATATCTTGCGACGGGTACTTTGACTGAAATTGTAAACTTGGATGTTATGCGCGAACTTCTCATTCAAAACGGCTGGACCTGGGTAACTGCAATTTGTGTAATACTCTTCTCCCTCTTGCATTGGCCCTGTTCGACTACCTGCATTACAATAAAAAAGGAAACCGGGAGCCTCAAATGGGCCCTATTTTCAATACTTTTGCCCACGGTTATAGGGCTTGCAATATGCTTTATTATAAATCAGGCAGCACAGTTGTTGGGTTTAGTATAAAAATATCACAAAGGTAAAAAGGAGCAGAAAGGCGACCTCGCATCTGCTCCTTTTTCATTAAGAGGATTCCAAAAAGAAGACTGTTAGCATTTTAAATTTATTCTTGTATATATCTTCAAATAATTGTAAAATAGAAAAGTAAATATTTTTAGCCGCAAGGAGAAATATTATGTATTTTGATTTCATTGAAAAAGTAAAATATGAAGGCTCAAACAGCAAAAATCCGTTTGCTTCTAAGCACTACTATGCTGACAAAATAATCATGGGCAAGCCCATGAAAGAACACCTCTCTTTTGCAATGGCTTGGTGGCACAACCTCGGTGCCGCAGGTACAGATATGTTCGGTAGAGACACAGCCGACAAATCTTTCGGCAAAGACAAGGGCTCTATGGAGCACTCAAAAGCAAAAGTCGATGCAGGCTTTGAATTTATGCAGAAACTCGGTATAGAATATTTCTGCTTTCACGACGTTGACCTCGTAGGTGAAGCTGAAGATATTAATGAAACCAACAAGCGTCTCGATGAGATTTCCGATTATATACTCGAAAAGATGAACCAGACCGGTATCAAGTGCCTCTGGGGAACAGCAAACATGTTCTCTAATCCCAGATTCATGAACGGTGCAGGAAGCTCAAACAGCGCTGAGGTTTACTGCTTTGCGGCAGCACAAATCAAAAAAGCTCTTGACCTTACTGTTAAGTTCGGAGGTAAGGGGTATGTTTTCTGGGGCGGTAGAGAAGGTTACGAGACCCTTCTTAACACAGACGTGAAGTTCGAACAGGAAAATATTGCACGTCTTATGAAAATGGCTGTCGATTACGGCAGAAGCATAGGCTTTACAGGTGATTTCTACATTGAGCCAAAGCCAAAAGAGCCTATGAAACATCAGTACGATTTTGATGCCGCTACTGCTATCGGTTTCCTCCGTCAGCACGGTCTTGATAAAGATTTCAAGATGAACATAGAGGCAAACCATGCACTGCTTGCCGCTCACACTTTCGAACACGAACTTCGCATAAGTGCCATCAACGACATGCTCGGTTCAATCGACGCAAATCAGGGCGACCCTATCCTCGGTTGGGACACAGACGAGTTCCCGTTTGATGTTTACTCTGCAACAATGTGCATGTACGAAGTTCTCAAGGCAGGCGGTCTTAAAAACGGCGGTCTCAACTTTGATGCAAAAAACCGCAGACCCAGCAATACACCCGAAGACATGGTTCTGGGCTTCATTCTCGGCATGGATACGTTCGCTCTCGGTCTTATCAAAGCCGCAAAGATTATAGAAGACGGCAGGATAGATGAGTTTAAGGCTCAAAGATATTCGAGCTTTGACAGCGGTATCGGAAAGAAAATAGTTGACGGACAAACAAATCTTGAAGAACTTTTTGCTCACGCATGCTCACTCGGCAAATGCAGTGACCCAGGTTCAGGTAAGCAGGAACACCTGCAGTCAATAATCAACAGCATCTTATTTGGTGATTGATATGAAATATGTTATCGGTATAGACCTTGGTACTTCAGCAACAAAAACTGTTTTGTTTGACGAAAAGGGCAACATAATAACACATGCAAGCTATGAATACGAAATGCAGCAGCCGCAAAACGGTTGGGCTGAGCAAAACCCTCTCGACTGGTATAACGCCGCTATTTCTACGCTCAAAACAGTTGTCGAAAACAGTAAAATTCGCAAAGAGGATATTGTATCACTCGGCATATCAGGTCAGATGCATGGACTTGTTATGCTTGATGAAAACTGTGACGTTCTTCGTCCCGCTATACTTTGGTGTGACCAGAGAACAGGTAAAGAATGCGAACAGCTTACAGAAAAGCTTGGAAGAGATACACTTATAAAAATAACGGCAAACCCTGCACTGACAGGATTTACCGCCTCGAAAATTTTATGGGTAAAAAATAACGAACCCGATATTTTCGAAAAGTGCCGTCACATTCTTTTGCCCAAGGATTATCTGAGATTCCGCTTAACAGGAGAGTTTGCAACCGAAGTTTCAGATGCATCGGGCATGCAGCTTCTCGATGTTCCAAACAGAAAATGGTCTAAGACTATGATAGATGCTCTCAATATAAAAGAAGAGTATCTCGCAAAAGTCTATGAATCACCCGAGATTACGGGATACATAAACAGTGACACTGCAAGTAAGACCGGCCTTTCAACCTCCACATCAGTGGTTGGCGGTGCAGGCGACAATGCCGCTGCCGCTGTCGGAATGGGCGTTGTTGAAGAGGGCAAGGCCTTTACCACCGTAGGTACTTCGGGCGTTGTTTTTGCACACACAGACAATCCGATAATTGACCCCAAGGGACGTGTCCACACATTCTGCTGTGCCGTACCCGGTGCATGGCATGTCATGGGTGTTACACAAGGGGCAGGCCTTTCTCTGCAATGGTTTAAAAACCAATTCTGCACTGAAGAAGTAAAACAAGCTGAAGCAGAAGGTAAAGACGTATATCAAATAACCGACGAAAAGGCATCCGCTATACGAATCGGCTGTGACAAACTGCTCTATCTCCCCTATCTCATGGGTGAACGCACACCCCATCTCGACCCTGATTGCAGAGGCGTATTTTTTGGGCTTTCAGCAATGCACACAAAATCGCACTTTATCAGAGCTATCATGGAGGGCGTCACTTACTCCCTCTACGACTGTCTTTTAGTGTTAAATGAGATGAACATTTCACCTCGGTCAATGTTGCTTTGCGGCGGCGGAAGCAAGAGCCCCCTTTGGAAAAGTATGATATGTGACACATTCGATATGCCTGTCGAAACATCCCAGTCCGCAGAAGCTCCGGCTCTCGGCGTAGCTATTCTTGCGGCTGTAGGTGCAGGAATATACAGCGATGTAAAATCGGCCTGCAAAACCATGGTGCAAAGCAATTCAAAAACCTTATCGCCTGACAGCAAAAACACCGAGCAGTACCGTGCATATCATAAAATCTATGCTTCACTTTACAGTTCGCTGAAAGACAATTACAAAGATTTAGCTTGTGAATCCTGATTGATAAAAAGCACCGACAATGCGTTAGCCTTGTCGGTGCTTTTTTATTCAGATGTCAAATTCCGCAATAACGGGATAGTGGTCAGACGGGAACATTCCCTCAACCTTATCTGTTACGGTCTTGAAAGAAACCACTTCATCAATGTTTCTGACAAACACATAGTCTATAATATCTCTCGAAAGCTTGCCCTGATGGAGTCTGTCAAAGTTATGGAACGTATGGAAATCGTCGCTGATTTTTGCAATATCTCTTGTATCCTTAAATCCACTGGCTATTATAGTTTTATACGGCTGTGAATCGGGCACAACATTGAAATCACCCGTCACAACTGTAGGCATATCGGGATATTTCAAACCTCTGTCAGCTATGATTCTCGCGCCCTCAATCTGAGCTGTCGGGCCCACATGGTCCAGATGAGTGTTGAAATGTGCAAAAGTTTTGCCCGTCTGCTTCTCTCTCAAGACTGCATATGAACAAATTCTGATACAAGCGGCATCCCAGCCTTTGCCCGGAACCTCGGGGGTCTCACTCAGCCAGAAGTTTCCTTTATCAACTACTTCAAATTTATCCTTAAGATAGAAAACAGGTGAGAATTCACCAAGCCTTTTACCGTTATCTCTACCCACACCGACATAGTCATACTCAGGAAGTGCTTTGCAGACAACATTCATCCACCTGTAATGTGCCTCCTGCAGACCAAATGTATCGGGAGCATACTTTTTGATTATCTCAACTACTCTGCCTGTTCTTTTTTTCCACCAATTTTCTTTTTGGCCACCACATAAAATATTAAAGCTCATAACTCTCATACTGTTCAACCTCTTTTGCTAAAAATTGGATTGTATTGTCACGTGTATTATGACACACTATTACAACTTTTTCAATTCTTCGTGTAAAAAAACAGACATTCCTCAACGGAATGTCTTCATTTTTTATAACATATGTGCTATGAGTTCTTCAGGTGACAGCGTAGAAAGGTCTGAGGGTGCCACATCAAAAACAGTATGGCAACCGTTAATTCCTCTCCCGTGCATTTTATAAATCGCTCTTGCAAAGGCCACCAAAACACTTGCCGTAAACTCAGGATTCGAGTCAAGCTTCAAGCTGTATTCAATAACATGCTTGTTCTCGCTGTTCCAGCCCGTTGCTCCCGTACGGATAACGCTTCCGCCATGAGGTATACCTGTATGATTAGCTTTGAGCTCTTCCATTGAAATAAAGTTTACGGTAGTATCATAATCCGCAAAGTAATTTGGCATGGTCTTTATTTCATGTTCTATCCGTGCTAAATCTGCTCCCTCTTTTGCAACAACATAGCACTCGCGTGTATGCTTTTGACGTGCGGTAAGCTCAGGAGTCTCCCCTGCACGCACACTGTCCAGTGCCTCGGGCACGGGAACTGTATACTGCCGTGCATCCAGCACTCCGTCAATACGTCTTATTGCATCCGAATGGCCCTGGCTGACGCCTCTTCCCCAAAAGGTATAATCCTGACCGTCAGGCAAAATTGCCGAAGCATACAGACGGTTGAGAGAGAACATACCGGGATCCCAACCTGCAGATATAAGTGCAATATGGCCCGACGCCTTAGCCACTTTGTCCACTGCAGAAAAATGCTCAGGGATAGCGGCATGAGTATCAAAACTGTCCACAACATTAAAGTTTTCCGCCAATGACGGTGTCATTTCAGGAAGGTCTGTAGCACTTCCGCCACAGATGATCAGAACATCAATTTCATCCTTGAACCGTAAAAGCTCACTGCTGTTATAAACGGGTGTATCCGAACAGGTTTTTACTGTTTCGGGTGCACGGCGAGTAAACACTCCGACAAGTTCTGCATCAGGTGCTTGTTCGACAGCACACTCTACTCCCTTTCCGAGATTTCCGTAACCGTATATTGCGATTTTCATTTAATCTGTCCTTTCAAACAGTTTGGTTAACTTACAAAAAAACAACGGATATATTATATCTCAACACCCATTCAGCTTCAATAGAAATCAAAAAAAATTTAGATTTTTTATCTTTTTACTTTCAAAATTAAAATCCAATGCGTTTTTCTTTATTTTTCGCGAAAGGTATGTTAAGATTTTAACGGTGAATATAAATGAAATTGTTTTTATTTAACGAACTTGATAATTTTGATTATACCGCACACATCGACAGTCTACCCGAAGAACGTCGCCAAAAAGCTCTTCGATACAGACAGGAAATTGACCGAAAACTGTGTGTGGCGTCATACATGCTGCTCGAAGAGTCACTCAAAGACAGCTACGGCGTTGAATGTATCAATCTTCGGTATAACGAGCACGGCAAACCGTATCTCAAAGACTCGAAAAACATATTTTTTAACATAAGCCATTGCCGCTACGGAGTTGTCTGTGCGGTAGCAGAACATGAAATCGGTGTTGATATACAGGATATACGACCTTTCAGGGATAGCGTTCCAAAAAAAGTTTTCTGCGATGAGGAGCAAAAGTATATTGACACAGCAGATGACAAAAACCGTGCTTTTGCCCATATATGGAGCAAAAAGGAAGCCTATTTCAAAATGCTCGGCCGCGGACTGACTAAGACAATGAACGAATTTAATTCCCTTGATAAAGATTATATAAAAACATTTGATTATGAAGATTTCTGCATTTCAGTAAGCTGTTCAGGTTGTGCAGATGTAAATTTAAAAACTGTAAAATTATAAAACAAATTTTCTTGTGAAATTATTATGTTAAGATTTAACCAATAAAGGTTTCTGGGGAGCGGTTTCATGAATCTTTTTATCAACAAAATTAAAACCTTTCAAACTTTTGAAGGTCTTGGTGCAAGCGGCGCATGGTGGGCCCAGATTGTCGGCGGTTGGGATAACATCGACCCCGAAAGCGGCATTGCAATCAGAGACAGAATATCTCAACTGCTTTACAGCAAGAGTAAAGGTATAGGCCTTTACACATATCGTTATAACCTCGGAGCCGGTTCCAAGGAGTCAGGCAACGGCAACTATTCCGATCCTGCACGCAGAGCCGAATGCTTCGAAAGCGAAAACGGCGAATATGATTTTTCAAAGGATGCCAATGCCGTATACATGATGCGTCAGGCAGCCAAAGACGGAGTAGATGAAATAATACTTTTCGTAAACTCCCCCATTGAACGACTGACAAAAAATCATAAGGCACATCTTGATAAAAAAGATTCTTTTAAAACAAATCTCAGCTCCCAAAATTACAAGGCTTTTGCAAAATACTGCCTTGATGTAACCGAGTACTTTGTCCGTGAAGGTTTGCCGATAAAATATATTTCTCCTATTAATGAGCCTATGTGGGCCTGGAACGGTGGCCAGGAAGGTTGTCACTACAGTCCCAAACAAGCAGGCAAAGTAATGCTTTGTTTTGCAGATGAGCTCAAAAAGAGAGAAAGTCTTAAGAACATCAAGCTTTCAGGCGTTGAAAACGGAGATATAAGATGGTTTAACAAGTCATATACCAGAGAACTTCTTAAATATCCCGAAGTCAGAAACTGCATTGACAGTGTGGACTTACACTCATACTGTCTCCCTATAAAACCTTTACCGAAGTTTTTTAATGACCGCATAGCTTTTGTCAAACGTTTCAGAAAATGGATGGACAAAAATTTTCCCGATATACCCGTAAAAATGAGCGAATGGTGCCATATGCAGGGCGGAAAAGACAGCGGCATGAGCTCCGCTCTGGAAACTGCGAAAGTCATTTACGAAGACATCGCACTGCTCAATGTAACCTCGTGGCAACACTGGATTGCATGCTCACTTTACGATTACTGCGACGGCCTTATATACCTTGATTTGGAAAACCAAAGCTTCGAATTGACAAAACGGTACTTCGTGACAGGTAACTTTTCAAAATACATACCTCGCAATGCTGTACGTTTTGATGTTACAACCGACGATAGCGACGTAAAGGTGTTGGGCTTTACACAGGAGGAACAAAACGTTTTGATTTTCATCAATCAATCAGACAACGAAAAAACCGTCACATTACCTTATAACACCACAGTAGCAGTAACAGATGTGGTGCATAACCTTGAAGAGTTTTCTTTTGAAAAAAATACTGATATAAAAATATCCCCGAAATCGGTAAACACTGTTGTGTTTACCTCAAACTAAGGAGAATAATATGAAAATCAAGGAAACAGCAGGTGCCCTCCTGAACAACTTAAGAACTTATTGGCGCACCCCTCCCAAAGGCAGATATATGCCCTACAGAGAAATCGCCTCACTGTCCGTAGGCGGTATAGGCGTTCGTTTCATCGTATCATGCGTAAGCCAGATGATTCTTTCAACGGGCAACAGTCTCATAGGCAACACCATAGGAATTGACCCTAATGCAATGTACGCTATACAGATGATAAGCTTACTCTCGGGTTTTCCGCTGACTGCCCTGAGAGCCCGAATGATAGACAACACACGCAGCATGAAAGGAAAATACCGCCCGTACATACTCACTATGGGTATACCGACGGTTGTACTTGCTTGTGCCTTTACATGGATGCCGTATGAAACCATGTCCCTGTTTACAAAATGTGCTGTGGTATTGGCTTTCAACATAGGCTTCCAATTCTTCTTCAACTTCTTTAATGACGCTTACAACAGCCTCATAAACGTCCTTTCGCCAAACAGCATTGAGCGTTCCGACGTACTTTCAATAAGGTCTGTTATAGAAAATCTTTCACCGTCAATTTATAACATTCTCTTTCCCCTGCTCGCCAGACTCATAACAGGCGAAAACACGCTCTACGACCTGAGCATATACAGGGTTCTGTTTCCGCCTCTGTTATTCTTCAGCTTCATGCTCTCAATCATCGTTTACACAAACACTGAAGAAAAAATCGTTCAGGCCAAAACTCACTGCATACAAATCAAGTTTATAGATGCTTTCAGAGCAGTAGCAAGAAACAAATACTTCTGGATAATTTCCCTTGCAGGCTGGGTCGGATTCCTAGAATCTGCATTCAAAGACATTATGCAATGGATGTATGAATACCAAAAAGTCTGTGAGGCCGGCACTTTCTCCCTGATAACCGCTATCGCCAGCAACGCATCTTTCTGGCCCAATCTCGTAGCACCATTCTTAATCCGCAAATACGGAAAGAAAAAAATCCTCATTGTTTCCAACGCATTAAGCATCGGATTCATAGCACTCATGCTCCCCGTGGTCCGTATGACCCATACCCCGGGTGCAATCTGGCTGCTTCTTGCATGCACATTCGCAAACCAGTTCATCACCTCACTCGGACATCTGTTAGGACCAAGTGTAGACGCAGACATAAGAGACTATCAGCACTACATCTCGGGCGAGCGGATTGACGGTATGTTCTCCGCAGTAGGACTTATCGGAAATGTTGTAACTATGGGCACAGGATTCATCCTTCCTATGATTTACGAAAAAGCAGGTCTCAACCGACAAACCGCACTCTCTCTCGGGCTCGACGGCTCAAACGTCTATCACGTTCTGTATGACCAGTCCTACTTCGTAAACATAACCTCTATTCTGATAGTTGCATCCATTTTCGGTGCTGCAATGAATGTTATCCCGTTCTTCTTCTACGATTTTACTGAAGTCAGACAAAAAGCAACCGTCAAGGTTCTTAAAATAAGAGCACTGTTTGAGGACTACGCCAACAACGTACTCTCCGACGAGGCTCTCGTCGAATCGATTGATATTATCAATGAAGCAAAAGAATACTGCGATAAAACACCCCACGACCTGAGCAATGCTAACAAAAAGCTCAAGAAAGCAAAGAAGACCTTACCAAAAGATGAATACTCATTGTTAAAGGCCGAAATCAACCAACAGCGTGAGGAAAACGAAAAAACAGAAATCGCCAAATTTATTATCAACGAGCTCAACAAGTTTGAAACACCTGAAGGAAAAATCTACCTTGAAAACGCAAAGCTTATTGCCAACGCAGGTCTCAACGGCTTCCTCTCGGTAGAACTACCATCAAAGAGAGAGGCCAGAGTCATGCCTAAAACAACTGAGGAAGAAAAGAACCGTCGTCGCAATATGCTCATGCAGATACAAGACACAAAAGCCGCTCGCAAGGCCGTCAAAAAATATTATCCCAACGGCATAACGGAATTTGATGTATCGTGCTTTGATGAACTGTTCAAAAGAGAAGATGCTGCCGAAGAAAAGCTTTTTGCAGTTTCAAAAGAAATGAAACAAGCCAAAGAGGCAGGCAACAAAGACAAGGTTTCTCAATTAAAGCAGGAACTTCTGCTTGCTAAAAAAGAAAAGGCCGTCGTAAACAGAGAAATAAAAGAAATGACCCTTAAAAACTCAATCTATCACCGTGCAGCGAAACCTTATCTCGATGCAAAAAAAGTAATCGCCCAGGCTCAAAACTATGCACATCTCGATGAGATAGAAAAGCTGTATGATGACGCGAAACAGAGGTTGGAAAGCAAAACCGTAGCAGCGTCTGTATAAAAGCAAAAAACGTCTGACATAGCATTTGGCTAAGCTCAGACGTATTTTATTATTCTTTTGAGTGGCATGCACCGCTCATGGCACATTCGCTGCAAGAACATCCGCAAGAGCAGGAACTTTTTCCTTTCTTTCTGTTTCTTATACCTGTGAATATAATTGCCAAGAACACCGCCGCAATAATTGCCGCCACTATTACTGTTGGCATAGTCATACCGTTGTTGTCTCCTTATTATTAGATTTGGATTTCTTGGTGGTATTGCCTATATACTTGTTCTTGCGGAAAAGGAGATAAAGGAAAGCTGCCAAAACCATAACAGCCGCTGCTGTCCACACATTAAATTCTCCGCTGACAAACAGCATACCAAACTGATAAACCATAAGTGATATAGCGTACGCAAATGCACACATATATCCGATAGCCGCCGCTGTCCACTTTGCATTGTTCATTTCACGCTTGATTGCACCCATAGCTGCAAAACAAGGTGCACAAAGAAGATTGAATATCATGAACGAGAAAGCCGCCAGCTTGCTTGAACCAAAGAATTCCCTTCCGATGATAGCAAGTGACGTATCACCTGCATCAACAAGCTCAAAAGCCAGGTCGGCATCGGCCATTGATGAGAGCGAACCAAACACGCCGACAACTTCTTCTTTAGCAACCAGTCCCAGAACTGTAGCAACCGCCGCCTGCCATTCGCCGAATCCAAGGGGAACAAAGAGGACTGCTATAGCCTCGCCAACCGCATTGAGAATTGACTTCTCTGTGCCGTCGCCGATATAGTGAAAACCGCCCTGAAAGGTAAGGCTGTTAAGTACCCATATAATAACACTTGCCGCAAATATAACTGTGCCCGCACGCTTAATAAAGCTCCAGCCTCTTTCCCATGTAGCTCTTAAAACATTGCCTGCTACGGGTGCGTGATACGACGGAAGTTCCATAACAAAGGGAGCCGGATCACTTGCAAGGGACTTAAATTTCTTAAGGATGACACCCGAAATTATAACTGCTGCTATACCGATAAAATAAGCTGAGGTTGCAACCCATGCACCGCCATTAAACAATGCCGCCGCTATAAGACCAACTATGGGCATCTTTGCTCCGCAAGGAACAAATCCCGTTGTAATAATGGTTATCTTACGGTCACGGTCATTTTCTATAGTCCTCGATGCCATAATTCCGGGAACTCCGCAACCTGATGCCACGAGCATAGGAATAAAGCTCTTACCGGAAAGGCCGAATCGGCGGAATATTCTGTCCATAATAAACGCAACACGACTCATATATCCGACATCTTCAAGAATTGAAAGTAAAAGGAAAAGAACAAGCATCTGAGGAACAAACCCAAGAACCGCTCCGACACCGCCTACTATACCGTCCTGAATAAGACTGTAAAGCCAACGGGCAATAATAGGTGTTCCGTCTGCACCGACAAGCACCTTATCAAGAAGCTCAGGTACACTTGGCAAATGCTGTAAAACAGAATAGCCAAAGAATTCAGGGTCAAGGTCCTTAAACGAACCAAAAAGACCATCGTTCATGAACACAACCGTCCAATCGCCGACTGTGCCGATTGAAAGAGTGTACACAAGCCACATAATCAACGCAAATATAGGAAGTGCGAGAATACGGTTTGTCACTATTTTATCAATTTTATCAGATGTTGTAAGCTTACCTGCACTCTTCTTCCTATAGCAGTTTTTCATCATCTGACCGATAAACACATATCGCTCATTCGTGATGATACTCTCTGCATCATCATCCAGTTCCGTCTCTACCCTTGCTATATCAGCTTCAATATGGTCAAGTACAGACTTTTCAAGTTTGAGTTGTTCGAGCACCTTCTCATCACGTTCAAAAATCTTCACCGCATACCATCTCTGCTGTTCCTCCGGCATGTTATGTACAGCAGCTTCCTCAATATGTGCAATTGCATGCTCCACAGCTCCTGAAAAAGTGTGCATCGGAACTGCCTTACCGCCCTTAGCCGCCTCTATTGCAGCCTGTGCCGCAGTCTGTATCCCGTCGCCTTTGAGTGCCGATACTTCAACAATCTTGCAGCCAAGTTCTCGACTAAGTTCTTCCACATTTATCTTGTCGCCGTTTTTACGAACAACATCCATCATATTAACAGCAACAACAACAGGTATTCCGAGTTCTATCAGCTGTGTGGTAAGATACAGATTTCTTTCAAGATTGGTACCGTCTACAATATTGAGAATCGCATCAGGTCGCTCGCCTATCAAATAGTTGCGGGCAACAACTTCCTCCAAAGTATATGGAGAAAGCGAATATATTCCCGGCAAATCAGTTATGATAACACCGTCATGTTTCTTGAGCTTACCCTCTTTTTTCTCAACCGTAACTCCCGGCCAGTTACCAACATACTGATTAGAGCCGGTCAACGCATTGAACATTGTGGTTTTACCGCTGTTCGGGTTGCCTGCAAGCGCTATTTTTAAATCCATAACATATTCCTCCTGTTTCGGATTAGTCTTGACTAACCTTTGTTGAAAAAAGAAGGGTATCCCACCTTGTTTTGTGCAATTGTTTTTTGGGATACCCTTTTATTCTATCTCAATCATCTCTGCATCAGCTTTACGAATCGACAACTCATATCCCCTGACTGTTACCTCAATCGGGTCACCAAGAGGTGCCACTTTACGTATGTAAACCTCTACCCCCTTAGTAATGCCCATGTCCATAATGCGACGCTTAAGTGCACCCTCACCATGCAACTTTACCACCTTGACCGTCTGACCGATTTTTGCCTGTCTTAACGTATTCATTATGTATCCTCCCTCTATATGTTAAAGCAAAACGCAAAATTAAACCATTATCTTTTGTGCCATTCCTTTACTGATTGCCACCCTTGACTCTTTGACATTAACAATGAGATTACCGCCTATCGTATTTATAACGGTAACATTACCCCCTGCCACGAATCCGAGATTTTCAAGATGTTTCTTTACCTCCGGCAGTCCGCCGATTTTTTTGATTATATGTTCTTCTCCAACATTTGCTAGTGTAAGAGGCATCATATTGACATCCTTCTTTGCTGTTTATTTAGCAGTTAGCAAAAACTAACCTTGTGACCTAAAAAATGCAGTTAGCTTTCACTAACCACATTTATTTTACGTAATTGATTCAACAAAGTCAACTGTTTTTCCCTGTTATTTTACCACATTTTGAAAATTCATCACTTTTCACAAGAGTTAGTCGTCGCTAACGCATTTGTTTATGCATGATTATAATATTAAAAGAGGTGATGCTTTTCATCACCTCTTTTCAAACCATCAATTACAAAGAATATCTGTCTCTATATATCTGACACCCATATCATAAAGCATCTTTGCATCCTCAACAGTATTTACCGTCCACAAGGATACCCCTACCCCGCTGTCAACAGCAAGTTGTACTGACTCCTTGGTATTCTTGTCAAAATTCGCAGAAAGCCATACATTAGAGCCAATAGCCTTGGCCTCATTAATATTTTCCTGCGTTATCTCGTCAACCAGATACCAGAGTTCTATATTGCTGTCGAGCTCATGTATAGCCTCTAATTGCTTCAGGTCAAACGAAATAATAATCGCAGTTTCAGCCAGACCCTTAGCTTTGACAGCATCCACTACTGTATAAAGCATATCATATGTTTCTGATTTTATCTCAATCTGCGGTCTTGTTTTTGAGCCGACAAAAACATCCAGATACTCATCCAGCGTGGCTACTTTGAGGTCCTTATATTTCCAGAAGTTTGCCCCGCCCTTATATGAATAAGTGCGAAACTCTTCAAGAGTGGTTTCATCTACATCGCCAAACTGACAAAACTGTGAATTGATGTCATTATTGTGTATGAGCACCCACTGATTATCTGCTGTCAGCCTTATATCACACTCTGCTGAATAGTAACCGAGTTTTACAGCTTCTTCATAAGACGGAAGACTGTTTTGCGGTGCCACTGCCCAAACACCTCTGTGTGCAGTCAGATAAATCGGATCATCTTGAGAATACACTCCGCTTTCAGCTAAAGAAATAAGTTCTGAGGGTTGATTAAAGAGCTTTGCAACATGTAAAAAAGGCAAAACGGGAGTCATATAAACGGGAACCAAAACCAAAGTGAGAAACTTTTTCAAAAAAACAATTAACAAAGTATACGCCGGAGGATACATACGAATACATACCAAAACGGCTAACAAAGCAATTATCAAAGCCCACATCAAAGTACACACCCTTTTATTTTTATTGTATATTTATTATATCACAATTTCAGAAAAGCAGTCAAACAAAAGATTTTTGCCCGGTGTGCCGTTGTCTTTTCGTCGTCGAAAGTGGGTTTCTGATATACTTTGCTGTGCGTGAAGGCATAAGAAAAGTCCCTCAGAAGCTATTACTTCTATGGGGTTTTGGCACAGAGCAAGGGGCTTTTCAGTCAAATATATCCTCTGCTCGTTTCCTGCCGCTTGTTTGTCAACTTTTTTCTGCTCAACCCCACGCCCTAAAAACAGTCCACCGGACTGTTTTCTTC
>JAZUNO010000125.1:0-14482 GCA_045604185.1 Acutalibacteraceae bacterium | reverse complement strand
AAAGAGCCCCTATTACATCAATAAGGCTGACTTTGTTGCCTGCCACAACCCCTCATATGTTGAGAAGGGCTACAAGATGGTTAACGATGTTAAGCCCGGTGGCGTATTCCTTATCAACTGTCAGTGGGATGCAGCTGAGCTTGCTGAAAAGCTCAACGCTGAAACAAAGAGATACATTGCAAAGAACAATGTTCAGCTCTACACAGTTAACGCTATCGACCTTGCTGCAGAGATTGGTCTTGGCAAGAGAACAAATACAATCCTTCAGGCAGCTTTCTTTGCACTTGCAAACGTCCTTCCCAAGGATGAAGCTATCGGCTACATGAAGGATGCAGCTACAAAGTCCTTCCTTAAGAAGGGTCAGGAAATCGTTGACATGAACCATAAGGCTATCGATGCAGGTTTTGGCGCATTCGTCAAAATTGATGTTCCCGCAGATTGGGCTGATGCTTCTGACGAGGCAAAGGCAGCAGCTGAGGAGAGCGCATCAAAGCTCGTTAAGATGGTTGACAATATCATGAAGCCTGTCGGACTTATGGACGGCGATTCACTGCCTGTTTCCGTATTCATGGATCATGCAGACGGTACATTTGAGCAGGGCGCAGCAGCATTTGAGAAGCGCGGTGTTGCAGTTATGGTTCCCGCATGGGAAGCACAGACTTGTGCACAGTGTAACCAGTGCTCATATGTCTGCCCGCACGCAACAATCCGTCCTTACCTCCTTACAGAGGAAGAGGCAGCAGCAGCTCCGGCAAACGCTATTATGGTTGACAAGAAAGCAGGTAAGGGCAAGGGTGTTTATAAGTACTCACTTGCAGTTTCCCCGCTTGATTGTATGGGATGCGGCGTCTGCGTAGGCGTCTGCCCGACAAATTCACTTAAGATGGTTTCCCGTGAGAGCCAGGATGCTATGCAGCCCGTATTTGATTACATGGTTGAGAACGTCACAGTTAAGAATGACGTTGCTGACAACACTGTTATCGGCAGCCAGTATAAGACTCCGCTGCTTGAGTTCTCCGGTTCTTGCGCAGGCTGTGCAGAAACTGCTTATGCACGTCTTATCACTCAGCTCTTTGGTGACAGAATGTACATATCCAACGCTACAGGCTGTTCATCAATCTGGGGTGGTCCCGCAGCAACATCTCCGTACACAGTTAACAAGAAGGGTCAGGGTCCTGCATGGGCTAACTCCCTCTTCGAGGATAACCCAGAGCACGGTTACGGTATGCTTCTCGGCCAGGCAGCTGTCCGCAACAGACTCATCGCTAAGGTTGAGGGTCTTATGGATTGCGAATGCTCTACTGAAGAAGCTAAGGCAGCAGCTAAGGCTTACCTTGACACTGTAAACGACGGTGCAAAGAATGCTGAGGCAGCAGATGCTCTTGTAGCAGCTATCAAGGATATCGATTGCGAAGATTGCAAGGATATCGTTAATAATAAGGAATTCCTTTCCAAGAAGTCAGTCTGGATCTTCGGCGGCGACGGTTGGGCATACGACATCGGCTTCGGCGGTGTTGACCACGTACTTGCTTCCGGCGAGAATGTAAACATCATGGTATTCGATACCGAGGTTTACTCCAACACAGGCGGTCAGGCTTCTAAGGCTTCTCAGATTGGCCAGGTTGCTCAGTTCGCAGCAGCAGGTAAGGCAATCGCTAAGAAGAGCCTTGCAGAAATCGCTATGAGCTACGGCTATGTTTATGTTGCACAGATCGCTATGGGCGCTAACATGAACCAGACCATCAAGGCTATCGAAGAGGCTGAGGCTTATCCGGGTCCGTCAATCATCATCGCTTATGCACCTTGTGAGATGCACTCAATCAAGGGCGGCATGATCAACTGCCAGAAAGAGATGAAGAAGGCTGTTGAGTGCGGTTACTGGAACATGTTCCGCTACAATCCTGCTCTTAAGGCAGAGGGCAAGAACCCCTTCACAATCGACAGCAAGCCTGCAACAGGCAGCTATCGTGAGTTCCTGCTCAACGAGGCTCGTTACTCTGCTCTTACCCGTTCGTTCCCCGAGCGTGCTAATGAGCTGTTTGATGAGGCTGAGAAGAAGTCTGTTGAGAGATATGAGCACCTGCTCAGACTCAAGGACCTCTATGCTCCTAAGGCTGACTAATAGCAGTTAAAAGTAAAAAACCGTCACAGGAAACTGTGGCGGTTTTTTGTTGAAATAAAGATGATTTGTGTTATAATGGTCAACGATAGGAGTGATGTTGTGAAGAATTGCTTTAAAAGATTAATTTCGTTTATTTTAATTTTAATATTAGTATTCAGCTTATCAACAGCAGCATTTGCTGAAGATTCTCAAAGTTCTTTGGAGCAGACACAGACAACCGTACCTGCTGAAGAAGAGATAAATCCTCAGCCACCTGCAAGTGCTGACGACGTTGTAGGAAAGATATATCTGTGTTCACGTTGGAGCAGTATAACCACAACGGGTCATCTCTGGATATATATATATAATACATCGGATGAAGTTTTACGGGTAGGTCTCTACGACCTTGCTCCCGAAGAGGGCGTGTCTATCGGGACATTCGGGTTTACAAGGTCTGACGGGTTTGGAATCTATTATAATATGGAAGCTTACAGAAACGATAAATACTGTGATGACAGTTGCATTTCTTTAAGTGATGACCTTACCCGTGCAGAGCTTGAAGCTGTTACGGCAAAGCTTTTGGTGTCGAACCACTGGAATCCGATCATAAACTGTGTGTTTTTTGCGTGTAAGATATGGAACCTGTCATCTGATACAAGAGTTGTGCCGTATTTCTATCCGCCTATTGTAAGGCTTGCGATGATGGCTAAGGGTGCAACGGAAAAGTGTGAGATGAACTATCAGCCACCCGAAAAATCATTTAAGCAGAGAGGTTCGGGTGAAGATTCATATCTGGAGAACGTAAGTCAGAAATCATTGGATAAATAAAAAAACAGGCTGTATCATTGATACAGCCTTAAATTTTTTTATTTACAGGACTTTGCTACTTCGTATGCCATCTGCGGGTAGTCGGTCATAATGCAGTCAGCACCGTTTTCGATGAGAAGTTTGGTTTCCTCCGCTTCGTTTATCGTCCAGTACTGAACGGCGATATCATATTTGTGTGCATAGTTTATAAGTTCTCTTGTGCCGAGATTAATAAGGTTGTTTGCACAGTTGTCGCCGTAGGGAATCTGCAGAGCGATGTAAGAGACATCGAGTTCATTGAGGTCCCAATCCATTCTTGAGTAAATATAAAATTGGATTATCTCGGTTATTCTTGCAGAACGGGGCATGTCGGGATATCTGAATTCCATATACATTGAAACGTCTTCAAGGGATGTTGCCCAGATAACTCTGTCTTTGAGGTTGCGTTCGTTGATGATTGAATAAAGCTTATCTGCAGCCTTCATGCCGTTGAAGCCGGTGCTCTTTATTTCGATTATATATCTGTATTCCTTGCCGTTACTGTTGGCTTCGATGTAGTCAATAACATCTTCGCATTTTGCAACCCTGAGGTTATCGGGGATATCATCGCCTCTGAGACCGCGATAAGGATAGGTTACGCCGTCGACGGTAAAGTTCTCACCGAGATTGAGAACGTCATAAGCCTCTTTGTATGTAAGCTTTGAAGCATAGACATCCTCGTGACCGAAAGCTTCAACTGCATTTGAAGTGTCGTCATAAGTGAGGTTGTGAAGTACAATCAGTTCGCCGTCGGCGGTTATCTGTACATCAAATTCATAGGTGTCAACTCCGAGAGCTTCATTCTCTTTAAGGACATATTCAAAAGCCATAAGAGTGTTCTGCGGAGCGATGCCTGCACCTGAACGGTGAGCGGAGATATCCGGGTCAAGGTATTCGTTGATGTAGACATTTTCTGAATTTTCGTTGGGGATAACGGGCGTGTTCGGATTGCCGGGCAGCCACATGGTAAGCATAAGCGGAATGATAACCAGAATTGGCTTGGCAATTTGATAGATGCTTTGCAGCAGTGCGACCAGTTTGGTCATGATGATAATTTCTGTCATTTTCATTTTCTCCTCTTTGTTGTTAATATCAACCTAATAATTATATAATAATGGAAAAGTAAAATCAATCTGATTTTTACGTTTGGTTGTTTATCTTTACTTAAAAATGGCTGTGTGCTATAATTTGCTTATAAAAAGCGGTCTTTTAAGAGAGATATAACAGTGGAGGAAGTCACTGATGAATAAAAAAACAATAGTATATGTGGCGACTGTAATATTTTCAGTTGTCTATCTGTTGGTTGCAGGTTTGATTGCAGTAGGAGATGACGGGGTTTTCGGTCAGGAGCAGGCGGAGAAAACCGTGAAAGCCGAAGTTTTGCGAATAACTGACAGAAAAAAGATTTCATATGAGAGTGACGGCGAGAGCACAACAAGCATGGAGCTCATATATTTTGAGGCACGTGCGCTCAACAGTGATGTTAAGGGCAAAACTCTTTATGCTGTGCAGGAGCTTGATTTGATGTTTGCACTTCGTCAGCCGGATATTCAACAGGGCGATAAGGTCATGCTTGCATACTCTCCGACGGATGACGGCACAGCGGATTATTACCTGACTGATTTTTCGCGCACAGGTCCTCTGTTTTTACTGTGTGCGGTGTTCTTTCTGCTGTTGATTTTATTCGGCAGGAAAAAGGGTCTTGATACGATAATATCACTTGTGTTCACTTGTCTTGCGGTTTTCGTGACGCTGATACCGGCAATTCTTGATGGTAAAAATGTGTACTTCTGGTCTATAATAACTTGTGTGTTTATAACCGTCATGACACTGCTTCTTATAAACGGAGCAAATGTCAAGAGTCTGGCGGCAGGTGTGGGATGCGTTGGCGGAGTATTGGCGTCAGGTCTTATAGTGCTGATAGTAAGAGGCTCTGTAAAGCTTACGGGAATGCTTGATGAAGAGTGGGTGTATCTTAGCACGATAAAGCCCGGTCAGACAATAGATTTAAAGGGCATAATTTTCGGTATGATAATAGTCGGAGCTGTGGGTGCCGTTATGGATGTTGCGATGTCAATAGCCTCGTCGCTTTATGAGATACATGAGAAATCACCGACTTTGCCTGCTAGTGAATTGTTGAAATCGGGCCTTACAATAGGTCGTGATATCATGGGAACAATGGCAAATACGCTCGTACTCGCATATATAGGCAGTTCATTGGCGAGCGTGCTGTTGTTGGTGACTTACAGTTCAGGTGTAACACAGATATTAAATCGAGAGCTTATAGCAGTTGAAATACTTCAGGCACTTGCAGGGTCTATGGGTATTTTGCTTGCGTTGCCACTCACGGCAGTTGTGAGTGTGCTGTTGCTCAAGCGGTTTGTAAAAACAGAAAAGCAGTAAACAAAGCCACGGCCTTTTGGTCGTGGCTTTGAGTTTTTTAGGTTTTGTTTCAGAACGAAACTTTTATTGTCTTGAGTTCAAAGGGTTTGAATTCGAGAGTGATTTCATCACCGTTGACGGAGATTTCTTCCTCGTTCTCTTCGAGAAGGTTGCAGACATATACGCTTCTGGGAGACTGTGCAAATTTGTATGTGCAGACAGTTTTCTTGTTCCAGGTTTCGTAAGCTCTAATGACTATGTCGTCGCTGTCCTCAGCCTTTTTGACTGTTTCAATTATGACGTTGTCCTTGTCTGCACAAACGAGTGAATAACTGCCGCTGTTTGCGGTAGAGTTTACGCAGTAAAGGGGAAGGTTGAGTGAGTAGCCGTGGCTGACAACGTTGGAGTTCTCAACTGTTCCGCTGTGCGGATAAAGAGCGTATGTGAAGTAGTGCATCTCTCTGTCTTGAGCCCAGTTGGGACTTGTGGCACAGCGAAGCAAGCTGGTTCTGATGTGTCCATCCTTGATGTCGTGGCCGTATTTGCAGTCATTGAGAACGGAGAGACCGAAACCGTTGTCACTAAGGTCAACCCATTTGTGGCCTGAAACCTCGAACTGTGCGAAATCCCAAAGGGTATTTCTTGTGGTTGAACGGCGGTAGTTACCGAACTGAATATCGTATGTAGCACTTGTTGCGTTTACATCAACCGGGAAATCAGCCTTGAGAATGATGTTTTTCTCTTTCCAGTCGACCTTGTAGTCTATATCAATACGGTCAAGGTCGGCATAGAAGATGAAGTTTTGCTCAATTGTTGAAGAGAGGAACTTGCGTGTTACCTTGATAACCGCACGGACGGGGCCGTTTTCTGTGACTTCGATAGCACTCACGTCATTTATTTCTGTATACTGTTGGTCGAAGTAAACCTTGACATCCCATGCCTCATGGTTGAACGGCTGGTCGGTGTAGGCAATAAGTTTGTTGAGAACTTCTCCCTCGGGGGCAACAGTTCTTCCGCTCTCTTTATGAACAAGAGAGGAAATGTTCATGTTCTTGTCAAAGGCAACACTGAAGAATCTGTTTTCAACGCAGCGGTTTTCAACCTTGATAGGTGCATCTGCAGGTTTGTTGCCTTCAACGATACGGAAAACCTTAAAGCCTTTTGACGGAACATCCTTGGCAAAGAAAGCGAGCTTTCCGTCTGCTGTGGTCTGCCATGCGAGGCAGGTGCCGTCATCGTCAAGAATATTGAAAGATTCAAGAGCGGGCATATCGGTTATAACGACATCGCTTCTCTTTGCACCGTATGTGTTGAATACAGCAAGGGACATGCCGTTGTCTGCAATTGACTCAGCAATCTTTCCGATAGTCTTGTTTGCAAGGGAACGGCCCTCTTCAATGAGCTTGTCGTATTGCTCTTTTGAATCGTCATAAACTTCCTTGATTGAAGAGCCGGGTATAATATCGTGGAATTGGTTGAGAAGAATAATCTTCCAACCCTCATTGATGTGTTCTGTCGGATATTCGGCAAGACCCTTGTGCTTTGCAATAGCGCAGAGCGTTTCGATATCGTGATAGAGAAGCTCGCTCTTTCTGTTGTAACGCTTATTGCGTGATTGAGAGGTGAGAGTGCCACGATGAAACTCAAGATAGAGTTCACCTGTCCATTTGGGCAATCTGCGGCTACCTGTAACTTGCTTTTCAAGGTCGCGGTAGAAATCGATGCTGAATTCCTGCTTGACTTTCGGACATCCGGGTATACCTTTTGCCATACGGCGTCCGTATTCGAGCATATCACGTGTGGGTCCGCCGCCGCCGTCGCCGTGACCGAAAGTGCACAGATACTCACGTGTGAGATCCTTTTGTGAATATCTTTGCCAGCCACCCATAATTTCGGGCGGATACAGATATGCGTTGTAGGTGGTCTGCCAGCTGTCACCCTCATCGGTATCCTCTGTGCTGGGTGAGAAGTGTGAAAGAATTTCAGTGCCGTCAATACCTTTCCACATAAATGTATCGTAAGGCACTTTGTTGAACTCACTCCACGAAATCTTTGTTGTCATGAAGTAGTCAATGCCTGCTTTTTTCATAATCTGCGGCAGGGCTGCACTGTAACCGAATACATCGGGCAACCACATAATCTTGTTGTCAACGCCGAATTCATCCTTGAAGAAACGCTTACCTATAAGGAACTGACGCACAAGAGATTCGCCTGATGTTACGTTTGTGTCGGCTTCAACCCACATGCTTCCTTCTGCTTCCCATCGGCCCTCGGCAATCATCTTTTTGATGCCCTCATACACTTCGGGGTAATCCTGCTTTACGAAATCATAAAGCTGAGCCTGAGATGACATGAACTTGTATTCGGGATACTCCTCCATGAGTTTGAGAACAGTTGCGAATGAACGGCCTGCTTTTTCTCTTGTCTGGCGCAGTCTCCACAGCCATGCAACGTCGATGTGAGTGTGTCCGATACAGCAAGCCATTGCGTCCATAGCCTCTTTGGAGTAAATCTCTTTTTCAAGGAGCTCGATAGCGGCATTGGCAGATTCGGCAAACTTACCGTAATCCGATGTGTTAAAGTCAATAAGGTTGACAGCGTCAGTCAAAGCCTTGACTATATCAATTCTCGGAATATCATCAACCGTGTAACGTGAAGCTACCAGAAGAGGTGTCTTAAGGTCAAAAATGAGGCGTTTTACAAGGTCGTCGACAACGACGAGCCTTGCACGCATACGGACGGGACCTTTGAACTCCCATGCGTCTGTGTGAGCGTTTATGCAACAGTCGAATTCTTCACCGCCGTTAGCGCACTCAAGAATGCGAACCTCACTGTGGTTGGAGTCGCCGCCCTGGGTAAGCTTACCGTTGAAATAGAAAATCAGCTGAGGGTTAACCTGTCTCCAGGAACCCTGTGCAGAGGGCATAACCTCGTAAAGAACGGGTTTACCTGCGAAACGCTCGGGGATTTTGAAGCTGTGGCGGAACCAAGCGTAACACTCGGGATATCCCCAATAGTCTTTTTCACTGTCGAAAGGCTTCCACTCGCCCTCGTCTATCTGTGAAAATTTGTATTGACCGTCCCTGAAGCTGAAACCGGAGAGCGGTTCGCTGTCGGGATAGAGATAATCTTCTTCAAGAATTTCGATTATCTTGTAAACTCTTTTTGCCAGCATGTAGCGCTCAGAGTTTTTGTCTGCAAAACGCACATCGATATGGCCCATATTTTTCTCCTCTCACTTACATATTTTCAACGAGTTAATTCTAACATTAATCCGTAAAAAAAAGCAACCCGCCGAACTAAAAAAGTTCGACGGGTTGAGCTTTTTATCAGATTTATTCAGTGACTTCTTCGTCGTGTCTTCTTGCGTTGAGTTCCTCAAGGATTCTCTTATGCTCTTTGTCGGGAAGAGCATATTTCCAGGTGGGGATAACCGAAAGAATACATCCGATTGCGGGCGGAATAGAGACGATGAAGAACAGAATCATCATGAATGGCTCGTATTCGGGGTTAAGTCTCGGGATACCGCCAGCTTCGATGTAGGCGTTGACTTCTGCAACCTTTGCATCGGAGAATCCGACCACGGAGTAAGCAATACCGTTAAGAACAGTAGCGATGCCTGCTGTAATCTTAGCTATGAAAGTCTGACCTGAGAAGAATACACCGTCGGGACGGATGCCTGACTGGTATTCCTCGTAGTCAACAGCATCGGCAATCATAAGTGACTGAAGAACGCTGGTGATACCCATTGCAAAGCCGCAAGCGAAGAAGAGAATTGCACAGATTGCAACGTAGAAAGCGGTTGTAAGGTCGTGGTTGGGTGCAGCCATGTAAAGCAGGAAGATGGCTGCATAGGGAACAATACTGATAATGTTCGAGCCGTTATAAAGAGTTTTCTTCTCAAACTTCTTAAGAAGACGCGGTGCAATACCCATTGAAAGGAACTGACCGACAAACAGAGCTCCGCCGAGAAGAAGAATGTAAAGCATTGCCATCATGGGGTCTTTGTTTGCGTAGTAGTAGGAAACGAGCGACATAGCAGCAAGAGAAATTGTTGATTTCGGGCTGCCGAGAACGCCTGAGAGAAGAATCTGTCTGAAAGGCTTATTCTTCCACATAAGAGCGAAGTTTTCTTTAAGAGAGTAGCTCTTTTCGCTTGAGGATACTCGCTCTCTTACGAAGAATCCTGCAGGCTGGTAGAGAATGTAACCGACAATGCTGAAGACAACTGCGGCAATGATGAAACCGATTCTCTCAGCTTCTGCTGCAGAGCCTACTTTTTCAACAAGTGCATCTCTGAATCCGAAAGCCACGGAGTTGATTGAAAGAAGAGTGATACCTGCACCGACGCTTGCCCAAATTCTTGCGAAAGAGAGAAGCTTGTTTCTGTCGTCAGCACTCTCTGTCATACGGGCGGTTATGCCCCAGAGCGGAATATCGCCGACTGTGTATGTCATGCCCCAAAGAACATAGGTGAATGCGGCATAAGCGACGATAAGTACGTTGTGAGCGTTTGTAGCACCGAGAGAAGCGTCATAGAAGCCGAAGTTTGTAAAGCACAAGATTGTGATTATAAGTATCGGCAGGGGAACGAAGAGCAGGTAAGGTCTGCACTTGCCCCATTTTGAGTGAGTCTTGTCGACGATAGTGCCCATCATTGGGTCGTTGAAAGCGTCCCAGACTCTTGCCAGAGCCATAATGACGCTGACTGTGAAAGCAGGGATAAGGATGGTGAACTGCAGATAATATGTAAGAGCAGTTCCTATAATGTTATAGAAGATGTTCTGTCCCGCAAGGCCCACATAGTACATGGTCTGCTCTTTTTTTGTGTAAGTTTTAAGAGCTTTGCCCGACGGGTTTGCTGAGTTAGCCATAGCATGTCCTCCTTTGTTTTTTTAGCCAATATCATTATACAATGCTTTAGAAGATGATACAAGCCTTTTCGTATAAATGCAGTATTTTACCAATGAAAAGCACGCACAAATGTCATTGTGTGCGTGTTGTTAAGTCTCTTTTACTGTTTTATAAAAATCCAGCGTTTTAAATTTCCTCTGCACTTGCGAGAGCAGGAATTTTTCTGAAATATCCGAAAGGATTAGGAGGGAGCTCTCGGGCATTTTGAAAGAGAAGAGCGAACGGTCATCCGTGGTGCAGATGTGGCGCATGGCGTTTAATATTCCCGTTGTTGCATCAATGCCCTTGACAGGTGAACAGTCGGCACAGAAAAAACCTGCATGGTTTATGCTGAAAACGGGATTTTCGGGAGACTCGGCTCCGCATTTCAGGCATCCCGATATATCGGGCATATATCCGGCATTCGAGAGCATACGAAGTTCGCATACGGGCTTTAAAAATGATGCAGAGCGTTTATCCTCGGACAGCATATACAGCAGATTTAAAAGCAGGCGTAAAAACTCTTCAGCATCGGTGTTTTCGGGAGAAAATTCACCTGCAAGCTCACAAAAATATTGTGCCAGAGAGAGCTTTTCTATATCCTCTCTCAATCCGAAAAAGACTTCAATAGCTTTAGCGTCATCGATTATGTAGCTGTCACGTCCTCGGTAGAGGGTGAGGCGGGAGTAGGTCATCGGTGATACGGCAGCTCCTGCGGCTCTGCTTTTGAGGCGTTTTGAGCCGTTTGCAAATGCAGAAATAAGGCCGTAATCCTTTGTCAGGATAGTTACGACCGTATCGTTTTCACCTATATCCCTCGCTCTGATTATGAGACCCTCGGTTACTGTCTGCATCGGAAATTGCCTCCGTGAAAGCAGGCGGATTTTGAATTGCGGTGAATTTCAGATAATCCTCCACCTTACCGCTCATATTGAATGCCGCCCAGGCTTTGCTTATTTTATCGTTGTTAGTCTTTTCCATATATATAAACGCACAGCGAAAAGCTGTGCTCCTCCGTGTGTGAAGTTAATAAGGCAGCTAACACTTTGTTTTCGTGTTTTTTTCGCATAATCTCTGTTTTCTGAAAACAAGAAATATGCTGTGCTGCCTTAAAACTATTTTCTTCACACATCGGGTGTATTATTACAGGAAAATTTTTTGTTTTTACTGATTGTCAAGGCCGAAGTTTTTTATCAGACCTTCTCGGTTGCGCCAGCCCTCTTTAACCTTTACCCAGCAACGCAAATTTATTTTACACATGAAAAATCTTTCCATATCCTCACGGGCCTTGGTGGATACTTTTTTGAGCATCTCGCCCTTTTTGCCTATGATAATACCCTTGTGGCTTTCACGTTCGCAGTAGATAGTAGCCTCGATGTCGGTAATATCACCGTCGGGGCGTTCTCTCATCATCTCAATACAGACCGCGACGCCGTGAGGCACTTCGTCGTCGAGCATGTTGAGCAGTTTTTCACGGATAATCTCTGCGGCAAGGACTCTTTCGGGCTGGTCGGTCAGCGTGTCATCGGGGAAGAAGTGGACAGACGGTTGAGCCTGATTTTTGAGCTCATCCAGAAGTTCGGAAAAGCTTTCTCCCTTGAGAGCTGAACAGGGTACTATTGCCTCAAAGTCATAGAGCTGAGAAAACTGTGCTATTCTCTCTATAAGCAGCTCTTTGCGTTGAACGCTGTCTATCTTGTTTATTGCAAGGATAACGGGCATACGCTCTGATTTGAATTTTTTTAGCAGCTCTTTTTCGGCATCACGAAGCTCACCTGACGGTTCTACAACAAAAAGGCAGGCATCAACGCCCGAAATGCTGTCGCCGACAGCCTTGACCATTTTTTCACCAAGCTTTGTGCGCGGACGGTGAAAGCCCGGTGTGTCGGTAAATACGAGCTGAGTTTCACCCTCTGTGAGCACGCCCATAATTTTTGTACGAGTGGTCTGCGGTTTGGGAGACACCACTGCAACTTTCTGGCCGAGCAGTCGGTTGAGTATTGATGATTTGCCGACGTTCGGACAGCCGACAATTGCTATAAATGCGGTTTTAGTCTGAGACATAAGTTCTCCTTTCGGGGATGTTCGTATTTATTTGAATTATGTTAATCTTTATTTTTTGTGCTGAACATATTGAACCCCGCAAAAATAAATACTGTGCTCAGCAAGATGCTCAGTATCAGAGCGATAAACATAAAGATATTCTCTTTGTAGTATTCAAACATTGCCTTGAAAGCGGTGGGTTGCCAGAGGATTGCGATTCCGACAGCTACGGCAAAAACAGCACCCACAAGGACGGCACCTGCGGCGGTGTCCTTGGACAGTTCGGCAAGTTTGTTATATTTTTCGTCATGCTTTTCTTCTATGAGGTTTATCGCCGATTCAATAGCGGTGTTGATAAGCTCGCCCATGACTACAATGGCATTTGCTATAAACAGGATTGCAAATTGGGTTGCGGAGACCTCAAAAAAGTCATACAACCCTAAAAAGCAGTACATATAAACCATGCAAACGAGATGTATTCTCATGTTGCGTTCACGGCTTATGCAGCTGACGATACCTTTACCTGCATAGAAAAAGCTTTTCAGAAGATTTTTCATTTTTTCTTCCTCTCTAAAAATGAGGGAAGACCGTTGCAAAAGTGCAAAGCCTTCCCGTCGGATTCAAATATGTTTATTCGTCGCCCATGTAATAACTTCCGTTACGGGGCAGACCGAGCTGAGTCAAAACGGTTTCCTCTTTTTCGCGCATGTGTACGCTTTCAATGCCTCCGTTCTCGTGGTCGTAGCCGAGAAGATGCAGCATTGAGTGAACGGTGAGGAAAGCTATTTCTCTTTGAAGAGAGTGCCCGAATCTTTCAGCCTGGCTTATAGCATGCGGTATGGATATAACGATGTCGCCCAAAACCTTGGCACCCGTGTCGTTATTTGTGTCATAAACCCCGTTTTCGCCCAAGGGGAAAGAGAGTACGTCGGTGCTGTTGTCCACGTTGCGGTACTGGAGATTGAGTGCGTGAATCTCTTCGTCGTCAACAAAACGTACACTTATTTCTGCAGGGTCATCGAATTTTTCGAGGACCAGAACAGCCGTACAGCATCTGCGTACGAGCATACGAACCCCGGTGGGAATTTTTACATCCGTCTGATCGTTTGTGATGATTACCTTAATTTTTCCTCTCATTTCTTTTCTTCACATCCTCATGATTTTCGTAAGCTTTAATAATATCCTGGACAAGCTTATGCCTGACAACATCACGTTCATTAAATCTGACAATCTGAATATCTTCAACGGTTTTGAGTACCCTTACGGCATCGACAAGACCGCTTCTTCTGCCGTCGGGCAGATCTATCTGTGTAACGTCGCCCGTGACAACCATTTTTGAATTGAAACCTAGACGGGTAAGAAACATTTTCATCTGTTCAACGGTGGTGTTCTGTGCCTCGTCGAGAATGATGAAACTGTCATCGAGAGTACGTCCTCTCATGTATGCGAGGGGAGCGACTTCGATATTGCCGCGTTCAAGGTGTTTTTGAAAGTTTTCTGCACCGAGCATATCAAACAGTGCGTCGTAAAGCGGGCGGAGATACGGGTCGACTTTGTGCTGGAGGTCACCGGGTAGGAAACCGAGCTTTTCACCTGCCTCAACCGCAGGACGCGTAAGGATTATTCGGTTTACTTCCTTTGCACGGAAAGCGGTGACGGCCATTGCGACCGCAAGGTAAGTCTTGCCTGTTCCCGCCGGGCCCACACCTATTGTAACAGTGTTCTGACGTATGGCTTCAATGTATTTTTTCTGTCCGAGTGTCTTTGGCTTTACGGGCTTTCCTTTTGAGGTGATACACACGCAGTCAACAGTCATCTGTGAGAGCTTATCCTCATTGCCGTCGTTGACAAGAGAGATTACATATCGTACATTCTGGTCGCTGAGGGCTTCACCTCGGTTGACGAGCATCAGCAGGCCGTTTATGGCACGAACGCCTTTTGAAACATTTTCAGCTTCGCCCGTGACTTTGATTTCCGACCCACGGCTGATAACGGTTACTTTGAATTCGTTTTCGATAAGTCGGATATTCTCATCAAAACTGCCGAACAGGCTTACAGCCTGCTCCATTCTGTCAACATTTATAATCTGTTCGAACATAATAGACCCCGTTTAACACATATATTTTCGTAAAATGACTTTTATTTTTTCGTCATAACTAATAATATTATTAAAATATTTTGTTAGATTATAACATATTTTTTTTAGTGTGTCACTAT
>JAZUNO010000124.1:0-15371 GCA_045604185.1 Acutalibacteraceae bacterium | reverse complement strand
AAGCTAGAATAAAAAACAAATCCCCGTTGCCAGTGTCACACTGTCACCTGTTATTTTCTTTGTAAAGGTGTGTGACTTTACGGCTAGATTTTTTTCTTTTTGTTGTTGCACCAAGGCTGTTTGGATTAAAAAAGTCAGTGTGCGGTTAAGGTTGTGGTTTTGTTACTTTTTATTACACTTTTGTAACCATTTGTAACTTTTTAAAGATTTCACAAAACTTAATCCATTTTTTCCCATTTGCTTGAGTCGAAATAGTATTAAACAGTGAGTTTTAAGGTGGTTTAGGTAAAAAAGGTTGTGTGATATTTGTGAAACTTGCACAGTTTATTGAGAAATGAAAATTTGACAAACGATTTTTTCAACAATATAATAACAAGCGTTGTGAAGATAACTATGTTTGCAACAGCATGCCAATAACAAAGCAAGCAGACAAAAAGGAGTTTTAACGAATGATAGAAATCGTGAAGGCCTATCTGGCAATGTCACCTGTCAGAAAGACATCGAAGCGCAGAATTCTGGCTATCGTATCGGCCTTAGTGATCATCTGCTCAATAGTTACTTTAACTGCTTTTGCCGCGGCGGCAACTTACAAGGTAACAATCGAAGAAGATGGAGTGGAGCTGATAACGATCTCCACAAGAAAAGAAACTGTTGAGGAGTTTCTTAAAGAGAATAGCGAAGAGATTAAAGTCGGCAAGTTTGACTATCTCGATACATCGGACTTTGTTCCGGGCAAGGATTGCACGGTTAAAATCTACCGTGCACAGCCCATAAGGGTTGTTGACGGGGGTGAGGTATATTATCTCAATGGTGCAGGCCCTGCAAGGCAGATGCTTGAAAAGTATAACAGAGGCCTTGGAAAGTTTGATGAGGTGAATATCCCCGAAGATGCCATGGTTAACAGTAATGTAACCCTCAGAATTTCACGTTCTTTCGGTGTTACAATAATGGCAGACGGAAAAGAAGTAGATGTTGAAATTGCTACGGGTACCGTTGCGGATGCTATAAAAAGAAGCAATATCATTCTTGACAGTGATGACGAGACTATTCCCACTGCAGAGAGTGCACTTGTCAGCGGAATGACGATTGAGGTTCTGCGTGTTGAATACAAAGAACGTACAGAAACACAGGCAATTCCGTTTGATACCGTAACCAAAAAAACACCTGACCTTTATGTTGACCAGAAAAAGGTTTCAGTTAAGGGTTGTGACGGTGAAAAAGAGATCACCTATAAGGATAGATATGTCAACGGTGAGCTTGAGTCATCTGAGGCTGTCGGAGAGAAAGTTACCAAAGAAATGGTAAGCGAAGTTGTTCTCAAGGGCAGAGTTCAGAGAGTTAATAAGATAAAGTTTAAGAACGGACTCAGTCCTATATCCGAGCTGAAAGTTCCCTCGTCTCTTAAACTTGATGCAAACGGAGTTCCCACCAACTATAAACGTATAGTAGACGGCACTGCAAAAGCTTACTACGGTGGCGGCATAACAGCATCGGGCCGCAAGGCTATGCCCGGATATATAGCGGTTGACCCAAAACAGTTCCCGTACGGAACAGAGTTGTATATCGTGTCACTTGACGGTAAATTCATCTACGGTTACTGTATAGCGGCAGATACGGGTGGATTTGTAGAGACAAACGGCTGTACTGTTGACCTTTATATGCACACTATCGAAGAGTGTTACACATGGGGTCACAGAGGTGTGCGAATCTACGTCCTCTGATTAACTAAAACTAAAATGTGTCATTGTGTATACAGTGACACATTTTTTTGTTATAATGAACGAAAATGAAATATATGAGATGCGAAAGGTGACACCATGAGCGTAAAAACGGATATTTTTATAAAGGACAGGGCAGACCCTTATGTAACAATGGGGAGTGACGGATGGTACTATTTTACCGCCTCATATCCCATGTACGGCAAAGATGATAAAGAGGGTTATGACAGAATTATTCTACGCAGAGCAAAGACAATAGATGCTCTTGGCGAGGCCGAGGAAAAGGTTATATGGGATGAGAAAGATTCAAATACTGCTTTTCGTTTTATATGGGCACCCGAAATCCATGAGATAAACGGCAAGTGGTATGTTCTGTTTGCTGCGAGCGGCAGCGAGAATAATGTCTGGGATATTGACTGCCATATCATCATGTGCAGCGGAAAAGACCCTTATAACGACCCATGGATTGACAAGGGTAAGTTTACTGCTTGTGAGGAAGATAACTTCTCTTTTAGGGGCTTCTCACTTGATATGACGCATTTTGAGTGCAATGGCAAGCATTATGTTTCCTGGGCACAGAACGGCGGCAATTCCAATGTCTATCTTGCAACTATAGACCCTGATGAGCCTTGGAAAACAACTTGTCCTGCAATGCTTTTGACAAAGCCTGAATATGATTGGGAACGGGTTAAGATTCCCGTTAACGAGGGCCCTGCAGCTATGATTCATAACGGCAAGCTGTATCTTGCATTTTCGGCATCTGCAACGGGTCCTGAATATTGTATAGGTCTTATGTATGCAGATGAAAAGGCTGACCTTATAGATATAAACAGCTGGACTAAACTCGATAAACCGTTGCTCACATCCGCTGACCTTGACGGTGAATACGGACCGGGACATAACTCGTTTGTTAAGGATGAAAACGGAGATTGGGTTTTTGTGTATCACTCACGTGACGAGCTTTGCTTTAACGGAGAATGTGGCTATGCAGACCAGGACCCGCTTTATGACCCGTGTCGCAGTGCAAGAAAGCGCAAGGTTATATGGGGTGTAGACGGTTTCCCAATTTTAAACGGATAATTAAACAAAAAAATATGCCCATTTTAATGGGCATATTTTTTTACCAAGTACGTTTTTCTAATGACCGAATACTTTAAAATTATTGAAAACAATATTTTGTGAGAGTAAGATAATTTCGAAAGGAGGCACTTTATGAAATGTAAGATTATAATTGATAAGAACCGGGACGAAGAAGTTTTTGTTTATGCCCATGAAAAAACAAAGCTTGTAGAGGAAATAGAAAACCTTGTTTTAGGTAATTCTTTGGAGTTGATAGGCTATAAAGACCGTGAAGCTGTAAAGCTAAGGCCGTTTGAAGTTTGTTGCTTTTTGGTTGAGGATAATAGGGTTTATGCCATTACCGATGAAGATAAGTTGATGATTAAACAACGTCTGTATCAATTAGAGGAAACGCTTGATGACAGTTTTGTAAAAATAAATCAGTCATGTATAGCAAATATAAATAAGATTCAAAGGTTTAACGCTTCGTTTGCGGGTGCATTACTTGTTGTGTTCAAAAATGGATATAGTGATTACGTTTCAAGAAGAAAAATCAAAACAGTTAAAGAAAGGTTGGGTGTAAAACTATGAATAAGTATTTAAAAAGTTTTCTTCACAGAGGGTTGATTTTTGGCGGATTCGGGCCTATTATTACAGGAATAGTGTATTTGATTTTATCCTGCACTATTGAAAACTTCTCACTTGACGGAGTTGAGATGTTCACAGCTATAATTTCAACATATGTTTTAGCGTTTGTTCACTCAGGTGCGAGTGTTTTCAATCAAATAGAAAGCTGGCCGATAGCAAAATCGCTTCTCTGTCACTTGTCAACGCTGTATGCAGCTTATACATGCTGTTATTTGATGAACTCATGGATACCGTTTGATTGGCGTGTGTTGCTGATATTCACAGCGATTTTTATGGTGGTTTACTTTGCAGTATGGCTGTGTGTATTTGTTTCAATTAAGCTTACAAGCAAAAAATTCAATTCAAAGTTAAGCTGAAAAACATAATCCCCACAAGATGTTATCTTGTGGGGATTTAACTATTTAATCTTTTTGCTGGGTCTGTCCTCAATAATCTTTCCGTCGGATATTCGGACTACACGAGTGCCTTCTTCAGCAATTTCGTTGTCATGGGTTATGAGAACTATTGTACGTCCCTCTGCATTGAGTTCGTGCAGAATTTTCATAACCTCTTTACCGGAGTGGGAATCGAGGTTTCCGGTCGGCTCATCGGCCAGAATTACAGGCGGACGTGCCGCAACAGCTCTTGCTATGGCAACTCTCTGCTGCTGCCCTCCCGACATCTGAGAGGGAAGGTGATGTCGGCGGTTATCCAAGCCAACCCTTGCGAGAGCTTCTTGAGAAAGCTTTTCACGTTCTTCTTTTTTAACACCACGATAGATGAGCGGGAGTTCCACATTGCCCTGTGCTGTGAGGCTGGGAATGAGATTGAATCCCTGGAAGATGAAACCGATTTCCTTGTTGCGGATTTCGGAAAGTTCATCGTCGGTTAAATTAGAAACATTCTGTCCGTTAATATAGTATTCACCGCTTGTGCAGACATCGAGCAGACCGAGCATATTCATAAGGGTAGACTTACCCGAGCCGGACTGGCCGACTATCATTACAAATTCACCTTTGTCTATCTGAAGCGATACACCGTCAAGTGCACGGACTTCGTTTTCACCGGGATTATATATTTTATATGCATCTCGAACATCTATCAAATGTGACATTTAAAAGCTCCTTTTGTGTTTATCAGCCGCCTACAGAGCCGTCCCAAGTATCAACTGAGGTAGCTTTCATTTCCTCTTCGTCGAACCAGCGTGTGGTAACAGCCTTCGTCTCGGTGTAGAATCTTATGCCGTCCTTACCGAGAGTATGAAGGTCACCGAAGAAAGAAAGCTTGTGGCCTGTGAACGGGAAAATGCCTACGGGTACGGGGATACCGACGTTGACGCCGACCATACCGCCGTCAGTACGCTTTGCAAACTCACGTGCATAATATCCGCTCTGTGTAAAGATAACGGAGCCGTTTGCATAGGGGTTCTCGTTCATAAGTGCAAGACCCTCTTCGAAGTTCTTGACACGCTTTATGCAAAGAACAGGTCCAAAAATTTCCTTGTCGCCGACAGTCATGCCGGGTTTAACATTGTCAAAGATTGTGGGTCCGATGTAGAAGCCGTTTTCGTAGCCGGGAACAACGGGATTTCTGCCGTCAAGGACGAGTTCAGCACCCTCTTTAATACCTTTTTCAATCCACTTGAGAACTGAAGCTCTGTGTTCAGCGGTTACAACCGGACCGAGCTTTGAAGTCTTGTCGTAAGCAGGGCCGATTTTAAGCTCCTTAGCGTATTCAACAAGCAAGCTTACGAGTTTATCAGCAATACTCTCCTGAGCAACAACAACGGGGAGAGCCATGCAGCGTTCGCCTGCGCAACCGAATGCGGAGTTGATAATACCTCTTGCACTTCTTTCAAGAGCGGCATCCTCAAGGACAAGTGCGTGGTTTTTAGCTTCGCAAAGAGCCTGAACACGCTTGCCGTGAGCGGCAGCAGTTGAATATATGTGAAGACCGACAGAGGTTGAACCTACGAAAGTTACACCTTTGATATCGGGGTGTGTCAGGAAAAGCTCGGCTTCGTTGCGTGAGCAGGTGACGAGGTTAACAACACCGTCGGGAAGTCCTGCTTCCTGAAGGAGCTCTGCAAGACGCATAGCGGTCATGGGAGTCATTGAAGCGAGTTTAAGGACGATGGTGTTACCTGCAGCGATGCAAAGGGGAACCATCCAGCCCATGGGAATCATGCCGGGGAAGTTAAATGGAACGATTCCTGCAAAAACACCGACGGGCTCACGGTAAAGCACTGTGTCATAGCCTGAGGAAGTGTCACGAAGGCTTTCGCCGAGCATGAGAGTGGGAGCACCGCAGGCGAGTTCCACAGGTTCTTTTACCTTGAGAATATCGCCTTTTGCCTCGTCCCAGACCTTGCCGTGTTCACGGGCAACGAGCTCTGTAAGCTCATCCATATGTTCCTCGAGAAGAGTGCGGAACTTATAGAGTACCTGTACACGCTTGCATACGGGAACCTGAGACCAGGTTTTAAAAGCTTCTTTGGCTTTTGATATTGCGTATTCAACTTCCTCTACTGTACAGCAGGGTGTCTGTGCTATTACCTCACCGGTGCTGGGATTGAAAACATCCATGTACTTTTCTGTCTTTGACTCAATCCATTCGCCGCCGGCAAAATAGCAAAGTTTTTTTACAGCCATTTCATTATCACTCCGTTAATTTATTATGGGTTAATTTTACTCTTTATATATGTATCAAGTCAAGTGACCAAATGTAAAATCTTTTCGCAGTTTGTAAAAAAATTTGAATAATATGTTGGCGAAAAATAAAAATCTTTTAAGAATAGGTAAAAACGGAAAGGATACAATAATTTTGAAAATGAAAATGGAGGTGTTCTTGTGTCGCTTTCGGGAAAAGAATATGAAAAGATGACAAAAAAAGCGTCGCCGCCCAGTCCGAAACTCTTGAATGTTGTTAAAGCATTTGCAATTGGCGGTCTGATATGCACAATCGGCGAGGGTTTTTCAAAATTTTATGAGGCAATGGGTGTAAAGGAGAAGACTGTTACATCCTTGGTGCCGTGTACAATAATAATAATAGCGGCTATTCTTACAGCACTAGGTGTTTTTGACAAGATAGCCCGTCATGCCGGTGCAGGTACAATTGTTCCGATAACGGGATTTGCAAACTCAATAGTTTCTCCTGCAATGGAGTTTCAGAGTGAGGGCAGAATTCTCGGCACGGGAGCCAATATGTTTAAAATAGCAGGCCCTGTCATAGTTTACGGCAGTGCGGCGGCTGTGATATATGGGGTAATATATTATGCCCTGCAAAGACTTTTATAGGAGAGTGGAGAGAAAAATGCCTACGAGAGTTGGAAACTATACAATAAAGCTTGACACCCGTCCTTGTATACTTGGCAGTGCGGCGGTTGTCGGTAAAAAAGAGGGTGACGGGCCTCTTGCGGAGGAGTTTGATGAAGTTTTAAGTGACGGGACTATGGGCGAAGATTCGTGGGAAAAAGCGGAGAGTGCCTTTCAAAAACGTGCAATAACGAAAGCAGTTGAAAAAGCAGGACTTACTGCCGCTGACATAAAATTTCTTTTTGCAGGAGATTTGCTCAGCCAGTGCAGCGGCTCATCGTTTGGAGCACGGGAGTTGGGGATACCGTTTATCGGGCTTTACGGTGCCTGCTCTACCATGGCACTGTCGCTTGCAATGGCGGCACTGAGTGTGGATTCAGGCCTGGCAGATGCGGTTGCCGCTTCGACTTCTTCACATTTCTGTTCAGCAGAAAAGCAGTTTCGCACACCTCTTGAGTATGGAGGACAGCGTCCGCCCACAGCACAATGGACAGCCACTGCAGCAGGAAGTGCAATAGTCGGTAAGTATGGTGAAGGTCCATATATTGAGGCTGTGATGATAGGAAAGATAGTCGACTTCGGTGTTAAGGATGCGAACAATATGGGTGCAGCCATGGCACCTGCCGCTTGTGCTACTATATCGGAATTTTTAAGGGATACGGGCACTCAGCCTGAGGATTATGATATGATACTCACGGGCGACTTGGGTGCGGTAGGAACGAAGCTACTCAAGGAGCTTATGCAAAAGCAGGAGCACATAGATATAAGTGAAGTCCATGAGGACTGCGGCTTGATGCTGTATCGCCTTGATGAGCAGGATGTAAATGCGGGAGCGTCAGGATGCGGTTGCAGTGCGGCTGTATTGTGCTCCAACATCATCCGACGTATGAGAGCAGGGGAGCTGAGAAAGGTTTTGTTTGTGGGAACGGGGGCATTGCTTTCTGCACTGTCGCCGCTTCAGGGTGAAACAATTCCGTCAATAGCCCATGCGGTTTTGCTTAGTAATTGATTTTTGCGGGGTGAGATAATGGATACACTTTCGGAGCTTTCAAGAACCCTTAAAATTGCGAGCTTTTCATTAAATTCGATGCGTTGGCTAAACATTATAAAAGTTTCGGTAACATGTATTGCGGTTCTGGCTGCGGCGTGGTCGGCCTTGCGGGTAGCAATTTCGTATCTTGAAGAAAAGTAGAAGTAAAGCATATCACCTTTACAGATGCAGAACTCAACGTCACTCTTGAACAAGAGATTTTTTTGTGATACAATTAATATATAGAATGTTGGACTGTAGCAGGTGATAGAAGATGAGCTCTAATATATCAAAGCAGACATTGCAAAGACTGCCTTTATACCTTAGTTATATAAAGGCTCTGCCTGCTGATGCCCCGAAGAATATATCTGCCACCATGATAGCAGAGGCACTTCAGTTAAATGATGTTCAGGTCAGAAAAGATTTGGCAAGCGTCAGCACTTCAGGTAAGCCAAAAGTCGGTTACAATGTCAGGGATTTGATAGCTGAGCTTGAGTCGTTTCTTGGTTACAACAATGTTGATGATGCGATAATTGTAGGAGCGGGCAGCTTGGGCAAGGCTCTGCTCAATTACGGCGGATTCAAAGAGTACGGCCTTAATGTTCTGGCGGCTTTTGATTTGTGTAACGAACCTGAAGAGTTTCAGGGTAAAACCGTATTCCCGATAGAGCAACTTGAATCTGTTTGCCGCAGGATGAATATCCGCATAGGGATTATTACAGTTCCTGCAGCAAGTGCACAGGAAATTTGTGACAGTCTTGTAAAAAGCGGAGTTCGTGCAATCTGGAACTTTGCCCCCGTACATCTGGTTGTGCCTGACGGAATACTTGTTCAGAATGAGAATATGGCTTCGTCGCTTGCACTGCTTTCAAATCATCTGCGCGAGGAAATGAAGAGATAAAAATTAGCCACAGACTAACAAGTCTGTGGCTGTTTAAATACCCCAAAGCTGTGGGCTTTGGGGTATTTTCTCTTTTATTTGTTCTTTACCGGTACAACGGTAAACTCAAACTCCAGACCTTTTCTTGCATCAATACTGTATTGCTCGAGCACATCGGGACCACAGCTGTTTGTTCCTGCACCTCTGCGGAAACCGTCAATGTTCAATACGGTTGTGCTTTCACTGTGTAGGTCTTCACGGTGCTTTGCGTTTTGCAGAAGCTTTTGAGTGAAGTGTCTTGCGTTGAAGCTCAGCTTGCGGTCTGCATTGCATATCATCAAACCGACACCCTTATCGTCTGTGACTTTGAGCCAACGTACACCGGTACGTGTTCCGTAATCCTGAGGTTTGATATAACGTTCGTCCATGTCGTCAACAGTTGTTTTGAATATTCCGACTGTGCACTGTTCTTTGAAGTCGGCTTCGTTTTCGAACGGGCCGTATCCGTAATATTCAATATTTTCAAAGTTTTCAGGCATCTCTAAAGTTAAACCGAATCTCGGAAGAAGTGAGGCGGCACGTCTTTGTGCTATGGTTTTGAGTTTTGTCTTAACTTCGATGCAGCCTGCAGGGTCGATTTCATATTCAATGTCGACTTTTGCTACAGTACCTTTCTTTGAACGCAGATTGTATTGAAGTTCAATCTCAACTTTTTTACGCTCGATTTCTATTTCAAAATCCTTGAGTATGATTTCAACGTCGTCATATCCTGCTTTCTTCCAGTTTGAGCAGGTATACATATCGTTGTCCAGAGGAGCACGGTAGATGTTGGGGATGAATCCCTTGTGAGCGGCAGGGGACTGGTTGATGAGTTCCTTTTTGCCGATTTTATAGCTTGAAATCTCTCCGTTTTTCTTGTCGAATATTACGCTGCCACCGTCGAAAGTTACTTTGATTTCCTGACCGTCAAAAGTGCAGTCGAATTTGCTTTCTTTGGGCAGTTCGATTTCTTCGAAATCTTCGGACAGAGCAATTTGCTCGGTTGCGATATTGTTGGAGTTCTCGTCAACATATTCGAAGTTGATGTGATAGTCGCAATTTTCGGGAACTTCTATCGGGAGAGAAACGGTTTCGCTCATGCACGGTGCAATATCAAGCTTGAGTTCACCGTTTTGCTCCTCAACACCGTTTTTAAGAGCGGTCCAGAGTATTGTTATATATCCTGAACTTTTAAATCTGTTGGTGTTTGTAAAGGTAAAGCTGCCGTCATTGTTGAGTTGTGCTCTTATAGGTCTGTAAACAGCTTTCATTGCATATGCACCGGTGGACAGTTCTCTGTCGGGATAAACCAGGCCGTCAACGCAGAAGTTGCCGTCATGTTTCTTTTCGCCGTGGTCTCCGCCGTATGTGTATTTGAACGGGCCGTCCTCGTGATAAACTGCATGGTCAGCCCATTCCCAGATGCATCCGCCCATGAGGTTATCGTATTTATAAAAGAGCTTCCAATATTCCTCGAGTGCACCGGGGCCTACGCCCATAGCGTGTGCGTATTCACAGAGGAAGAACGGACGGTCTTTGTAGTATTTGCCGTGCTTTGTGCCCTCGCCGATTTTCTCAACATCGTTCTGATGTGTGTACATTTCGGAAATAACGTCGTATGCATGTCTTGAAGTTCTGCTGACACCCTCGTAGTGAACGGGGATTTCGGGACAGATTTCGTGCAGGAACTCGTAACACACATCCTGACACTTCCAACCCCATGCTTCATTACCCAGTGACCACATAATTATACTTGGATGACTGCGATCACGGTAGTACATGCGGCTGACTCTGTCGAGGTATCTGGGAGCCCAATCTGTGTTATTGCTGATAAGCGGAGGCTGTTTGTGGGGATCACAGCAGCAGCCGTGAGTTTCGATATCCGCCTCGTCAACGACATAAAGTCCGTAAATATCGCAAAGGGTAAGCAAGTTCGGGTCGGGCGGATAGTGCGAAGTACGTACGCAGTTGCCGTTAAGAGCCTTTATGAGCTGAACGTCCTTTTCTAACTCTTCCCAGGTCATAACGTAGCCGTTTTTAAAGTGTGTGTCGTGGTGATTAACACCTTTGATTTTTATCTTTTGTCCGTTGAGGGTGAAAACGGTGCCCTCAATTTTGACATCTTTAAATCCGGTTATGCTTCTTATGCTCATAACTTCAACATCGTTGTTTGTGAGGGTCATATACACCTCGTAAACAGTGGGGATTTCAGCATTCCACTCCACGATATCGAGATTGTCGAAATGCAGTTTGATGTTTTTTTCTGCCTTGACAGTTTCCGACGCAATAATGCTGTCGTCCTTTTTGAGGATGACGTCAAGGGAGTGCTTGCAGGTTTTGCCCTCTATAGCAACTTCTATATCCATTTCCCATACACCGTTTTTCTTAAGCGGACGGATATAGTAGTCATTAATAAATGTATCGGGCATTCTGTAAAGAAGAACGTCACGGAAAATACCGTTTTCACGGAACATATCCTGACACTCAAGGAAAGTTGCGGTTGACCACTTGTGAACCACTGCAACGAGTTCGTTTATGCCGTCGTAAATGAATTCCGAAATATCGAATTCGGCGGTATTGTGAGCACCCTCACTGTAGCCGACATATCTTCCGTTTACGTACAGGTCTATACAGGGGATAACTCCGAGGAAACTTATGATATGAATGTCGTCGGAATCCTTGACTTCAAACTTCTTGCGGTATACACCGACTGACATACGTTCAGGCAGTTTAGGCGGAGCTTCGTCAAACGGGTATGGGCAGTTGAGATACACCGGTGCCTCGAAACCGGTGCGTTGCCATGTGGAGGGGATGCTGATTTTGTCGAAATCGAGATTATCAGAGTTGATACTTTCGGGGAGGAGGGAAATATCATCAAAATATTTAAAATCCCATTCTCCTGAAAGAACGTCAACAAGGTCAGAGTTGAAGCGTTCATTGTTGAGAGCGGTAGCCTCAAGAGTGGCCTTGTTTGAATAAGGTATATAATAAGCACGTGCAGGGCGCTTGTTCTCTTCAAAAAGAGAGAAATCACGGTAGTTGCTTTTATTTAATATGTATTCCATTTTATTTGGTTCCTCCTTTTTTTGCGAGTGTTTCAAACCATAGTGATTCTATCATATATTTAACAAATCTTCAATGTTTTGGCGAATTTGTTTATAATTTTTTCAAAAAGGTTGTTAGTGTTGAGCAAAATGTGATATTATTGTAAAAAAGTACTCTTGGAGGCAGTGATGAATAAACATAGAGCAGTCGGCTTTTCAAATGTCAACATAACCGGAGGATTTTGGGCAGACCGTATGCAAATAAACGAGGATATAACTCTTGACAGCGTGCGCAGAAGGTTTGAAGAAACCGGACGCTTTGATGCATTTAAATTCAGCTGGAAAGACGGCGACCCCAACCGTCCGCATATTTTCTATGATTCGGATATTGCGAAATGGGTGGAGTCGGCGGCATATGTTCTGAGGCACAAAGAGGATAATGCACTTGAAGAATATGTTGATAATATAGTTGATTTGATAGAAAAGAACATGGGCGAAGACGGTTATTTTAATGTATGGTTTACCGTTGTTCGTCCGGGTGAGCGTTTTACAATACGTAGTGACCATGAACTTTATTGTGCGGGACATCTTTTTGAGGCGGCTGTCGCATATTATGAGGCAACGGGCAAGGATAAGTTTTTAAAGCTCATGTGCCGATATGCAGACTATATAGAAAAGGTATTCAAAATTGATGATTCTGCGATGTTTGTAACACCGGGACATCCCGAGATTGAGTTGGCACTTGTAAAGCTGTATCGTTGTACAGGCGAGAAGCGTTACCTTGAGCTCAGCCGTTTCTTTGTTAATGAACGAGGTAACAACGAAAAGGATAAGGATAAGAAATGTCACCAGCCTGCAGGTAAATATCAGCAGGACCATCTGCCGTTGCGTGAGCAGAAGACGGCGGAGGGCCACAGTGTAAGAGCGTGTTATATGTATAGCGGTATGGCTGACATAGCTTATGAGTGTGACGACGAAACACTGTTTGATACCGCACGGGAGTTATTCTCGAACATAGTTGAACGCCGTATGTATATAATAGGAGGCATTGGCTCAACGCATTGGGGAGAGGCTTTTACAACAGACTATGACCTGCCCAACGAAACAGCTTATGCTGAAACGTGTGCGGCTATATCGCTGGCTATGTTTGCACGCAGAATGTCTCTTCTTGAGGTTAACTCAAGATATGCGGATACAGCAGAGCTTGTAATGTATAACGGATTTTTATCGGGTGTGTCACTTGACGGCAAGAGCTTTTTCTATGAAAATCCGCTTTCGATTGATTTGCTAAGACGCGAGGCAAACAAGTCGGTTAATAAAAACGAGCATCTGCCTATAACTCAAAGACTTGAGGTTTTTGACTGTTCATGTTGTCCGCCTAATGTCACACGCTTTATAGAAAGTATAGGTGACTATGTATACAGCACATCCGATGATACAGTTTATGTTCATCAGTTTATGGATAGCACGTCAAAAATAGAAATAGGCGGTAAGGAAATAGAGCTTGTTCAGCAGACTGATTATCCCGTAAGCGGAAGCGTGAAAATAACGGCTGAAAATGCAGACGGTATAAAGATAGCGGTCAGAGTACCCGGTTGGTGCAAGAAGTATAATGTGAAAGCAACTAATGCTAAAGAAGCAGCCTGCGAAAACGGATACGTTGTATTTGAGTGTGCCAAAAATGCTCAGATAGAAATAGAGTTTGACATGGAGCCGACTGTGGTTACAGCAAATCCGCTCGTGCGTGAAAACGCAGGCAGAGCGGCTGTTATGCGAGGTCCCGTGGTCTATTGTGCAGAGGGTGTGGATAACGAAGAGGTGTTCTCACTGTCACTTTCACGCAATCTCAACGCTGAAGTTAAAGATAGCGAGCTGTTCAAAATTCCGACGCTCGAGGTTGACGGTTTCAGTGCATATTCAGATATATGTAAAGCAGATGAGCTTTACAGAAACACATATGAGGAGCCTGCAAAAACAAGAATACAACTTGTTCCTTATTTCGGTTTTGCCAACAGAGGTGAGAGCGATATGCAGGTTTGGATGAATTTGAAATAATTTGCTGGGAGTAAAACTATGAAAGAAATCAAGATAGTAAGCTTTGATTCAACCCCTATACACTGCCATCTTTGGGATGACGTGGAGAATCCCAAAGGTGTTGTGCAGGTGTCACACGGAATGTGCGAACACGGCGGCAGGTATGCTGAACTCGCAGGTGTGCTTAACAAACACGGTTACATAGTTCTTGCTGATGACCACCGTGCCCATGGCAAGACGGAGACTGATGAAAACCGAGGACATCATGCGGGTGACATAGCAAGTGATACATTAAAAGATTTGGTCTTCATATATAATTGGCTCAAGGAAAAGTACAATCTTCCGCAGGGCTTGTTCAGTCATAGCTACGGAAGTTTTCTGGCTCAGGAGTTTTTACAGCAGGGTACAGACGTACGTGCGGTAGCACTTTGCGGAACAGCTGATATGAACGGAGCCCAGGCGGCACTTGCGTTACTTTGGCCGTTGCAGTTGCTGTGTAAGAGTTGGCGACCGTCGTTTGTCAACCGTGCAACCGATTTGATTTTCAGCCCTAAATATAAAGGGGATACGGGATGGCATCAGTGGGTTATGAGCGACAAGGAGCGCCGTAAGGGTATGGATGAAGATCCGTATGCGGATGTAGATGTCAGCATAAACTTTAATTGGAACATGATAAAGTCGTTTGGCAGGATATATAAAAAGGAAAACCTGGCCAAGATACCAAAAGATGTGTATATAGGTATATTCAGCGGTGACATGGACCCTATCGGCGGCAACAAGTCGTCAAAGGCGAAGAAACTTGCATCAAGATATAAAGATTTAGGTCTGAATAATACAGAACTGCACATATATAAGGATGCCCGTCATGAGTTGCATAATGAAGTTTGCAGGGAAGAGTATTATAAGGATATAGTTGCATTTTTTGATAAAGCGATAAAGTAAAAAACCAATAAAATTAAACAGAAAAAAACGGCTTGAAAAACGCTGAAAAATTTTAAAAGAAATTTTAAAATTAGTGTTGACAAGCCTTTTTTCTTGTGGTATTATTTAAAAGCTCTCTCTCAAGAGGGAACTCCAGAAATGGACACACGCACCTTGAAAATTAAACAACGAAAGAAACAAGGAACCCTGAGATTCGCGTCTGTAAGGACGCAACAAAGTAATTCCGGGAAACGGAAGTTTCTTGGAGATAAGAAGAGCAGATAAAGCTTTAAAAGATTGTAACCGGCTAAGGCTGGATATGATACAATATTTTAGAGAGTTTGATCCTGGCTCAGGATGAACGCTGGCGGCATGCCTAACACATGCAAGTCGAACGGAACTTTTAAGGATTGAGACTTCGGTTGATTGAGATTTAAGTTTAGTGGCGGACGGGTGAGTAACGCGTGAGCAACCTGCCTTTCAGAGGGGGATAACATTTGGAAACAGATGCTAATACCGCATAACGTCATTTTGTCGCATGGCAGAATGACCAAAGGAGCAATCCGCTGAAAGATGGGCTCGCGTCCGATTAGATAGTTGGTGAGGTAACGGCTCACCAAGTCGACGATCGGTAGCCGGACTGAGAGGTTGAACGGCCACATTGGGACTGAGACACGGCCCAGACTCCTACGGGAGGCAGCAGTG
>JAZUNO010000123.1:0-4109 GCA_045604185.1 Acutalibacteraceae bacterium | reverse complement strand
TACGATCCGACTTGTGTTTGCTTACAGATGAAGAAAAAATTGTTATGTGCAATGTAATTACACGTACAAAGGCAGATTATATAAAAACGTCGACCGGATTTTCTCTGTCAGGAGCAACGTTTGAGGATATTGAACTGTTTTCAAGACATATAGGCGAAAATGTAAAAATGAAAGCTGCAGGAGGCATCAAAAGCTTAGACGATGCTCAGCACTTTATCGAACTCGGCTGCAGTCGCTTGGGTACAAGCTCGGTTGTAAAGCTTGTTAAGGGAATGAGTGCGGAAGGCTATTAATATTTATTAAAATCGGACGGGAAAATAAAAGTCCCGTCCGGTTTTCTTTACTCCTTTCGGTTGACAAATTTTAGATGCAAGGATATTATTTAAATAGTAATGTATTAAACTTTTAATTTACTGTAAGATATAATATATAAAGTTTATCGGAGGGATTTAAATGTCAATACCCACGGCACATAATACTGCAAAGAAAGAAGATTTTGCAAAAACGGTTCTTATGCCCGGTGATCCGCTGAGAGCCAAATTTATTGCTGAAAATTTTTTGGAGGATGCACGACTTGTAAATAATGTCAGAGGCATACAAGGTTATACGGGCGTTTATAACGGTAAAGAGGTGTCCGTAATGGCATCAGGTATGGGCATGCCCTCCATAGGTATCTACTCTTATGAACTTTTTAATTTTTATGATGTTGAAAATATAATTCGCATTGGGTCTGCAGGAGGCATTTCTCCGAAACTTAAGTTGCGTGACGTAGTTATCGGTGTGGGTGCATGCACAAATTCAAATTTTGCAAATCAATATAACTTACCCGGCACTTTTGCTCCTACCGCATCTTATGAACTTTTGGAAAAAGCCGTGTCTGCATCGAGAAAACTTGGGATTGAACCGTTTGTTGGAAACATTCTTTCCTCTGACACTTTTTATGAGGATACCCCGAGTTTTGAGCATTGGAGAAAAATGGGAGTGTTGGCTGTAGAAATGGAAGCCGCTGCGTTATATATGAATGCGGCAAGAGCCGGTAAGAATGCATTGTGTATATGCACTATATCTGATTTACCAATGAGCCAGACAACTCAAGAGTGTTCACCGGAAGAGCGTGAGAAGAGCTTTACTGCCATGATGAAGATTGCTTTGGAAATTGCATAAGATTATGAATATTAAACGAATTTTTTTAATTGTACTTGATAGCGTTGGAATAGGCGAAATGCCCGATTCTAAAGAGTATGGTGACGAGGGTAGCAATACGCTTGGTGCTGTTGCGAAATCTGAATATTTTAAAGTTCCGACAATGCAGTATATGGGGCTTTTTAACATTGATGGAGTTACTGTTGGAGATTCTGTTGAATGTCCGACGGCCTCCTTTGCACGCATTGCAGAAAAGTCGAAGGGAAAAGATACTACTATTGGACACTGGGAAATTGCAGGTTTGATTTCAAAAAATCCTTTGCCCACTTTTCCGAACGGCTTTCCACAGGAACTTATTGCTGATTTTGAAAAGGCTATTAACAGAAAGGTAATATGCAACAAGCCATATTCAGGCACACAGGTTATCATGGATTATGGACGAGAGCATATTGAAACAGGAAATCTTATAGTATATACGTCTGCAGACAGTGTGTTTCAGATAGCGGCTCATGAAAGCATTGTGCCCGTTGAAGAGCTTTATGAATATTGTCGTATTGCAAGAAGGATGCTGCACGGCAAATATGCTGTTGGAAGGGTAATCGCTAGACCTTTTGAGGGTGAATATCCCGACTTAAAAAGGACCTCACGCAGGCATGATTTTTCACTTGAGCCCACAGGAGATACTATGCTTGATATATTAAGCCAAAACGGTTTTGATGTTATATCTGTGGGTAAGATAAATGATATTTTTGCTTCTAAGGGTATCACTGACCATCGAGGAATTAATACAAACAATATTGACGGTATGAATAAAACATTGAAACTTCAGCAGGAAGATTTCAACGGACTTTGTTTTGTAAATCTTGTTGATTTTGATATGGTGTACGGACACCGTAACGATATTGACGGATATGCAAAAGCACTCTCTGAGTTTGATAAAGGGTTGAACACTTTTATTTCTAAAATGAAACCGAATGATGTATTGATAATAACCGCTGACCATGGCTGTGATCCATCCACTGTTAGTACGGACCATTCCAGAGAATATGTTCCTTTATTGATTTTCGGTGACTCAATAAAAAAAGGTGTAAATATTGGTACCCGTTCTAGTTTTGCAGATATTTCTGCAACAATCCTTGACTTTTTTAATATTGATTCCCGTTTGGATGGGTTGAGCTTTAAAGAAAAGGTGATAGGCAATGAGTAATTTTAGCGTAGAGAATTTGTTTGATAGAGCGAAAGCTGCCAGAGAGTTATCCTACTCACCATATTCTGGATACTCGGTTGGTGCGGCACTAGTGTGCTCAAGCGGTAAGATTTATACCGGTTGCAATATTGAAAACTCTGCATTTTCACCCACGGTTTGTGCGGAGAGAGTGGCGTTTTTTAAAGCTATATCCGACGGAGAAAAAGACTTTTCTGCAATAGCGGTTGCAGGTGGAAAACAAGAATGCGAAACATGTACTCCATGCGGTGTTTGCCGACAGGTAATGATGGAGTTTTGTAATCCCGAGCAATTTTATGTAGTATATAAAGACTGTAATGTTTTAAAAAAAGTTAAACTTAAAGAATTGTTGCCGTCGGGCTTTGGTCCCGGGAATATCAGATGACTAAATATAGCTATAGCTTGATTTTGTGGAGTGAGCAATATGAGAATGCCGGATATTATAAAGAAAAAGCGTGACGGTGGAGTGCTTGAAGCAGAAGAAATAAATGAGATTATAAGAGGTTGTGTATCAGGAGAAATTCCTGATTATCAACTTAGTGCTCTTATGATGGCAATATATTTTTCGGGTATGAATAACGAAGAGACTGTGGCCATGACTTTGGCAATCCGAGATTCGGGAGAAAAAGCAGACCTTTCAAAAATATCCGGAACTAAGGTTGATAAGCATTCAACCGGTGGTGTTGGTGATAAGACTACACTTATAATAGCTCCTATTGTAGCAGCCTGTGGAGTTAAGGTTGCTAAGATGTCAGGCAGAGGCCTTGGCCATACGGGCGGTACAGTTGATAAACTTGAGTCAATACCGGGTTTCAGAACTGCTATATCCCCATTGGAATTGGTTGATATTGTAAACAACTGCGGTCTTAGTGTTACCGGACAATCAGGAAATTTGTGTCCGGCAGATAAAAAACTCTATGCACTTCGCGATGTTACTGCAACGGTAGAGAGCATACCGCTTATTGCTTCAAGTATAATGAGTAAAAAACTTGCAGACGGTGCGGACTGTATTTTGTTAGATGTTAAAGTAGGTAGCGGTTCCTTTATGAAAACCATAGAGGAAGCAAAGCTTCTTGCCCAAACAATGGTTGATATCGGAAATAATGCAGGAACAAAAACAGCGGCTTTAATTACCAATATGGACGTACCCCTTGGAAGAATGGTTGGAAACTCTATGGAAGTTCAGGAGGCAATTTCTGTTTTGCGTGGCGATACAGACAACGATTTGTATGTCGTCTGTCGTGAATTGGCTGCTAATATGCTCGTTTTGTCAGGTGTAGGAGATCAGGATAAGTGTTATGCTCTGGTTGACAATGCCATTATTAGCGGCAATGCTTTTGAACATTTTAAGATGATGGTTAAAGCTCAGGGTGGAGACGAATCGTATATTGATAATCCATCAAAATTCAGAACAGCAAAATACAGTAAGGATGTTCTGTCTTCCGAAACGGGATATATATCAAAGATGAATTCTGAAGCAATCGGCACAACGGCGGTTATTTTAGGAGCAGGCAGAGCAAAAAAAGAAGATGATATAAATCATGCAGCCGGAATATACATCGAGAAAAAGACCGGTGATTTTGTCAATGAAGGCGATGTTATTGCACAACTTTTTTCTGATGACTCCATATCTATGGACGAGGCTGAAAAGAGATATATTTCTGCTCTTGAGTTCAGTTCTTCAAAACCTGAAACTGCACCTATGATTATAGATAAAGTGGAGTAATAGTTGTTTGTTCTT
>JAZUNO010000122.1:0-5980 GCA_045604185.1 Acutalibacteraceae bacterium | reverse complement strand
GATGTATGGGAGGTCATAACAGGTCCCGGTAAAAAGGCGAGAACAGGTCATAGGTTCACCTTTCATGATATGCTTTTTGCTGAGATTGTTGACGTTTTACCGGACGGAAACCGACTTGCGAAGTTTACTTATGACGGTGTTTTCTTTGAAGCGATTGATAAAATCGGAGAAATGCCGCTTCCGCATTATATAACTGAGAAACTTGAGGATAAGAGCAGATATCAGCCAGTTTATGCCCGTGAACAGGGAAGTGCGGCGGCACCGACTGCGGGATTGCACTTTACTCCCGAGTTGCTTGAACAGCTCAAAGAAAAAGGTGTAAAAGTCGGATTTGTGACTCTTCATGTGGGACTAGGGACATTTCGCCCTGTTAAAACCGAGAACGTTGAAGAGCATCATATGCACTCAGAGCATTATATGTTGCCCGAAGACACTGCCAAACTTATAAATGAGACAAAGAAAAACGGCGGACGTGTTTTTGCTGTTGGGACAACCTGCTGCAGAACACTTGAGAGTGTAGCTAAGAAGTGCGGAGAAATAAGAGCGGACGACGATTGGACAGATATTTTTATCTATCCTGGCTATGAATTTAAATGCATTGATGCACTTTTGACCAACTTCCACCTTCCTGAGAGTACACTTATAATGCTTGTTTCAGCTTTTTGCGGCTATGAAAACACGATGAATGCATACAAAATTGCGGTTGAAGAAGAGTACAGATTTTTCAGCTTCGGAGATGCGATGTTAATCGCTGACAACAGCGGAAAGGAAGCTTAAATGAAATTTAGTGTTATAAAAAAAGAAGGCAACGCAAGACGTGCGGAGTTTCAAACTGTACACGGTACAGTGCAGACTCCAGCGTTTATGAATGTTGCTACGTGTGGTGCTATCAAGGGTGCTGTTTCTGCCTATGATTTAAAAGATATACATTGCCAAGTTCAGCTTTGCAACACCTATCATCTTCACTTGAGACCAGGTGACAAGCTTGTAAAAGAACTCGGCGGTTTGCATAAGTTTACGGGTTGGGACGGCCCTATTCTTACTGACAGCGGTGGCTTTCAGGTGTTTTCTCTTGCAAAGCTTCGCAAAATCAAAGAGGAAGGCGTGTATTTCGCTTCTCACATTGACGGACGCAAGATATTTATGGGCCCTGAGGAGAGTATGCAGATACAATCCAATCTTGGATCAACTATCGCAATGGCATTTGATGAGTGTGTAGAAAATCCGGCGAAGCTTGACTATGCAAAGGAGTCGTGTGAGCGAACAATACGTTGGCTTATCCGTTGTAAAGAGGAGATGGGACGCCTTAATTCTTTGAGTGATACAATTAATAAGGAACAGCTTCTTTTCGGAATAAACCAGGGATGTACATTTGATGGGCTTCGGGTTGAAAACATGCAGAGAATAGCAGAGCTAAACCTTGACGGATATGCCATAGGCGGACTTGCTGTCGGAGAGCCCAAAGAGGATATGTATAGAATAATTTCTGCAGTTGAACCTTATATGCCTGCCGAAAAACCTCGTTATCTCATGGGGGTAGGCACTCCCGGAAATATTTTAGAGGGCGTGTCCCGTGGTGTAGACTTGTTTGATTGCGTTATGCCGAGCCGTAATGCACGTCACGGTCATTTGTTTACAATGGGAGGTATAATAAACCTCAATAATGCTAAATATGAAAAGGACCTTTTGCCCATAGACCCTGAATGTTCTTGTCCTACCTGTCAAAAATACAGCAGGGCATATATACGTCACTTGTTTAAGTCAAAGGAGATGCTTGCAATGCGTCTTTGCGTTATGCATAACCTTTGGTTCTATAACAGCCTTATGGAAAAGATAAGAGAAGCACTTGACAACGGAACGTTCACACAGTTTAAAGAGAAATATACAGATTTGCTCGATACAAGAATATAAATAAATTTGTGGGAGATTTTTATGCGAGAAACTATCATTCAATTCGGTGAAGGTAATTTTTTGCGTGGTTTTGCGGATTGCTTTATTCAAAGGCTTAACGAATATGGATTGTACGACGGCAAGGTGGTCGTAATACAACCTCGTAGTGGCGGTAAAGTTCATGCACTTTGTGAGCAGGATTGTAAATACAATTTGTATATGCGCGGAATTGAAAACGGTGAAGTTGTAAATGAGCATTTAAAGATTGAGTCTATTTCACGAGGAATTGATCCCTATACTGATTTCGAAGATTATATACAGCTTGCTAAAAATCCCGATTTCCGTTTTGTAATTTCAAATACCACCGAGGCAGGAATCGAATATGTAGCAGATAATATGCTTTCGGACAGACCTGCACTTTCTTTTCCCGGGAAATTAACACAGCTTTTATATGCTCGTTTTAACGAAGGTCTTACGGGATTTGTTTTTCTGCCATGCGAGCTTATCGATAATAATGCAGATGAGCTGAAAAAGTGTATTCTCTGTTATGCAAAACAGTGGAATCTCGGCGATGCTTTTGTTGAGTGGCTTGAAAAGGAAAATGAGTTCTGCAATACTCTTGTTGACAGAATTGTAACGGGTTATCCGGAGGATGAGGCTGACGCTCTGTGTCAGGAAATCGGATATGCCGATAAGTTTTTGGATACAGCAGAAATTTATCACTTTTGGGCTATAGAAGGCGATTACGAGAAAGAACTACCGTTATGCAAGGCGGGACTGAATGTTGTATGGACGGATAGTGTAGTTCCTTATAAAAAGCGTAAGGTCAGGGTTCTCAACGGTGCACATACGTCAATGGTTTTCCCTGCACTGTTGTGTGGGATAGAGACTGTCGGTGAGTGTCTTGAAAATGAACGGATGAATAATTATTTAAAAACGTGTCTTTTTAAATATATACTTCCCGTTCTTGGAGAGACGCAGGAGAACATATCGTTTGCTAATGCGGTATTGGAACGCTTTGCAAATCCGTATATAAAGCATAAACTTAAAGCTATATCATTAAATTCCGTCAGCAAGTTTTCTGTGCGTGTATTGCCAACAATGATTGATTGGTATAGGGTGAACGGACATTATCCCAAACCGCTTGTTTTTTCGTTGGCATCACTGATTTATTACTACAAAAATAATGAGCCGAGTGATAGTGACTCGGTGGTCGGGTACATAAAAGAAAATGATGTTGAGTCAATTCTTAAAAACATTGATTTGTGGGGATGCGACTTGTCAGCGATGGCTTCTCTTGTAACTGAAAGTATGGAACGCATAGAAGATGATGTTGTGGAGGCACTTGAATGGGCTTTGTTGTAATTCATCCAGAAGACAATGTGAAAGTATCACTTGAAAACGGTCATAAATATGCACTCAGAGCTATAAAAGAAGGGGAGCAGGTTATAAAATATGGCTTCCCCATAGGCGTTGCAAGTGCTGATATTGAGGCGGATGAGCATGTGCATAGCCACAATCTGAAAACAGCACTTTCAGGTACTGAGGAGTATACATATTCTCCAGAGCTCCGCTCTGTTTCTACACAGACCCCCGAAACGATTTCTGCATTTGTGCGTAAAAACGGTGAAATTGGTATACGCAACGATATATGGATAATAAATACCGTTGGCTGTGTGAATAAGATAGCTGAAAAACTCAGTGAAAAAGCAGGGGCACTCTGTTTTACCCACCCGTACGGATGCAGTCAGCTTGGAGACGATAATCTTTGCACTCAACAGATTCTGAGCGGACTTATAAAGCACCCAAATGCAGGCGGTGTACTTGTGCTGGGACTTGGGTGTGAAAATAATAACATCGAAGAATTAAAAAAAGTTCTTGGTGATTATGATGAGGAACGTGTGTACTTTCTCAATGCTCAGGACTGTGAAGACGAGATTGCCGAGGGCATAAAAATTATAGAGAAACTCAAAAGAGTTGCACAAAAAGATGAGCGTGAAGAGGTTTCAGTATCTAGACTGAAAATCGGTCTTAAATGCGGCGGAAGTGACGGCCTTTCTGGGATAACGGCAAATCCGCTTGTCGGACGTGTTGCAGACAAGCTTGTATCTATGGGCGGTATAGCGGTACTTACTGAAGTTCCGGAGATGTTTGGTGCGGAACATATTTTGATGAACCGTTGCATAAATAAAGAAGTTTTTGAAAAAACAGTAGAGCTTATCAACGGATACAAAAATTATTTTATATCTCATAATCAACCTATCAGTGAAAACCCGTCTCCGGGAAATAAAGAGGGCGGAATAACAACGCTCGAAGAGAAGTCGTTGGGATGTGTCCAAAAAGGCGGAACGTCTATAGTAACTGCGGTTTTGAACTACGGTGATATCGCAACCGAGGGCGGTTTAAACCTGCTTAACGGGCCGGGAAATGACATGGTAGCGATAACCAATCTAACAGCTGTGGGCTGTCATATTATTTTGTTTACAACGGGTAGGGGAACGCCTCTTGGTGCACCTGTACCGACTCTTAAAATTTCAACTAATACTGAGCTTTACAAACAAAAGCCACATTGGATGGACTTTGATTCTCAAGGTTTTTCAGAAGATGAAAAAGCAACCGAAAAGCTGTTTGCTTTGATGTTAAAAGTAGCAAACGGAGAGAAAGCAAAGAACGAAGAAAACGGATACTGCGAGATAGCTATTTACAAGGACGGAGTAACATTGTGAAAAAAGGCTGCCAACGTTTAGTTGGCAGGCTTTTTTATGATTTGTTATAATGTTATGCGAGAATACCGTCGACCCATTCGGCGATATATTCTTCAACGTCATCGTTGTCAATTTCGTTGAGGATTTCGTGTCTTGCGTTCTCAAAGAGCTTCAACGTTACATTGTGTCCGGTGTCTTTGAGGTCCTCAACCACTTGCTCTATACCTTTTGCGTAGTCGCCGACAGGATCCATATCACCTGAAACTACGAGAATGGGCAGGTCGGTTGAAAGCTGTTTATACCAATCTTTACCGGATACCGAATGCAGAAGAGAGAATAAATCCCTGTATCCGACAGCGGTGAACAAGAATCCGCAGTATTTATCTTCCATGTATTTCTCAACTTGCTCTTCGTCTCTTGATAACCAGTCAAAAGGAGTTTTTGCATCTTTGATTTTGCTGTTATATGTGCCGAAAGCGACCTTGTTGATAAACTCGCTCTTGTGACGGCTGCCCTTACTTTTGGCTATGAAAGAGGCGAGCTTGATGGCAATTCCGGAAGCCGGATTTTTACCGCTTGTACCGCAGTAGATAGCGGCTTTTATATCGTTGTATTTAGCTGTATAGCTTCGTGCAATAAATGAACCCATGCTGTGTCCGAAAAAGATTACGGGTTTTTCGGGATATTCCTCGCGGGCTATGTCGGTAAGTGAACGGCAATCGGTAATGAAGTCCATCCAGCCGTCTTTTTCTCCGAAGTAGCCGAGGTCATCGTCTCTTGCAACAGACTTACCGTGTCCGACATGGTCATTAATAAAAACAGCATAACCGTGTTCGCAAAGCTCCTCTGCAAAATCCTCATATCTCTCGCCATGCTCAGCCATGCCGTGAGCTATTTGGAAAATCGCTTTTACGTCATCTTTGTCCTCAGGGGCCCAACTGCGTGCATAAATGTTGCACAATCCTGTAGCAGAACTATAAGAGTATTCTTTTCTTACAATTTCCATATTTGATTCCTCCGTTTATAGAGTCAGAAAGCATATTTATGAATAAAAAAGCGGTATACTTTTCTATAAGTATACCACAAGAATTTCATTTTGTAACCCTTTTGTAATAAATTAAAGATATTTTTTGTACTTTTGCCTAAAAGAGGAAAATGTTTATGTGCAAATATCACAACAATTTTTTATAAAAAGAAAACCGCACAAAAATAACATTATTTAGCGTGTCGATGTTTACCGTGACTACAAGCTAAAGATTGATTTTAACTTTGATAAGCTTGTGTGGGGTAAAGGCGTAAACAGACCAAACTCCGAATAACTGATGTTACCCGGAATTTTCATATAATTGAAAAATTCAAGTGTTTCTTGAAAGCTGTTCAAAGGA
>JAZUNO010000121.1:0-1569 GCA_045604185.1 Acutalibacteraceae bacterium | reverse complement strand
AGCATCCATATCGTGGTCAAGGAATTTGTCAAAATCATCATAGAAAACGATTGTGTCGTTGCCGTATGATGCCTTTGCTTTCTCAAGTGTCGGCACGTGGTTGTCACAGATTGCAACAAGCTCTGCATTGTCCTGCTTTACACAGTAATCCATCATTGTCTTACCTCTGCCTGCACCTACAACGCCGATTTTAACCTTGCGGGGCGGAGTGTAGCCCTTGCGGTAAACGGGGTAGCAGTATACGCCGTTTTCATCAACAGCATCTGCCTTGTCAATGCCGTATTCTGTAAGCACAGCTTCCCAACGCTCTTTCATACCCTCATCATATTCAACGGGATGGAAGCCCGATGTAAGATAGCTCTTTACAGCACCCTTGCGCCACTCGTCAGTGGTGAGGTATATGTACTTAACACCCTGTGCATTGAGCTTTTTAATTGCAACGTTGTTGAGGTATTTGCCCAGACCCTTGCCTCTGAATTCGGGGATAATACCTACCATATGAAGCTCGCCGCAATTCTTTTCGGGGTGGAAAATTGCGGTTGAAGTGCCGATGTGTCTGCCGTTGTAATCAAGGAAGAAAATATCGGTTTCCATGTTTATGTCGTCGTGGTTTGTAAGTCTGTCATCAAAGGTCTCTCTGTCAGCATCGTCACCGACGAGACCGTTTTTACAGCATTCAATCCATGCGTTAACATCCTCATCGCTTGTTGTGCAGTTTGAGAATGAATATCCCTCGGGAAGAGTAAGCTCTTCGATAGGAGTACCTGTAGTCCAATACATTTTAAGCTGTGCCATTTCATTCACCTCAAAAAAATTAAGTATGCTGTGAGTATGGCACATCGCAAAATTTTTTTCAAGCCTATTTACGCAAAATAATTGAAAAAAATAAAAAAATATACTATCTTATTACCATAAATAAGAATGCATAGAAAGGGTTTGACGGTTATGTGGAAACAAAAGCTGTGCCTGAGTGCAAATCTCAGCTGTGACCTCAGCGTTGCAGAACAGATAAGGCTGTTTCATAAAACAGGCTTCGAGGGCTTTTTCACCGGTTGGAAAAGGGGAGAGAGCGTTGAAGAATATGCCGCTCTGGCAAAGGAGCTCGGTATGGTTTATCAGTCGATTCACGCACCCTTCGGCAAATCCGACGATATGTGGCACGGTGATGACGAGCTTGCCGAAATTGCAATAAACGAGCTTATCGAATGTGTAGATGTCTGTGCCCAAAACGGCGTTGAGATAATGGTTGCGCATACATTTATAGGTTTTGACGATAACAGATTACCCAATGAAAAAGGTCTTGAGCGATACGGCAGGGTGGTTGCAGAGGCTGAAAGGCTTGGCGTAAAAATAGCCTTTGAAAACACTGAGGGGGAAGAATATCTCGCCGCACTTATGGAACATTTTAAGGATAATAAAACCGTCGGATTCTGCTGGGATTCGGGTCACGAAATGTGCTATAACCGCTCAGCGGATTTGCTCCGGCTTTACGGTGACAGACTTATTGCCACACATCTCAACGATAATCTCGGCATCAGGGATTACGGCGGAAGAATCTTCTGGCACGAC
>JAZUNO010000120.1:0-3606 GCA_045604185.1 Acutalibacteraceae bacterium | reverse complement strand
GGGTTTTGCAATAATGTGGGTTATGTATTTCCATATAGGAATTCAAAGCCATAACGACATCGAATGGTTTTTTCACAGAATCGGGTTCTACGGGGTTGATATATTCCTCTTTTTATCAGGACTTGGGGTATACTTTTCTTTGAAAAAGCGTCCAAAGGTTCTGGGCTTTTATAAAGCCCGTTTATCAAGAATAGTTCCTTCGTATTTAATAGTTGCAACAGTTGCTTATTTATTGCTCAGACTCGAAGACGGAAGTATTGAGAATTTTTTAATATACATATCCGGTATAGGATATTGGACCCGACAGACGAGGTTTGATTGGTATATACCTACACAAATGCTGTTTTATCTCATAGCTCCCCTGTTTATTTTCTTTCACAACAAGCTTTCAAAAGAAAACCGAGCAGGCTATACATCGGTATGCATGTCATTATCGTTGATTTTGTGTTTGATTTTATATCACATGGACTGCACATACTTATGGGGAACATCTGTAAGACTTGCGGTTTTTCTGTTAGGTATCCACATAGGTTCACTTGTAGAGGAACGCAAAAAGATAAACCGCGGTGATATATGCCTTGCCTTCTCCCTTTTCATAATAGGCATGACAATAGCTTTCTTTACTCATAAACACCTCCAAAACCCGTCTTATATAATGGCTGGATTAAATGCTTATCCGGCTCTTTTGATGATGCCATCATTTTGTATCCTTGTTTCGTGCTTGCTTGGTAAAATTGAAAAGGTTTCCCAGAAATTTGTTTGTGTGATAACTTTCCCGTTTAATCTTTTAGGAAAATACAGCTTAGAACTATATCTGTTACACCAACAACTACAAAAAATAATACCGAAGTATTTCAATATTGATAATCAAATAATAATAGTTTTACTTACCGTTCTTTTTGCAATTGCTTTAGGATCTGTAATTTCTACAGCAAAAGATCTTTCAAACAAACAAAAAACTCTAAAAAAGTAAAGGCTGTGTAGTAATATGTTTGATGTTGTGGCACTCGGAGAGCTGCTGATAGATTTTGTGCAAGTTGGATCATCTTCTGAGGGAAGTCCCGTTTTTCAAGCCAATCCCGGCGGAGCACCTTGCAATGTTCTTGCTATGCTCAACAAACTGGACCTTAAAACCGCTTTCATCGGCAAGGTCGGAGATGATATTTTTGGACACAGGTTAAAAGACACGTTAGATAATCTGAATATAAACACTAATAACCTAATATTTGACAGAGATATCAAAACCACTTTGGCCTTTGTTGAAACAGATGAATCAGGAGATAGAAACTTTTCCTTTTTCCGCAACCCGGGCGCAGACATGATGTTGAAATCGGATGAAGTCAATTTAAACATTGTAGAATCATGCAAAGCTTTTCATTTTGGAACCTTATCCATGACACACAGAGGCCCTGAAAAAGCTACAAAATCAGCAATAAGAACGGCAAAAGAAAATGGTGCAATAATTTCTTTCGACCCTAACCTCAGACCTCCCTTATGGGGAAATATCAACGACGCAAGAATAAAAATCGACTACGGTTGCAGTGTGAGTGATATCGTTAAAATCGAAGAGAGTGAACTTTGCTTTTTAACTAAATGTGATGATAAAAATAAAGCTATTGAAATATTTAGAGACACATACAAAAATATAAAACTGATCACAGTTACTTCCGGAAGAAATGGTAGCCAAGCTTTTCTTTCCGATATAGTAGTTCAAAAACCGACTTTTCTTAACGTGAAAACAATAGATACTACCGGTGCAGGAGATACTTTTTGTGCTTGTTGTCTTGCGTGGTATCTAAAAAACAAGGATAACAAAAATATTGATTGCGATGCTCTAGGAAAAATGCTTACTTTCGCAAATGCAGCAGCGTCAATAGTAACAGCCAGAAAAGGTGCTCTGTTATCAATGCCTGAAATAAAAGAAGTTGAACAACTTATTGGTAATACTTTAACGGAGGATATATTATGAGCGAACTTTATAATTCGTTGAGACTTACACAAACCGCGGCGACAATTGCTGATGTTTTGGGCGTGCCGCCGTCTTCTGATTTTGAATCAGGGTGTGATATATTACTTGAAAAATCAAAGGCTGCTTTTAACGGTGAAAATGCAGACAGAGTTTTTATTTACAATCCTGACGCCATTGCTCTGTGGATTTTTCAAAAATACACAGCTTTATTCAAAGAAGCTGTTTTATGTACGGATATTCAGCTCCCCGTTTTATCTGTTATGCCAAGTGTTACACCGGTATGTTTTGCTTCAATGTATACAGGAGTAATGCCTGAAATTCACGGTATTAAAAAATATGAAAAACCCGTTCTTAAAACTCAAACAATCTTTGACTTGCTGATTTCAGCAGGCAAAAAATGTGCAATTGTGTCAACAGACGGCGACAGCATATCAAAAATATTTCTTGAAAGAGAAATGGATTATTATATCTACGAAACCCATGACGAATGCAACAAAAAAGCTTTGGAACTCATAAAAGAAGATATATATGACTTTATAGTTTTATATAACGGTAATTATGATGCAACTATGCACAGACACGGCCCCGAATCAAAAGAATCAATCGATGCGTTAAAAGAGAATATAAAAACATTCTCAAAAATATCTGATGCAATAAAAAAGAGTTGGAAAGGACATAGAACGGTTCTCGGTTTTTGTCCTGACCATGGATGTCATGAAATAGACGGAAACCTCGGAACTCATGGCCTTGATATGGAAGAAGATATGAATATAATACATATGTTTTCATTTATAAAGTAGTTAAAAAAGACAAGGAGAACAAATCTCCTTGTCTTTTTTTAACCTATGATTATATACTAAATCCGGTAAAAAATTTATAAGCTCCGTAAATGGCGACCGTAATAGCCAACCCTATACCAACTTTTATAAGAATAGGCTTTATCGCTCTTGGGCTGGTGGGTGCATGTTTATAGATAAGCTCTTTTACCGGAGTCTTTATTTTAGTTGCACACAATTCTCCGAAAGTTCGGGTATAAGTTTTATATTCTCTTGCATTCCGTTCGCTAAGCTCGAAAATACGTACCCCCCTGTTCTTTCCCGGACCATACACGTTAAATCCGGTTCCTTGAGTATATCCGAGATCTACACCTTTATACTTGGCAACAAAGCTGTTGTTGTGATCATGCCCCACATATATACCTAAAACATCACCTTTTTCGCTCATCGCCTCAAATTCACCTGTGTTCTTGTCAGGTGCCGCAGGAGATTCAAGCATGAAACCGCCGTTCTTCTTTTGCTCATCGAAAAGTATAAAGTATTCATTCGCATGTGCACCGTAAGCAGGCACAGCACCTTTTGTCCCTTTTGGCACTTTTTTTATCACATCAAAAAATTCAGGAACAGGAATATGCTGAAAAACCAACGAAGGTAAATAAACGCCGTTTTGTGCCTTTAAATTCTCACGCTTGTTTATATACCAATCAATTTGCTCTGTGTTAACAGGTGCGTACCCTCCGCCGTTTTCTGCCTTGCCATGAGAATCAATAATATATAGATTAAAAACGGGTTTGGTTTCATCATTTGAATATATTTGAACGCAAGCAGTACCCACATCTTCTGTGCTTCTTACTTCACCCT
>JAZUNO010000119.1:0-17013 GCA_045604185.1 Acutalibacteraceae bacterium | reverse complement strand
TTCATAAAAATTAACTTATTTATACTCCTGGAAAATCCAATTGACACAACCCGTAACGGGTGCTTTATCAAGTTTTATAAACTGTATCTTTCTGCCGCTGAGACTTTCCGCCTGCTCCGCAAGCTTTGCAAGATATACATCGTTCGGAAGCTTTGTATGCATTGAACCCGAAAGCACAACCTCAACCTCATCACCTGCAAAGTTGAGCTGCTTTATGAGTGCAGAAATAAGCTCGGCCCCACGCTGTGCCATAACATCAATATATCGCATTGCAGGAGCATCACCCTGCGCCGCTGCCGCAAAGAAAAAGCTTATCAACGCTTGCACATAAACAGGTGCCTCCTCCGTTTCAAGCTTTGCTATTGAGCCAAGAAACTCCTCACGGCTACCGATACCGAAACGCTCATAATACATCTTGGTTATAGCTGTCGGCTCAAGGCCGAGATATACCTCGTCATAAATGAGTCTGAAAGCCGTCTGGGCTATCCATGTGCCGTTGCCGACATCGCCCGAACACTCGCTGAATCCGCCAAGCTGAAGCATCTTCCCGTCGGAATCGATTGCGTTACAGCAAGTACCTGTTCCGCAGTTGTATCCGATTGCCGCTCCGCTTATTGAACCGGCTTTAACCACTATAAAGCCGTCGTTGTAAATTTCAAAGTTCTTAAGGCCCTTTGCCTTGAGCTTCTCGCACATGATATCGTGCTGGAAAGGATGGTCTATTCCTGCAAGGCCCATAAGTGTAAAACCAACATCGTCAAGGGTCTTGTCTGCGGTCTTTAACAAATCGCCAATACCGTCCCAGATAACACCGCTCGCCTCATCAAAAGCTCCCTCAAGATTTTCATGGTTGCTTCCTGTGCTTGTAACAGTTGCCACAACATTCTTCTCTTCATCAAAGAGAGCAAATGCGGTTTTGGTGCCGCCACCGTCAACGCCTATATAAAAACTCATACTTCTTCTCCAATCGTAAAATATTACAGCAATTTTTATTTTTTATGGAGTCCCGAGAAAAGACGGGAGAGTTTCCCTTTACTCTCTTCTCCGTTTTCAGCACCGCCGAAAAACTCGTTGCAAACTTCTTCTGTGTTATACATACTGCGTCTTGCAGGCTCTCTGTCTATCCACATACCGTTTGTGAAATCCGGTACGGGAACAGGCATACTGCCCATTGCCACGGACTGCTCCGAAAGACATGTTATTGCCATCCATGTTGCGGCATCATACACATCGATAGGCGGTTCAAGGTCATACATGGCACTCTCAACAAACGCTGAAAGCACAAGATAGTCCATGCCTCCGTGTCCTGCATGAATACCGTCTGTACTGTACTTTGACCACAGCGGATGCTCATACTTTTCACGGTATTTCTCGAACTTCTCCCATGTGTGGTCCCAATGGCCCGGTGTCTGCGGGCTCTTACCGTCAATATATATGCTCTGATTGTCCTCGTTATATATGGCAAGTGTGCCCTGAATCTTATAGTTTCTTGAATAAGGACGTGGAAGTGAACAGTCATGGAAAAGAACAACTGTTTCACCGTTAGCACACTTTATCATAGTAGTTACCACATCGCCCTCATTAAACGGGTAGTCTGCCAAATCGTAACCCTCGCCCTTATGCTTCTTAATCCAAACATTAAGTCCTCTTGATTTGCTTGCCATAGAAGAAAGAGTTAAAAATCTGTTGCCTCTGTTAATATGCAAAACCTTTGCGATAGGACCGAGCTGATGGGTCGGATAAAGTTCGCCGTTTCTGCTCTTAAAGTTATGTATGCGTCCGTGACGGTTTTCACGTCCGAGAGATATCTCGTCTCTCAAATCATGTCTGTAACCGCCCTCCATATGAACAATCTCACCGAAGATGCCCTCTCTTACCATTCTCAAAAGAGCCATCTCGTTTCTGTCATAGCAGCAGTTTTCAAGAAGCATACAGAACTTTCCTGTCTCTTCCGAAGCTCTAACCATCTGCCAGCATTCCTCTATAGATGCGGCACCGCCAACCTCTATTGCTACGTGCTTGCCCGCTCTCATACAATCAACAGCTATGCGAGCGTGTGTTATCCATGTCGTGCAACACATAACAGCCTTTATATCATCACGTTTGAGCATCTCTTTATAATCAAGATAAACATCAGGCTCTTTTCCGCTCTTCTTTTTAACTATTTTAGCTCCGTCCTGTGCTCTATCCTCATACTTATCGCAGACAGCAACAACATTTACTCCAGGAACCTCCAAAAGTTCCGAAAGCATCGAGCTTCCTCTTCCGCTTATTCCAATGACAGCAAAATTAGTCTGTTTAACTTCCATGCTTATCCTCCTAAGATTAATACATTGAATCTAATATTTCTATAACATGAGCAACTGCCCCATTATTATTTGACCTGACAAGATAGTTTGCATGCATCAACGCCTCAGGCGACCCGTTACAAGGCACAAAGCCTGCCGCAGCGGCATCAAGCATCTCGATATCGTTATAGCCGTCACCGACAGCAAATGTTCTGTCATGCGGCACTCCCAATGAGTCCGCAAGTGTCAAAAGGCCTACGCCCTTATCCGAACCGTTTTTAATAAGCTCGACAAAGCCTCCTCTGGTCGGCAAAAATGAAGGTGACTCAAAGTTCTCACGTATAAACTGCTGAACCTCATGCGAATACTCATGAGCACCCAGCATCGCCTTTGCCCAGGGAAGTTCCGCCTGCGACGGGTCAGCTATAACCTCATACGGAATATCCTGACTTGTGAAATGGCGGTGCGTATGCTCGTCAAGATGAATTGCATAAGTCTTATCAAACGGATACATCTCAATAGCAACTGTCGGAAACTTTTCCATAACGGCACGCACAAGAGATATACCCTCTTCCCCTATGCCATTAAAAAAAACAGTCTCTTTCTTCTCATAGTCATACGCCATTGAACCGTTGGTCAAAAGCACCGGTGCATTGATAAATGACGGGTCATACATATGAAAACCCTGATATGTTCTGCCCGTACAAACCGTAAAATAACCGCCCTGAGAAATAAAATACCGGATTGCTTCAAGAACACTTTCTTCTATTATTCCGCTATCGGTTTTAAGCGTACCGTCAAAGTCGCTGGCGATAAGCATTTTTTCAAATTTTCCCAAATGCATCAGCCCTTTTAACAATAAAAAACTTTCCAGATAATAATATCATTTCACTTGAGCAAAGTCAATTGAATAGCACCACTTTACGGCACTTTATGACGGATTTATTTTCCCGTCCGTGCTTAAAGTAAGATTATCGGAAAGGCTTTCTATATATTTAAAAATCCTTATCCGTTCTGCTTCATCTGTCACCAAAAAAGTCTTACAGTTTCGCTGTATGCACGGAACAAAACTTGCACCGATTCTGTCGGGTGACGATATTTCCAGCCTTAATATTCCCGTATCCACCGTTCCGTTATTAAACCAGAAATTCCCCAAACTGTAGGCTATAAGCTTGTCCTTATAAAAATCCATGCCCTGCAAGCAGTGAGGATGACCTCCAATAACAGCATCTGCTCCTGCATCTATACATTTTTGTCCCAGACTGACCTGAACAGGTTCAAGCACATCAGTAAACTCCGTCCCCCAATGCAGATATGCTATTACTATATCGCTGTTTTTCTTTATTTCCTCAATAGTTTTCAGAAGTTGCGTGTCGTCATATGTTCTGAACACACCGGGCGTATTCGCCAAAGCTTCCGGTGTCATTATATTTTTCTCCGCACGTGTAGCACCGATTACGGCCACCTTTATCCCGTTGATTACATAGTAAAGCGGTTTTTGTGCCTCTTGGGCATTCCTGCCTGCACCGAATCGCTTTATACCTGCACCGTCCAAAGTCGAAAGGGTGTCGAAAAAAGCATCTTTTCCGTAGTCATAGACATGGTTATTTGCAAGACACACGGCATCAACACCAAGTTCTTTTAATATTTCAACATTCTCCGTCTTTGCTCTGAATGTATACCTCTTGCCCTTAAGAGGACTTCCTCTGTCCGAAAAAGAGAACTCATTATTAATTATCATAACATCAGCAGATTTCATCTCGCTGATAAGGTCGGGTGAAACGCAGTTTAACGGGCCTCCTTCAACTGTTGTACAGTACTGCATAAGGCACCAATCATCCGCAAGATTAACATCGCCTGCAAAGCTAAAAGAAAAAGACTCCTTGCCATTTGAGCCAAGCGAAACATAGTTCAGGGCCTTATCCGCACCCGAAAAAATATCCGAAAGAACATTAAGAGTGTTGCCTGTATACGAATACCAGAAATCCTCCGCATATTCGTTTTCCCTGAGTGCATCCGAAAGCGAAACCAATATATTTTCGCCAAACTCTTTACTGCAAAACTTCAAAAAATCTTCCGTAACCCTACTATCTTTCGCAAGTGCGGAAAGTTCTGAAACATTGGGAATGCGTACAGATTCGGTTGTCGTCTCCGGTTCTGTTCCACTCTCAAAATCATCAGTCATTTCAGCCTTGCACGAACAAAGTGAAAGCAGTAAAAAGGCTAAAAGCAAAAGCGTCGCTTTCTTCATAATCTCACCCTCTTTTCCCTTTTATATAAGATTATCATACTTTGGCTGAAAAAGGAATAGCGTCTCATGTTTTACAGCTGAGTCAAGTTGATTTTTTGTACAATAGTGGTATAATAAAACAAAAACATCCTGCTTTAGCAAGGGAGAAAATTTTATGATAAAAGATTTACTTTCACCTTACAAAAATTTCCTTTCCGACCACACGGAACTGCGTGCTCAGGTAAACTCCTCACGCGGTGTTTCCATTGTGGGCGGAAATCTCGTAGGCAATGCCCGTTCACAAGTCAGCGGCGTCAGTGCAAGAGTTTACAAAAACGGCGTTTACGGCTTCGCATCAGGTGCTGAATATTCCGACGACAGCATCAAAAGCATAATAAAAGCCGCAGGCGAAAACGCTCTGTTTCTTGCTTCAAAAGCCGGCACCGGCAAAAAAGCTCTTCCCGTTATAGGCGGCGGAGAAAAGGTTATGAACGGTGAAATACGTGACAGTGAGCAAAAACTGTATATCGATTTTGCAAAAGAAATTGACTCGTATATCGAGAAAAAATATCCCGACCTCGTCAGTCGGAATGTCGTGGTAAAATGCGATTCAATGGAAAAGCTTCTGCGTGTAAATGACGGCTGTGATTCATATTCTCTCGTTCCCAGAAGTTATGCGTATGTTTTCCTCACCGCAGAGGCAAACGACGGCACAAATGTTGAGCTGTACAAAGTTTTCGGCGGATACGGATTTTTTGCCGATGTATTCTCAACCCCCGACAAGCTGTTCCCCGGCATAGATGAACTTTACGAGAACGTCATGAAAAAGGCTGAGGGTGTATATGCAGACGCCGGTTTCCGCAACGTCGTTATGCATCCGAATCTCGCAGGAATACTCGCCCACGAAGCTGTCGGCCACACTGTTGAAGCCGACCTCGTATTAGGCGGCTCGGTTGCCGCTCACAACCTTAACAAGCAGGTTGCAAGCCCGCTTGTAACCATGATAGATTTCGCTCACACTCAGCCTGACGGCTCACCCGTTCCCCTGCCGGTACTTGTCGATGACGAGGGAACTCCCGCAGAAGATGCGGTTTTAATAAAAGACGGTATTCTTACAGGCTATATGAACAACCGTGAAACTGCTGAACATTTCGGAGTAAAACCGCAGGGTAATGCAAGAGCTTACGCTTTCTCGGACGAGCCACTTATACGCATGAGAAACACCGCTATCCTGCCCGGAAACAGCTCACTTGAGGACATGATTGCTTCAATCGACGACGGATACTTCCTTACCGAAACCGGCAACGGGCAGGCTGACACCACGGGTGAATTCATGTTCAGCGTAAGCATGGGATATGAAATAAAGAAAGGCAAGCTTGGCCGTGCAATACGTGATACTACAATATCCGGTGTTGCTTTCGATATGCTCAAAACAGTCGATATGCTCTCAAACGACATGGTCTGGACCAGCTCAGGAATGTGCGGTAAAAAGCAGCCGATGCCCGTCGGAATGGGCGGCCCTGCAATCAAATGTAAAATAACAATCGGCGGACGCTGACAGAAAGGAGCCTAAAAATGAAAACCAACTACGAAATTGCACAATATACCATTGAGGCTCTCAAAAAAGCCGGAGCCGACCACGCTCAATGCGTTGTTTACAGAGGCAAAAAAGACGAATTGAACGTCGACGGCGGTAAGTTCAGTCTTATGCGTTCCACCTTTGATACAAGCATTTCCATGAAAGCTATCAAAGACTCCAAAAAAGGAGTCATACAAATTAACCAGGCTGACAAGGACGCCATTGACAAAGCTGCTGCCGAATGCATTGCCGCAGCTGAGTCTTCCGTACCCGACGAGGCTGAACAAATAGCTCCGTTCACAGCAAAAGCTAACTACAAATCAGGTGTTTTTGAGCCTGACAAGGATAAGCTTTTCGACAGAATTGAAGAATTCTTAAAACAAACAGCTGACGAATATCCGAAAATCATCATGGAGCAACTCATCTCAAACTTCGAGCACGGTGAGAAGCTCTACATGAACTCCAACGGAACCGCTCTTTCTTATGAACACGGCGAATATGCCTTTAACACTATGTTCTCGGCTCACGAGGGTGAAAAAGCCTCCTCTTTCAACGGCTACTTCTGTGTTTCTGACAACCTTGAAAAGCCGTTCATGGAGCTCGGTATTCAGAGAATGCTTCTTGAGGACAGTGAGAAACAACTCGACACCATATCTCCCGAAGAAAAATTTGTCGGCAAAGTAATTTACTCCCCCGACTGTTTCGGCGAACTTATCCAAACGGCCTTGGGCAACTTCGCCTCCACAGGGGTCCTTATCGACGGCACTTCTCCGTGGAAAGATGCTCTCAACACCAAAGTTGCCTGCGAAAAGCTCACTGTCAGGTCCGTTCCGCTTGATGAGCGTACAGTTGTCGGCGAGCGTTTCACCGCAGACGGCTTCCCCACAGAAAACATGGATATTATAAAAGACGGTGTTCTCAAAACCTTTATCTTATCCCTGTACGGAGCAAACAAAACCGGTTTCCCCCGTTCTCTCAATTCAGGTAGAAATATCGAAGTTCTGCCCGGCGATGTCCCACTGAGCGAAATGATAAAAGATATAGACAAAGGACTTATTATAAACCGCTTTTCAGGCGGTGCACCGTCAATTAACGGAGATTTTTCCGGCGTTGCCAAAAACAGCTTCATTATTGAAAACGGCAAAATCGGTTCCGCCGTCAGCGAAACGATGATAAGCGGAAACATTATTGATATACTCAACAATATTGTGGCAATATCCAGCGAACAGGTAACCGACGGCATGACTTTCCTACCATGGGCAGAATTTGACGGAGTTACCGTTTCAGGAAAATAATCAACATTAAAAAAGCCTTGGAAATCCTTTGATTTCCAAGGCTTTTCTTATTTTTCAAATGCACTCAAATCTAATTTGTCGTACTTTGAAAGAAACTCCTGCAAGTCATCAACCATAGTCTGTGTACCGCCAATAGAGTTGCTCTCGCAGTTTAAAACGAGTATCGGGTCGTGGACGCTGAGACGTAAAAGGAACCAGCCGTCTCCGTTGTTTTCATCGGTATTTATGCGGATGCCCTCAAAGTTTTCTTTCTCTGCACTCCAACCGTCACGGCTTTCAGCCTGAGCCTTAAGCTCAACTATTATATTCTCGCCGTAATCCTTGAAGTCATCAAGCTCTATTTTAAAGCGAAGCTCCTTTTCCTCCTTGGACTCCTTAAGGTCGGCTATAAAGCTTTCAAGACTGCCGCCATTCTCACGAAGCTGTGCTGCTTTCACAATAAGCTTTGTAACAAGATAAGCACCGTCATCGAGATAGTAATTTTCTTTAAAAGCCGCATGACCTGAAGTCTCTATAGCTAAAGGACAGTTGACTCCCGACTCATTAAGCTCAATCTGTTTATTGATTACATTTCTGTATCCTCGCTTGAAGCGAAGATGCTTGCCACCGTGAGCAGAAATAAACTCCGCAAGTCCCGATGATGTTACGGAGTCTGTAACTATAGTAGCACCGGGCTCATTTTCAAGAATTATAGCTGATATCAATGCTATAAGCTTATTACGGTTAAGCTCTGTACCGTCACTCAAAATACAGCCCGCTCTGTCAACATCGGTATCAAATACTATACCGAAATCAGCACCACTCTTCAACACCTGATTTGATGCACTCTCAACCATCACGGATGACTCGGGGTTTGGAACATAGGTAGGAAAGCTTCCGTCCGGCTCAAGATTTATACTCGACGAGACGTCTGCACCAAGAGGCTCCAGAACTTTGCTCGCATAAAAGCCGCCTGCACCGTTGCCTGCATCAACCATTATTTTCATGCCCGAAAGAGGCTTTTCGGTCTTACCCGTCTCCCTGCAAATCATTGAACGCAGGTGAGAGGCATAGCTTTCCATGAAGTTGACTTTTATCGGCTCACTCAAAGGTTCGCCCACAGCAATGCTCTCTGCTGTTTTAAGAATATACTCTATGTCTTTTGAGTCAAGTCCGCCGTCCTTGGTAAAAAATTTAAGTCCGTTTCTGTCCCCCGGATGGTGGCTTGCAGTTATCTGAACAGAGCCATCACATTCCAAACCAAGTACCGCCATAAACATCGCAGGAGTTGATGAAAGTCCGCAATCAAAAACGCTGATGCCGCACGAAGAAAAGCCCTTTATCAAAGCATCGCTTATACGCTGTGCGGACAGACGCGGGTCGTGACCAACAGCTACCTTAAGGCTTGACTTATCAACGCCTGAACGGTTTGACAAAAGCTCGGCAAATGCTGCGGCACAGCATGATATAAACTCGTTGTCCATATAAAGAGGCTCACTGCCGTTGCCTAAACCTATACCCCTTATATCGCTGCCGCTTTTGAATTTCAAATATCTGTTATCGCTCATGAAATCAGCCTCCCTTTGAAACATATTCGTCTGACACGTCTTTTAAAAACCGATACATCGGAGCAAACTTTTTATACTTGGCTCTTATAATATCTATAATCCTCTCGTCAGTAAGAGCAGTCATATCAATCGAATCAAAAATAAAATAATAATATTTTGCATTATAATACTGTTCCAAGCCCTCGGGACAACCAGGTTTAGAGCGTTTATAGAGCTCTGCACTGTATCTCGCCCCTGCACTTTGAGCACTTTCTACAGCACTCAAAAACTCATCTTTGCGTTCAACAAGATGTCTTCGAAAAATTTCCATTAAATCAGCCGGTGCGTCATAAGTGCCCACACCGCAAACCCAGGCTTGAGGCGTTACCTCAAACCACATACACGGATACATACGCCACTCATGTTTTGGACGCATAAACATTATCCACATGTTCTCACGGTACAGTCTTTTATCCTTGGTGTACCGAGTATCACGGCGAACCCGTGACACCATTTTTGTAGTAATCGTATTCATCATAGGGTCAATATCAAGCATATCGTCGGAAAGTGCTGCAGCTATCTGACGCATAGGCACGGTAACACCCTGTTTTATCTTTTCCTTATTTTCTTCATAAAATGCTTTCGAATCGTTAAATCTGTTAAGTTGCAGAAGAAAAAGTGCTTCCTGTGAAATCCCCGAATATGCACACATATCAGATTATCCCCCTGTCCACCATCTTCTGTGCCGCAAGCATAACTCCTGTCTTCGCACTGTGGAAGTTGAAACCGCCCTGCATCCATGCGGCATACGGCTCACGAAGCGGTGCGTCAGCTGAAAGCCCAATGGATGAACCCATGGTAAATGCTCCTGCAGCCATAATAACTTTGTTGTCATATCCGGGCATATCCCACGGCTCGGGAACAACAAAGGAATCTACAGGTGCACCTGACTGCATACCCTGACAAAAAGCTATTAAAGCCTCCGGATTGCGAAGCTGAACAGTCTGAATAATATCACAGCGTTTCTCTGTACTTGTAGGTGTGACATCAAAACCGAACTGTTCAAATAAAGCCGCTGTAAACACCGCTGTCTTAAGAGCCTCTCCGACTATGTGCGGAGCGTTGAATATACCCATAAACAGTTCCCTGTTCTGGCCCAGAGTTGCACCGACTTCCCTGCCGAGGCCCGGCGTAGTCATGCGGTATGAACAAAGCTCTATCAAATCCGCCCTGCCTGCTATATAGCCTCCGTTTTTAGCTATTCCGCCGCCTGCATTTTTTATCAGTGAGCCGGCAATTATATCAGCACCCATCTCTAACGGCTCTTTTGCCTGAACAAACTCACCGTAGCAGTTATCCACAAAAACAATAGTATCACATACACTCTTTGCGGCACTTGCTATCTCACCAATCTTTTCGACGGACAAACTCGGGCGAAGAGTATAGCCGCGTGAACGCTGAATATATACAAGCTTCGGCTTTTTTTCGGCTACCGCTGCCTTTATCGCCTCAATATCAGGCTCACCGTTTTCATCGAGGTCAACCTGCTCATATTTTACACCGAAATCTTTAAGGGAGCCCATACCCTCACCGCTGATACCGATAACGGGATGAATTGTATCGTAAGGCTTGCCCGTAACGGCAAGCATTGTATCTCCCGGACGCAAAATGCCGAAAAGTGCAACACCCAGAGTGTGCGTTCCGCAGGCAAAACTGTGACGCACAAGTGCATCCTCTGCACCAAAGGACTGTGCAAAAACCGCATCAAGAGTTTCACGTCCTCTGTCACCGTAGCCGTAACCCGTGGTTTCGGTAAAATGGCTCTCACTGACTCTGTTCTCTATAAAAGCCGAAAGCACTTTCTGCTGATTATACTCGGTTATCTCTTCAATTGTCCTGAAGCTGTCTCTTGCAACCTCAAGAGCTTTAACCGCCGCTTCTTCAATTTTACTGTCAAACTTAAAAAATGTCTGTTTCATACCTTACCCTATCCTATGTATTCAATCTCGGCCCATCTGCCAACAACTTCAAAGCCGAGTTTTTTATAAAAATCCACTATTCCGCCGTCTTTACAAAACAGATTCACACGCCTGTGGGGACAATAACTTTTCGCAAGTGTCAACACAACATCCGAACCCAAGCCCTCACCACGGCACTGTGCATCAGATGCTACACAGCCAAAAAATGCGGCATCATCGGTTATGAACAGTGCACAGGCACAAGCCTTTATCTCATCTTCACTGTTTACAACGCACCACTGTGCCGCACCGCTTCTCATTCGCGCACTTACATCTGCCATCCACTCGCCTCTGTCACCGAGGCTAAAACCTGAAGATGTTAGAAGTGTATGGAGTTTGGGTAAATCCGGATATTTTTCCATCTTTGCTTTGTAGGTTGAGTATTCGGGCACTTCTCTGATTTCAACAATATTGCCTTGTCTCGTTGCTGTAGCCCTAAGCTTTTCACAAACAGACAAATCGCAGGAAACAACCGAAAAACCTACAACTTTTAAAAATTCTGACAGCTCATCAAAATCAGCCTTGTCCGATGCACACAGCACCACACTGCCGTATACCTTGCATACAGCGGCGGTTACTGTTCCATCTTCTGCCGTCTGCAACCAAAACAGTGCAAACGAAAAATCAGTTTTAAAAGTTTTAAAATAGCCAGCTATCTTTGTCCCGAACGAGTCCCGTCTGCAAAAGTCAAAAAGCCTTAAGCCGTCATCTTCAACAAGTTTAAGCATGGCAAAGTTCCTCAACGAGAAGTTCAGCAAGCTTTCTTACGTCCTCACCGTCGCTTAACTTTATAACGCACGAGGGAGAATGAAGATATCTGCACGGCAAAGATACGGCTATAGTTTTAACACCTTTACCGCTCTTGTGAATCGCACGTGCATCGTTACCGCCTGCAACCATGGTCTTTGTCTGAACCTTTATGCCATTCTCTTCGCCTAACTTAAATGCAAGTTTAAAAAGCTCCCTGTCATAAATGGTTCCGTTGTCCATAAATCCTACAACGGCTCCCTCGCCCAAGGCACAGACACGCTTTTCGTTCTCAACTCCCGGAATATCTGCAGCAGTAGTTGTCTCAAGCACTATAGCATAATCGGGAGCTATACCGAAAGCCGCCGTTGCCGCACCACGTGTTCCTATCTCTTCCTGAACCGTAAAAGCAAACTCCATATCATACTCAAGTTCGCTCTTTATCATGCTTACAGCCACTGCACAGCCCACTCTGTCATCAAGTGCTCTACCCTTTAAAAAGCCCTCACCAAACTGCACAACATCAGAATCAAACCACACGGCATCACCGGGGCTTACAACCTTTGCCGCTTCCTCTTTTGAGGATGCACCGATATCTATATAAAGCTCGTCAATTTTAGGCATATCAAGCTCTTCCGACTTCTCGAGCATATGAATAGGCTTTACTCCCACAAGACCGCTGACTGCTTTTTCGCCAACCTTAACAGCCCTGCCGAGATATACTCTGGCATCAACACCGCCTACTGTTGAAAACTTCAAAAATCCGTCATCAGATATATATGTCACTATCATGCCGACTTCATCCATGTGAGCGGCAACCATAACCTTTTTTTCAGCACGCTTTTTGCCTTTTTTGTGAACTACCAGATTGCCCAAAGCATCAATTTCATACTCGGCAAAGTCCTTTATTTCGGATATTATAAGCTCACGTACTTTATCCTCACGCCCCGAAATACCCGAAACGCTACAAAACTTCTTTATAAGCTCAAGCATCAGAACGTCCCCTTTCAATTATATACTCAGCCATGAGCTGTGCCGTAGCCTCAACATCGTTAATGTCGATTATCTCCGCACCCGTATGCATATTACGAAGCGGTATTGAAAGCAGACCCATTTTTACACCCTTGCCCGATATCTGCAGCTCGTCTGCATTGGTGCCTGTTTTTCCGCCCATAACTTCATATTGATAGGGAATATTCTTTTTCTCTGCTATACGTTGGAGTGAACGGCTGATGTTATAATCAAGTGACGGTGCATAGCCTATCATCGTACCTTTAGAGAGATGTGCACACTTTTCGGGCTTTAAGCCCGGAGCCATGGCAAAGCTCACGTCAACAGCGATAGCTTCATCGGGAGCTATATCAAATCCGCCTGTAGCCGCACCGCTTCCGCCCGTCTCCTCCTGAACGGAAAACAAGACGCTCAGTTTACAACCGTGTTTTTTACCCTCAAGCAACTCAAGGCAACGCAAAATCGATGCAACACCCGCTCTGTCGTCGAGGGCTGCACATGAAATTCTGTCACCCATAAGCTCGAGGTTTTTCATATTAACAGTAACTCTGTCACCCGGATGAACAAGCTTCTTTGCACACTCTGCACTCATACCTACATCTATCGAAAGCTCGGAAAAATCCTTTGCCTTTTTATTATCGTCACCCTTTGAAAGATGTGGCGGTGTCGACGTCACAACTCCGTAAACAGGTTCTTTTCCCCAAACTGTTACTTCGGCTGCCGCAAGCACCCGTGCATCTGTTCCGCCGCATTTTGTAAACTTTATAAAACCGCTGTCATCAACAGATGTGACTATCATACCGATTCTGTCAATATGTGCATCGAGCAAAATATGCGGTCCCTCGCCCGGCATTTCACCGCGAACACTGCCAAGCGTATCAACATAAACCGACATATACTTTTCAAGTTTTTTTACAGCCGCACTGACAGCCTGAGTTTCATCTCCGGGAGTGCCGTCTGCACAAGCTAATTCAAAAATCACATCCCGAAGCATCTCTTTATCCTTTAACACGAAAACCCTTCCTTTCAAACGCACAGGAAAATGTATTGAAAAACATAGTAATTTAGAGTAATATATAACTAGAAAATAACTCTGAACGGAGCTGATATAATGAGCAGAAGCTCAAAAAACTCAAAGAAAAAAGGAATAATAATTGCTTTAGCAATTGTTCTTGTCATAGCTATACCTATATGTGTCGGCATATTGGCCGCAAACCACTATCTCAATAAAATGAATTTCGAGGAAGAGGAAACTCTTCAGGTAAACCCCGAATACATCGAAGAGGTAACAGTCCCTGAGGCTGATGAGGATATATCGGAAAACATCGACGACCAGAGAATGTGGTATAACGATAATATCATCAACATTCTTCTTATCGGTTGCGACCTCGGCAGCCAAGCAAGATATTATCCGCGTGCCGACTCAATTATTGTCCTTTCGATAAACACCTTAAACAGCACTATAAAAATGGTGTCACTATCGAGAGCTACCTATGTGTCTATCCCCGGTCACGGCAACGCCAGACTTAATGCCGCTCACGCTTACGGCGGTCCGAAGCTCCTCGTTGAAACAATCGAAGAAAACTATAAAATCAGAATAGACAAATATATAAGCATAGATTTTGAAGGATTTATACAGGCAATTGACACTCTCGGCGGTGTAGATATATATATCACTCAGGAAGAAGTCAATGTCATTTCAGGCACGATGTCCGCCAACGGTATTTCTCCCAGAGGAGCCGGAACCTACCACCTCAACGGCAATGTTGCTCTCGAATATGCTCGCATAAGAGGCATAGACAACGACCGTGCAAGAACAGGCAGACAGCGTATTGTCCTTACCGCTATACTAGAAAAGTTCAAGAAAATGGTCTCAACCGAAAGCTATTCGACAATAATAGTAAAATGTTTCGACTACCTCAATGAGGTTCTTCCTCTCGTCAGCACAAACTTCAAAAAGTCCGAAATTATAGGCCAAGCTCCGAAATATATCGGTTATCTTAAATTTCCCGTCACAGAAGCTATTATCCCGAAAGTCAGCGTTCCGTTAAAAAATATAAACGGTACCGAAGTTCTCATACTTGACTGGCCGACAGTCAAAAACGACATTCACGAAATCCTTTATCCCGGCATTGAGCCCCAGGAACAATCCTGAGGCTCAAAATAAAAATCTCAGTATCAAACTTCTATTCCGCCGACAGGACGAATAGAGAGAACGTAGCAAGAACCCAAACCGAATACTTTTTCCATCAGGTCTTTGTAGCTGTCAAGTTTATCCAGCGGCACAAAGGCCTGAATTGTTCCTGCAAAGCCGCCGCCGTGAACTCTCCATGCTCCGCATCCGTCAAGTACAGACTCGCTGAGTGCAAGGGCCAGGGATACCGGCTGACTGTCAGTTTTCTTACATGTGAAAACATTCTGATTATACATATAGGATGAACGGCCACTCTCTATTATGTACTTTTTGAATGTTTCAAAGTCATTTGCCTTAAGTGCTGCAGCCTGCTTATCTACCCTTGCGTTATCGGCATAGAAGTGCATGGCTCGGAGAACCGCTCTGTCTCCGCACTTTTCACGGATAGCAGGAATGTTATCTTTAAACTCATCCTCGCATACATCACGAAGAACGTTCTTGCCTAAAAACTCGGCAACAGACTCCATCTCTTTTCTTACCGCCGCATACTCATCGGTAAGGTCTGAATGATTTCCGCCTGTATCAATAATGCAAAGAGCATGTCCGCAAGAAGCAAAATCAAAGTCAAGCTTTTCAATCTGCGGCTTCGACGGGTCTGCAAAATCAATTTTTACAAAAGCTCCGACAGAGCTCGTCATCTGGTCAAGCAGACCGCAGGGTTTGCCGAAGAACTTGTTTTCAGCAACCTGTGCTATCTGTGCTATCTCAACAGCACTGACTTTGCCGTCATTGAACATATAGTTTATAATCGTTCCAAGGAGCACCTCGAATGCTGCGGATGACGAAAGGCCCGAGCCCGAAAGTACATCCGACGCAGTTGCAGCATCAAAAGCACCGACATTATAGCCTCTGTTTTTAAATTCCGCACAGACACCTCTGACAAGGGACACAGACCTTCCGTACTCACTCTTCTTAGGCTCGAGGTCATTCAAATCAATTGTATCTTTCTTGTAGCCCTCACTCTTGACATTGACAACAGTGCCTTCACTCTTGGATGCAACAGCTATAGCATCCAGATTAACGCTTGCCGCAAGAACACAACCGTGGTTATGGTCTGTATGATTTCCGCAGATTTCAGTTCTGCCCGGTGCGCTGTATATGCCGACTTCTCTTCCCTCACCGAAAAGTCTGTCAAACTCCGAAAGCACTCTGCAATAACGCTCTTTCTGACTGTCCACAAGATTCTGCGGATAGAGCTGGGCAAAGCGCTCGTCAAGTACGCCGTCTTTAATATTTTTTCTAAGTATATCCGTTGTATTCATAGTGCAACTCCTCTTAACTATGATTATTTTTATTTTTTGCCGTCTCCGAATAATGATAGGCGGCTTTTTTTCTCTCAAAATGTATGTCTCTTTCAACAAAATGCCAAATCATGTTTATTGAAAGAAGTGAAGCTCCGCTGATTAACAACAACACAACTATAGGCATGAGGAATGCGGATGAAAGCGGGTCATATACGTTTGTACCGATAATTGTATACGAAATAAGCTTTGGTGCAAACCCTGCCGCAGACAGCAGAAGAAACTTCCAATAAGAAAACTTCATCGAGCCGTAAATCTTGCTCACCGGCCCCAACGGAAACCCCGGCACCAGACGAAGTGCAACCAGCATCCACTTGTTCGCCGCACCCGAACTCTCCATAATCTTACGAACGCTCTCATTGCGGCTTATAATCTTCCATGCATTGCCGCTGCCAAACTTCATGCCGATAAAGTACTGTATGCTCACCATTATAAACACACCGAGCAGATTCACAAGAATCGCCCAATACGAGGGTAAAACAACACCCGTAATAACGCAGGTACCCGAAACGGACAGCACGGGAATTATAGTCCTTATCGCAAAGACAGCAAGCATGGCAAATACAAAATTCCAACCCTCAAGCGACTGTATATATTCTTCTGCCTCGAGGAGCTTTTGCTGATACACTTTGTACCATACCCAAAGCTCTTCGAAACGAAGCAAAAAAATCACCACAAGAAGAGCTGCCGCCGCCACTAAGCAAAAGCAACCCAAAATGTTTATTATGCGGTTTCTGCCCAAATGTTACTTCTAAGTTACACCCCAAACCTATTTATATAATTCTATAACATATTTCCAATCTTTTCAACCGAAATATGTATTT
>JAZUNO010000118.1:0-17303 GCA_045604185.1 Acutalibacteraceae bacterium | reverse complement strand
TAGGTGAAAATTGAATAAGGGAGAGTTCCCGAGTGGCCAAAGGGGGCAGACTGTAAATCTGTTGTCGACGACTTCGGTGGTTCGAATCCACCCTCTCCCACCAGAAAAACCGACTTGTTTCGACAAGTCGGTTTTTCAGTTATATTCGCCTTTGGCGAGTGATATTGCTTCGCTCAGTGTTATTCGCCTCGCGAGTTTCACAGCGAATATAATATCACTGAAGCTGTAGGCTTCAATATCACACTTTGCGAAAGCAAAATATATCACTCCGACGAAGGTTGGAATTTCACTAAAAGCTCCGTCAAAATAGATTAATCCACTAAAATAAATATTATGGGCAGATTTAGCAGTTTCTATTCGCTAAGTCTGCTCTTTTTCGTTTTTTAGATTGTTAAAACTATGGTCGAAAGCGTATATATGACTTATCATTTCTTTGTGTTTTTGGGTTAATTTCGTTTATGGAAGATATGCCTGAATTTTATTGCTATTTATTACCACTATATGGTATAATAATTGTAAAGCGAGGGATTAAAATGAGCACATTTACAAAAAACAGACTTTTGGAAATCGACACATCTTTAGCCCCTTTTGAAAAGGATATTAACTTAAGAACAGAACTTTTTACAGTTAAAAAAAAAGCACTTTTAGGCACCTGCAAAAAGATAAAAAATTTTGCCAACGGTTATAAGTATTTTGGTTTTCACCGTACTCGCACCGGCTGGGTTTACAGAGAGTGGGCTCCTGCCGCTGATGAAATGTACCTCACAGGCGATTTTAACAACTGGGATATCGAAAGTTGTCCAATGACCAAGCTTGAGAACGGTGTTTTTGAAGTGCATCTCAAGGGTAAAAACGCACTTAAGGCAGGGCAAAAGGTACAGGCTATTGTTATAAACTCAGGGCGGATACTGCGCCGCATTCCGCTTTACGCTACACATGTTGTACAAGATCCGCATACATATTTGTGGTGTGCCGAAATCGAGGACACCTATGAAAAATTTCATTGGACTGATAATAACTTTGTGCCCGAAAAAACGCCTTTCATTTACGAATGTCATATAGGAATGGCGCAGGAGAAGGGTGCTATCGGCACATATAGCGAATTTACTGAAAACATCCTGCCGAGAATTAAAGCACAGGGATATAATACTATACAGATAATGGCCATTATGGAGCATCCATATTACGGTTCTTTTGGGTATCAGGTTTCCAACTTTTTCGCTGCTTCTTCGCGTTACGGCAGCAGCCGAGATTTAAAAGAGCTTATAAATACTGCTCACAAAATGGGCATTGCCGTTTTGTTGGATGTCGTGCATTCGCACGCGGTAAATAATACCAACGAGGGACTTAACGAGTTTGACGGCACAGTATACCAGTTTTTCCACGAGGGAGAAAAGGGCAACCACAGCGCCTGGGGAACTAAGCTTTTTAATTACGGCAAAAATGAAGTGTTGCATTTTTTACTTTCAAATCTTAAATATTGGATGGAGGTTTTTCATTTTGACGGCTTCCGCTTTGACGGAGTAACCTCTATGCTTTACCACGACCACGGACTTGAAAGCGCATTTACAAATTATAATATGTACTTTTCAATGAACACCGATACGGATGCTGTTACATATTTACAACTGGCAAACGAATTGATCCACGAAATCAATCCCCATGCGATTACAATAGCAGAAGATATGTCCGGCATGCCGGGAATGTGCATTCCCATAAAGGATGGCGGTATTGGATTTGATTACCGGCTATCTATGGGTGTGCCTGATTTGTGGATAAAAACCATCAAAGAATACACCGACGAGGAATGGGATATCGGCAAGTTGTGGTATGAGCTTACCTCCGGTCGCGTGCAGGAAAAGAATATAGGCTACTGCGAGTCTCACGATCAGGCTTTAGTTGGAGATAAGACCATAATGTTCAGACTTTGCGATGCTGAAATGTACACCGGTATGAACAAGTTTGGCGGTAATCCTGTAATTGACAGAGGTATTGCGCTTCATAAGATGATACGTCTTGTTACCGCATCCTTGGCAGGTAAAGGATATCTCAATTTTATGGGTAATGAATTTGGCCATCCCGAGTGGATAGATTTTCCACGTGAGGGCAACGGCTGGAGCTATCACTATTGCCGCAGACAATGGAGTTTGGTGGATAATCCCGACCTTAGATACAGAGAACTCAATGATTTTGATAAGGCTATGATAAAGTTGCTTAAGGAAGATGATTTACTAACTTTATCAGCCGAGAACAGATGGCTTCATCAGGAGGATAAAATCCTCATCTATACTAAGGGAGACACCGTGTTTATTTTCAATTTTCACCCAAACAAATCCTTTGACGGATATTTTATACCCGTGGGTGAAGAAGGCACATATAACGTTGTTCTTTCTTCGGATGACGGTGAATTTGGAGGCTTCTCCCGTGTAGACACATCCACTAAATACGAAACCTTTACCACGCCTGCAGGCTGGATAGGTTTTAAATGCTATCTGCCCAATAGAACCGCTATTGTTTTGAAGAAAGAAAAGTAAACTTTGACATGGCATCTAAATAGTTTGTAACACTCAAAATCCCTCAGGCTGTCGTCTGGGGATTTTACTTGGTCAAATATAGTTTAAAATCAGGTGTAAATATGCAACCAACAGAAATTATTGTGCAGGCAATAGGCTTTGTTGCAATGATGTTCAACATTCTGTCCTATCAGCAAAAAACACAAAAGAGAGTCATTCAGAGTAGAATATTTTATAGGCAAGGAGAGTGACAAAGTTGAAAAAACAGAATAAAATCACTCTTGCTGTGTGTGGCGGCTCTTTTGCTGCAAACTTAGCTCTATTTTTGGTGAAACTCTATGTAGGCCTTTCGTCAAACAGCATAAGCATATATTCCGATGCTGTCAACAGTCTCTTTGACAGCCTGTCAGGGCTCATCACTTTCCTGTGCCTCGCGTACATATTAAAAACCGTATCAAAATCTAATGCAATCATCAAAAAAACCGAACAGCTCCTCTCTTTTATTATGTCGATTGTAGTTGTGTTTGTGGGTTTCTATTTTGCATACAGTTCCCTTGAGCGGCTCATGTATCCCACTCCTGTATGGTATCTGACAAAGTTTCTTGTGCTGATTAGCCTCACCGCTGTAGTAAAGCTTATTTTGTTCTTTGTTTTCAGAGAGGTTTCAAAAAAAGCAGGGTCTCCTGTCATTCGGGTAATGGCCTTTGACAGCTTGCTCGACTTTTTTATAACCTGCTCAACCATACTGTCTTTGACGCTGTCGCAGTATGTAAACTTTGCTCTCGATGCCGTATTCGGTATAGTCATCAGCGTTATGATTATTGTCTCGGCGGTAAAATTAATGATATCGAGAGCAGCTTTTCTGATAAATTTCGTAAGCATTCAAAAGCGTAAGGCTGTCGAAAGCATCATTAACAGCTGTAACGCTGTTGACAAATGCTTCGATATCAGCTACATTTTAAACGGAGAATCTACTCTCGCCTATGCAAAAATTCGTTTTGCAAACGGGATGTCGGAATCTGATATTCAAGATGCAACCGAGGCAATGGTTCTCGAGTGTAGGGAAAAGGAAAATGTTGAGCTTAATATTGTCATACAGAACAGGGGGATAAAATCATGAAAGAGAAAAAAGGTAAAAGTGGCAAAAAAGCATTGAAAGTGTTGGGCGTTATTCTCGCTGTCATTGTTGCTGTCGCCGGAATTACAGCCGTAGTCAATGTTATCGGCAACAAAGCAAACACCGAAAAAGCTCAATCCTTTGAAACCGTTAAAAAGGATGATACTCTTGTCCCAAAAAAGGACGCAAACGGCTTCTGGACATTCACAACGGACAGAGATTTTAAGGTTCTTCAGCTTACGGATATACATATCGGCGGCGGTTGGCTGTCACATAAAAAGGACGCCATGGCACTCAATGCAGTTGCGGCCATGGTCACAGCCGAAAAGCCTGACCTTGTCATTATCACAGGTGATATAGCTTTTCCTGTTCCATACCAGGCGGGTACACTTAACAACCTCTCCTCAGCCAAGGTTTTTGCCTCGCTCATGGAAAAGCTCGGTGTTTACTGGACCGTCGCTTTGGGCAACCACGACGCAGAGTCCTACAGCTACTTCTCCCGTGAAAAGGTTTCCGATTTTTATGAAAACAGCGACTTTAAATACTGTCTGTTCCAGGCAGGTCCCGACGATATTGACGGCTACGGCAATCAGGTTATAAACGTCAAAAACAGCAAGGGTGTTATCACTCAATCTCTCTATATTTTTGACAGCCATTCATATACCGACGGCGACTATCTCGGCATCATGTGGAAGTACGATAACATCCACGAAAATCAGGTTCAGTGGTACAAGGATACCGTAAATAAGCTCAACGAGCAGAACGCCGCTGTTTTAAAACAGCTCGGCTCAGATGAGAAGTCCGACATAAAGTCCTCCGCCTTCTTCCACATTCCCCTTACGGAGCAGAGAGATGCCTGGTATGAGTACATGGACAACGGGTTTAAGGATACTGAAAACGTAAAGCTTGTCTACGGAAAAGCGGGTGAAAGCGGAAAAATCGTTTTCAGCGGTATGCACGAAGACAACCTCTTCGAAACCATGCTTGAACTCGGCTCAACCAAATCCATTTTCTGCGGACACGACCACGATAACAACTTCTCAATCGACTATAAAGGCATCCGCTTTACCTACAGTCTGAGCATAGACTATCTTGCCTATTCGGGCATATCCGAAAGAGGCTCCCAGAGAGGCTGTACCGTTATCAACTATTCTCCTGACGGAAGTTTTGACTGCAAAGCCGAAAACTACTATCAGGATAAATATCAGAGCCTCTACGAAAAAGAGGCTGTCACCATGCAGGAGATTGTTCAGCAGGAGACCTACGAAAAAGATTAATAAAAAACTTTAGCAGGCAGTGTCAATTGACACTGCCTGCCTTTTACTGTCATATTTATTCAAACAAGTCGCCGCCAACGCCGCATTGCGGACAACGCTCGGGCGGTTCTTCACCCTCGACCTCGCAGCCGCAGATGGAACAAGTCATAACAGGTATATTTTCGTCACGCTGTTGTTTGAACATCTCCTGCGGAGCCGTACATTTAGGACATCTTTCAGGAGCATTACTGCCCTTAAAACTCAAACCGCAGACTGTGCACACCCAATCTTTTGTCTCAGGGGCACACCTTTCTTCAAACAAGTCGCCGCCGACACCGCATTGCGGGCAACGCTCGGGCGGTTCTTCACCGTCAAAAATATATCCGCAAATCGAACACTCATAACCGGTTTTTTCCTTTTGTTTTACCTGCTCCTGTTCGCTGTCAAACAACGCCGCCGGAGCCGAGCATTTTGGGCATTTCTCTTTGGGCAACGCATCCGCAATATAACCGCACACCGTGCAACGTACGCGAGAGCCGTTTTGATTGAGTCCCTCTTTGCTCACCGAATCCCTCCGTTTTGTTTTTATTTAGCACTATTCTAACACCAATCAACACTTAAAGTCAAGGCACTAGAACATTATCAGAACCGTTGCCGCAAAAGCTACAGCCGTAGAAACAAGCGTTCTCACCGACGGCTTTTCACGTTTTATAAGACTTATAACAGTTGAGAAAACCATAACTCCACCCGTTGTTATCGGGAACTGTACAGATGCAGGAAGTGATGTGAGCGCAATAAGACAAAGCAGGTTTCCCACGCCGTTACAAACTGCACATCCCGACAGACTTCCGAGCTCTTTTAGGGATACAAGTTTTATTTTTTTGTTCTTTATAAGCTGGAAAATCAGGCACAGCAAAAACACGGTTGCATTAACCGTAGCCATGAAGCTTCTGCTGTCAACCGCCAAAGCCGCATCTGACTGATGTATCTTTGAGAGCACGCCGACCATACCGTTGAAAAAGAAAACAGCAATATAATGCTTCATATTACCGCCCTTGTTGCCTCCTTTTTCAAAGCTCATGGCAGTTGCTACACCTATAAGCACCACGCAAAAAACTTTCGGCAACGTGAGTGCCTCGTCACAAAACAGCACTCCGTATGCAAAGGGCAGAAGCATTCCGCCGAGCATTGCAAAAATCGAAAACACGGACAGATTAGCCGTTGCAAAGGATTTGAGCGCCGAATAGTTATACCCGAGCAATGCTGCTGCATAAAGCACCGCTATAAGCAGAGAAAACCACGTTATCTGTAGTCGCAAACCGTTGAGAACAAGCATTAAAACAAAGCTTATTCCGTTTGTATAGGTCGCAAAAACAAGTGTGGAATCAATCCCGTCGCTTCCGTTAAGACGCCGAAATTGCTGGTTAAACAAAAATTGGAGTGCGAAAAGAAGTGCCGCTATAACAAGTAATCCGTACAAAATCCTTACCTCTTTTTTTGAAAATCCCTACAATTCACCTTAACCGAATTTTAACTGTTGCCGCAGGCTATGTCAAGCATATAAACATGAAAAAACTCCCGCTCAAGGCGGGAGTTGCTATCTCAGTTTGTCTGATTTGTGTTTGCTTTTTTCTGCGCTTTCTTCGCCTTTCTTTCGGGAGAGGTGAAATAGTTGAGTGCTGTAACACAGAGAATGATAACGGCTGTGACAATAAAAATACCGATCATACCCTTGCCCATTATCGGCAATGCATTTATAAGATACTGAATATTGAAATTAAACATACATTAACCTCCTCTTACTTTACAAGGGAAAGAATCAGACCGCCTGCGATAACGGATGCAATCTGACCCGAAACGTTAACACCGATTGCGTGCATCAGAAGGAAGTTCTGATTGTCCTCCGCAAGACCCATCTTATGAACAACTCTTGCAGACATGGGGAACGCTGAAATTCCCGCTGCACCTATCATGGGATTTATCTTATCCTTGAGGAAGATGTTCATAAGTTTTGCAAGCATTACGCCGCCGAACGTGTCAACAACGAATGCAACCAAGCCGAGAAGCATAATAAGAATCGTCTCAAAGCGAAGAAATTCCGCAGCAACCATTCTTGATGCAATTGTAAGGCCAAGGAAGATAGTAATAAGATTTGCAAGAACATTCTGTGCTGTCTCAGAAAGAGAATTCAGAACTCCGCATTCTCTTATAAGGTTACCGAACATAAGGAATCCTATAAGTGCAACAGCATCGGGGGCTACAAGGCCGACAATTATTGTAACAACGATGGGGAAGAGAATCTTTGTCATCTTTGAAACCGGTTTGCCGGTGTTCTTCATACGAATCAAACGCTCTTTCTTTGTTGTGCAAAGCTTGATAATAGGCGGCTGAACAATAGGAACAAGTGCCATATAGGGGGAAGACGGAACCATAATGGCAGGCGTATAATTTGAATCGAGCATATTCGCAACAAATATCGAAGTGGGACCGTCTGCCGCACCGATAATGGCAACGGATGCCGCATCCTTAATCTCAAAGCCAAAGAGTGAAGCGAGGCACAAAGTAAAGAATATACCAAACTGTGCCGCCGCACCGAACAGCATAAGTTTCGGATTGCTCAAAAGCGGTCCGAAGTCAATCATTGCACCGATGCCGATAAACAGTATAAGGGGCATCAGCTCATGGCTGTCAATTCCTATCTTGAACAAGAAATCGATAACATCTTTTGCACCGGATTCAGGCAGGTTTACAAGAATTGCACCAAAGCCCATAGGCAAAAGCAACGTGGGTTCCATCTCTTTTTTGATTGCCAGGAAAATCAGCACTGCACCGATAATCCACATGACAACCTGTTGCCATTCAATGTTGCCCAGATTAGCAAAAATTGCGGACATTTTCAAATCCTTCCCTTCAAAGCCACATTCTACACCATTTTATCATACAGCATTTAACATGCCACATAGATTATAAACAAAGGCTTGCCGTTTTGCAAGCCTTTGACTGTTTTTATTTTGTGATTTTTTAGTAAAATTATTATATTTTATTTCGTGCTAGTTTAGCGACGGATTCGACATGTGCCGTTCTGGGAAACATGTCTACGGGTGTTACCTCCTGCACCGAATAGCCGAGTTTCTCAAACTCCGCACAATCACGTGCAAGCGTTGCAGGGTCGCAGGATACATACACAATCCGTTCGGGCTTCATGCCGACAGTAGCTGTTACCGTTTCAATTGAACACCCTTTTCTCGGAGGGTCGAGTATTATAACATCGGGTTTTTTGCCCTGTTCGAGCAACAACTGTGCCGCCTTGCCTGCATCTGCACAAATAAATTCAGCGTTTTCTATTCCGTTTTCCTTTGCATTAAGTCTTGCGTCCTCCACAGCCTCGGATACGGTTTCAACGCCTATCAGTCTGTCCGCTTTATCAGCCATGGAAAGACCGATTGTACCCGCTCCGCAGTAGAGGTCAAGCAGAAGAGAGTCACCCTTGAGGTCTGCATACTCGGCGGCCTTTTCATACAGTTTCTGTGCCTGTGCACGGTTTACCTGATAAAACGACAGCGGTGAAATTCTTATCTTTACTCCGCACAGAACGTCCGTTATATATCCCTTGCCGCAAAGAGTTATGCACTCCTTGCCGAGAACCACGTTTGTATCCTCGTCGTTTACATTGATTACGACGCTCGCTATCTCGGGCACTGCCTTTAACAGCTCCTCAATAAGCTCGTCTGTTTTGGGCAGATTTCTCTTTGCCGAAACGGGACAAACCATTATTTCTCCCGTTTCAAATGCTTTCCTTATATATATATGTCTCAACAGGCCTTTGCCTGTTTCTTCGTCGTAGATGGGGATGTTGTATTTCTCTATCCAATGCTCAAAAACATTGAGCACTGTTTCAAACTCTTCAGGAGCCAGACTGCAATCACGGCAGTCTATAACTCTGTGACTGCGCTGTGCGTAAAAGCCGATTTTGACCTTGTCGCTCTCACGCCTTACAGGATACTGTGCTTTGTTTCTGTATCCCGTAATACTTTCGGCACCGATTATTGCCTGCGGTTCAATGCTGATGCCACCTATACGCTCAAAGGCATCCCTGACTGCGTCGTGTTTCAGCTTCAGCTCCGCCTCATAACTTATGTGCCTGAAAGAACAGCCTCCGCACGACGGGAATGCGGAGCAACTGTTTTGCTCTCTGTCCTCTGACGGCGACAGCACTTTCACAATCCTGCCCACGGCATAGCTCTTTTTAGCCTTTATTATATGCACTGAAAGCCGGTCTCCTTTGGCTGACGCAGGCACAAAAACCGCCATTCCGTCATGGCGTCCGACACCGCTTCCCGTAAGTGAAACAGAGTCTATATATAATTCAATTTCATCATTTTTCTTTAAAGCCAAAGTAATCACTCCATTTGCTAAAGTATATCACACGGCAGAATATATGGCAACTTATTAAAACTCTGTGAGTGAAAAATATTAGCATTAAAATCCCGAAAACATTGACAAAAACGTGTTGTGAAAGATATAATTTTGTTGTATCAGAATTCCCCAACAGAAAGGATTTGACAGCATGATAAGAGTAACAATCTGGAATGAGGGCCTGCACGAAAAAACCAGCCCCGAAATATCAAACATATATCCTGAAGGCATACACGGTCTTTTAGGCAAGGTGCTCTCCACTCAGGAGGATTTTGAGGTCCGTACCGCTACGCTCTCTCAGCGTAAATTTGGTCTGCCCGACGATCTCCTTGAGAGCACGGATGTGCTTATCTGGTGGGGCCATATTGCTCACCATATGGTACCCGACAAGCTTGCAAAAAAGATTCAGGACCGTGTTCTTCGCGGTATGGGCTTTATCGCTTTGCACTCTGCCCATTTTTCAAAGCCGTTCAAGCTTCTTATGGGCACATCCTGCTCTCTCAATTGGAGAGACGGCGACTTTGAGCGTCTGTGGGTCATAAATCCTGCTCACCCCATTGCCAAAGGCATTGACTCCTACATAGAGATTCCCGTCGAGGAGATGTACGGCGAACGCTTCGACATTCCAGAGCCCGATGAGCTTGTTTTTGCAGGCTGGTTCTCAGGCGGAAATCTGTTCCGTTCAGGATGCTGTTGGCGCAGAGGCCTCGGAAAAGTATTCTACTTCCAGCCCGGCCATGAGGCTAATCCCACCTATCACATTCCTCAGATTCAGCAGGTAATTATAAATGCCGTCCGTTGGGCAGCTCCGCAGAATATTATTGATGAAATTGTCTGTCCGCATGAACCTGTTTCCCCCGAGCAGGCAAGGCAAAACAGAACTCAAGGCAAATAAAGTCAAATTTTTCAGCAACATTTCTAAAGCATTTAGCGTATACATAGAGATATATTAAGGAGGGGTTTCTTTGAGTCCGTTAATTTATTGGATATTGATAGCCTTAGGCTTTGTTTGTGTTATTGTATTTTTATCTCTGAGAGTAAAAAAAGGTGGCTTTCCTGGTCTTTTTTCCAAGACCGTTACAAGCTTTTTCTTCGTTGCAACCGCTCTTGCAGGTGCCCTTATCAACCCCGTTAAACCCGGTTTTGCAACGCTTATACTTGCCGCACTTGTGCTCAGTGCCATTGGCGACATATGGCTGGATTTAAAATGGATATATCCCAAGGATGACGGCACTTTCCTGAAGGCCGGAATCACATCGTTCTTTTTTGCACAGATTGCTTTTTGCTGTGCACAGTTCATCTTCTTTGACGGCTGGACACTTCCCCGTGTACTGCTTCCACTGGGCTTTGCACTGGGCTGTACGGCAGCAATGTTTATTCTCGAAAAGCCGATGAAGTTCAACTTCGGAAAAAACAAGCTGATTCTTCTTGTCTACTCTCTTGCCGTAACCATGAACGGTTGGTCGGCTCTGGCAGTTGCAAGATACGACGGCTACGAAAGTCTGCATTGGATTCTGTTCGCAGTAGCAGGTGCACTTTTCATGCTTTCCGACATGGAGCTTCTGAAGATGTACTTCTCAAACGGCAACAACAAAGTGAGAATTGTCATAAATCACACAACATACTATGCCGCTCAATTCTTGCTGGCGTCAACGGTAATGTTTATAAAATAAGGTTAAGGAGCAACATCTTCGCAAATTGATGTTGCTTCTTTAATTTTAAGCAATCTACCACAAGCTTTGCCGCAACTATCTGCTTTTATTTGATTGGCGAGGGAACGGATTGTAAAACAATCCGCACGAGACCGTACTTGCCGAAGGCTTACGGTCGAATGTGCCGAGCGGTTTTTTTACGGCACGGGGTTAGTGTTGCGGCAAAGCGGTCAGGGGGTCTCGGGAACTCCCAAGTGTGTTTTTCTTTTGCACAATCAAAAGAAAATGCTCAAAACATCTTAGTCTTTTGGTTGCTCAAATATATCAAACCCCGTAGAGGACTTTCCTCCACGGGGTTTGATTATAATATAGCTTTCATATCTGAAAGATTTTCAAAAGTATAATAGGCCTCGCTCTTTGTGCCGTTGTGCACAAGCACGCTCGGTATCCCTACGCTGTTAGCACCCTCAATATCGGCATACGGATTATCACCGACCATAAAACAGTGTTCGGGGTAGTCCGCCATTTTCAGTGCATGTTCAAAAAGCTCTTTTCGGGGCTTGTCGAATCCCAAAACAGCAGAAATCGTAAACCCTTTGAAATATTTTTTGAGGTCCAGCTTTTCCATCACACTTTCAAGCTCGGGATAGTTGTTTGAAAGAATGTAATTTTCATAGCCCTTTTGTGCTGCAAATTCGAGCATTTCTATCGCATCGGGATAAAGCTCGTAGTTTTTCACATCCGTTATCTCTGCTCTCATTTTGTCCGCAACCTTTTGGGCTGTGTGTTCATCTAACCCCAAAAGCAGACAGTTAACTCTCATTCTTTCCAAAATGTTTTCCCACCACAGTTCACCCTTAAGCTCGCTGTGGTCGTCAAACGGAGTGTGCCAGGTGAAGCCCGTTTTCATATGTTCACGCACCTGACTGAGAGTTATTCCCTTTTCGGGAACCTCGGCTGTTATCAGCCTTAACAGCGAACCGCTCCACAGATGATTAGAATACACAGGCGTTCCGTCAAAATCCCAAAAAATCGCCTTTTTCATTATATATACCTCTTATATACAGTCTTATTCGACGGCGATTTTTACAACCACCTTGACAACATTCTCGCAATCATTAAGCTTTATGCCGGGCTTATGGGCATCCTGAGGCAGAAGAATTGTAAAGTCGCCTGCACGAAGAGGTATCTCTATTGCACTCTCACCGCTGTAAAAGGCGATGTCTCCACCCTTTGAGTACTCCTCACGCTCCTCGGCGAGAGTATCCACAATTGCCCAATCTATTCTCTCACCACCGCAGAGCACAGCTTGCAAATCAATATACTTCTTATGTGCCTCGAAAAGCATCTCATCGTTATACTCTTTCGGCTCATAGCCCTGCACGTTTGCAAAAACTCTGTCACCGTCAAGGTCATATCTGCCCTGAGCCATATCGGCTGTGGCGGTTTCAAAAAACTTTACTGCCAAATCTAAGCCGTTTACGGCTCCCACATAGCTTTTAAGGTTTTCTATCCTGTCTGTTATCATATCAATCCCTCCCGATTTTACTTAATTTTAACACAACGGGAAGAAGTCTACAATTATTTTTTAAAAACCCTTGACAAATACTTTTAACGGTGTTAGAATATCGCTACAACAAAGCAGAGTGTCGCATTTGCCGTGCTCTCACCTCGAGGTTTTGTCCTACGCAGGTCAATACTAAACCGTTTTCGGTGTGTTATTGATTATTGAGCGAGGGCAAACTGTGTCCTCGCTTTGATTTTTCCGGTAAGACGTTAAACGTCACAATTTTTTGGAGGTGCTTTCCTATCAGTATTAAAGAACTTCAGATCAATGAAGAAATTATGGACAAAGAGATCCGTCTCATCAGCAACGAAGGCGAACAGCTCGGCATCGTAACTGCTGCCCAGGCTCTCAAAATCGCTGCAGAGAAGAATCTCGATCTCGTTAAAATCGCTCCTCAGGCTAAGCCGCCCGTCTGCAAGATTATGGACTACGGCAAATATCGCTTTGAGCAGTCAAAGAGAGAAAAGGAAGCCAAGAAAAATCAGCGCATCGTTGAAATAAAGGAAATCCGTCTTTCACCTAACATCGACGTCCATGACTTTGATACAAAAGTAGGTCACGCCAAAAAATTCCTGACTGCGGGCAACAAAGTCAAAGTTTCAATCCGCTTCCGCGGACGTGAGATGACTCACACCGACCTCGGTCTGACTATCATGGCAGACTTCGCAGACAAATGCGCAGAGTTAGCTTCGGTTGAGAAACCCGCTAAACTCGAGGGCCGTCAGATGCTTATGTTCCTGGCTCCCAAGAGTTCAAAATAAAAATTCCGGAACAGTAATCGGAACCAAAAGTTGAAGGAGGAAAAGAATTATGCCCAAGATTAAAACTCACAGCGGTGCGAAAAAACGCTTTAAGCTGTCTAAAAACGGTAAGCCGATACGTGCACACGCCAACAAGTCTCACATTCTTACTAAGAAGAGCACAAAGCGCAAAAGGAATCTGCGCAAGACCGCCGTTGCGGACACCACAAACGTTCAGCAGATCAAACGCCTTGTTCCTTATAAATAAGAAACGGCTTAAACTCACTAATTAATCGGAGGTAGAAAACCATGGCACGTATCAAAGGTGCAACAATGACTCGCAAGAGAAGAAATAAAGTTCTTAAGCTTGCCAAGGGCTACTATGGCTCAAAGCATAGCCTTTTTAAGACTGCTAAGCAGGCAGTCATGAAGAGCGGCCAGTACGCTTATGTCGGCCGTAAGCAGAAGAAGCGTGACTTCCGCCGTCTGTGGATCACCAGAATTTCTGCTGCTGCAAAGCTCAACGGAATGAACTATTCCACATTTATCAACGGCCTTAAGAAGGCTAACATTGATCTCAACCGCAAGATGCTTGCTGAGATCGCAGTCAGCGACCCGGCTGCTTTCACCGCTCTTACAGAGCAGGCTAAGGCTGCCCTCAACGGCTGATTTTCTAAAAGTTGACGGGGCTGCGAAACGAGCAGCCCCGTGTTGTTGTTTTCGGGGGACGACATGGAGTTTGAAAAAATTTCCTCACGTTCAAATGAAAAGATAAAGATGTTTCAGCATCTTTCACAGAGTGCCTCTTTCCGCAGGGAAACGGGGCTTTTTGCACTTGAGGGAGCCCGCATCTGCTTTGATGCGGCTATTACAGGCATTGAGATAAGGACAGCTTTTTTCACCGCCGAAGCTCTTCGCAAATACCCCGAATACACTGCGGCAATTGTAGATAAAGCTCAACAGTGCTTTGAAATAACCCACGACCTTTGCGGACGCATTTCCGACACCAGAGGTCCGCAAGGAATTTTCTGCATCTGCGTACAGCGCAAAAACGGTGACGAGCAAACAATCCGTGAAAACGGCACATATATCGCCCTTGACAATATGCAGGACCCTTCCAACTTGGGAGCCGTATTGCGTACAGCCGAAGCTTTCGGTCTATCGGGAGTAATAGTCAGTGGCGGATGCGATATATATAACCCGAAAGCACTTCGTGCGGCAATGGGCTCATCGCTTCGTATCTGCGTGCTCACAACGGGGAATTTGCCCTCGCTATTGATTTTTGCCTCGGAAAAAGGTATGCTTACCGTAGCCTCTACACCTGACAGCACTGCTGTTGACGTCAAAGAGTTGCCCAAAAGAGACGGTGTTATCTGTGTCGTCGGCAACGAAGGCAGCGGTATTTCTGAAGAGGTCAAAGCAGCCTGCGATATGCAGACAACAATACCCATGCGCGGCAGAGCTGAATCCCTCAACGCCGCCGCAGCCGCAGCCGTACTGATGTGGGAGCTTACAAAATAAATATTGCGGAGGTCCGCATGGACAACAATAAACTCTACTGGGTTTGGCTTCAGGGTGCTTTGGGCCCCGGAGCAAGAACAGATGAGATTACCGCTGTGTTTCCATCGCCCGAGAAGATGTTTCTGGCAGGCAAGGTCGAATGGGAATTGAGCGGTGTACTCACCGCACAACAGATAAAAAAGCTATCGGCTTACTCTCCCGAACAGGCGCAGGGTATAGTCGAGCTTTGCAATAATAACGGTTGGCAGATTGTCACCCCCGACGACGACTGCTATCCGAAGAATCTTCGCAAAATCAAAAACTTTCCGCTTGCACTTTACGTTCAGGGAAACATCTCAACCGTAAACGACAATGTGTGTGTCGGCATTGTAGGCACCAGAAAAGCCTCTTTTCAGGGAAGCTATCTTGCACACCGATATTCCGCCGCACTTTCCCACGCAGGAATATGTGTTGTCAGCGGTGCTGCTCTGGGAATAGACAGCTCGGCACATAACGGCTCACTCTCTGCAAACGGCCCTACCGTCGCCGTTCTCGGTTGCGGTTTCGGAGTGGACTACCTTATGGAGAACCGTCACCTAAGGGACGATATTGCACAAAGCGGTGCGTTGATAACGGAATTCCCTCCTAAAACCCCAGCATCAAGGAGTACATTTCCCATGCGCAACCGTATAATCTCGGGTCTCAGCGAATCGGTAATCGTCATTGAAGCAGGTTTCAAGAGCGGCTCTCTGATAACTGCAAACTTCGCTATGGAGCAGGGCCGTGATGTATTTGCTCCACCCGGTGATGTGTTCAACTCCTCATATGCAGGTGCAAACAAGCTGATTAAAGACGGTGCACGTCCGCTTTTTTCAATATTTGATGTTATTGAAGAATATGCCCTGCGTTTTCCGGATAAAATCCGAAGTGAGGATGTCGGAAAAGCCCTGGAGTTCCTGGGCGGCAAGCGTGAGCTTTCCCAAAGCGAGAAAGAACGGCCCATAAAAACTGTGGTTCGTGAAAATCCGGAGCTGCCAACTCCGAAAATATCCGACGCTCCGAACTTTGAGGTCAAAAAGCTTATTTCCATACCCGTTGACCTTTCGGAAAACGCAAAAACAGTATACGACACTTTCGGTGAAGCTCCGCTTTTTGCCGATGAAATAGCAAAGAAATCAGGTCTTGCGCCTTGGGAGGTTGTAAGTGCTCTGACAGAACTTGAGCTGGCCGACCTCGTTTGCCTGTGCGCAGGAAAAAGATATAAAAAAATATAAAAATACGGGAGCTGTATTATGTCAATTTTAGTTATAGTTGAGTCCCCTGCAAAGGCTAAGACAATAAAAAAATATCTCGGCTCAGGCTATGAAGTCATAGCCTCCATGGGCCATGTCCGTGACCTGCCTGCGGCAAAGCTCAGCGTTGACGTAAAGCATGGCTTTGCGCCAAAATATGCTGTTATCAAAGGCAAAGAAAAGCTCGTCAAGGACCTCAAAGAAGAGGTTGCATGCAGCGAGAAAGTTTTCCTCGCAACCGACCCTGACCGTGAGGGAGAGGCTATATCCTGGCATCTTGCAACATTGCTTAACCTTGATTTAAACGAGAAAAACCGTGTAACTTTTAACGAGATTACAAAAACGGGCATCAAAAACGGCATGGATAACCCCCACGCCGTTGATATGAACCTTGTTAATGCACAGCAGGCACGCCGTATTCTTGACAGACTTGTCGGCTACCGCTTAAGCCCCTTTGTCTCGCAGAAGATCCGTCGCGGACTTTCAGCAGGCAGAGTGCAGAGCGTTGCCGTACGTATGATTGTTGACCGTGAGGCCGAGATAAAGGCTTTTGTTCCCGAGGAATATTGGACTATTGACGCCAAGTTCACATCAACTTCACGCAAGGTGTTCTCCGCATCATTTTACGGCGATGAGACAGGCAAGGTAAAAATCGAAAACAAGGAGCAGTCAGACGCTATTCTTGCAAGACTTGACGGTGCTTCTTACAGTATAAAGAGCCTTAAAAAAGGCACTCGTAAAAAGAATCCGGCACCTCCCTTTACCACTTCCACACTTCAGCAGGAGGCTTCCAGAAAGCTCGGATTCCAGACACAGAAAACAATGCGTACAGCACAGGAGTTATACGAAGGCGTTGACGTTGCAGGTGTCGGCACCACCGGTCTTATAACCTACATGAGAACCTACTCTCTGAGAATTTCGGAAGAGGCCCGTGCCCAGGCAAACGAGGTGATCAGCTCCGTTTTCGGCAACGACTATCTGCCCGAAAAGCCCCGTTACTACAAAACCCGCTCCAACGCTCAGGACGGCCACGAAGCTATCCGTCCTGCCATACCGTCCCTTACTCCTGAAAGAGTAAAGGCGTCCCTTTCTTCCGACCAGTACAAACTCTATAATCTTATATGGAAGCGTTTTATGGCAAGCCTTATGGCAAGCTGTGTTCAGGATACGGCAAAGCTTGAAATCATAGGTGCTACCGAGGCTGATGCGACAGCCGGTAAATACTGTCTGTTTACAGCCGCCGGCTATTC
>JAZUNO010000117.1:0-2512 GCA_045604185.1 Acutalibacteraceae bacterium | reverse complement strand
GATAACAAACCACAAACTTATCGGCAAGGCGGGATGGATACATACTTTCCAGCAGATATTCGGGAATACCCGGTCCGCCTCCGCAAACAAGCAAAACGGGGTTGCTGGTATCTTTTGCTATAACAATCATTCCGAGATCGACGCCATCAACCTCAAGAAAGCATTTTTCGGCGATGCTTCCCTCTGTGATCTCTCCATGTTCATTATAGAATTGGGGAATATCACCCTTGCTTGGCGGATAAATAATCAAACCCACCAACAGCAGAACAGCAATCAGTGCAGAAATAACTACTATCATAATACGTGCTCTCTTTCTTTGCATTTTTATCACCTACTCAACCAGAATGTTTGCTAATACATCGTCCCATTCAAAGTCTTTGCTTACGCCCTTCATCGATGCAATGGAAGCCAGGCCGTGAACCTTTGCCCACATGGCAATAACGCCATACTTGATTCGAGCTTTGCTCATACCTACGCTTCGATATACTGAATACGCTTTCTCCTTATAATAACGAAAAGGCTCAAAATCATCCGCTTCGCTATTTCCCGACAAGTCAATTTTCAGACAAGGCTGCGTAAACAGGAATGAATAATACTCGGGAAACTCGATAAAAAAGAGGACATAGGCTTTACCCATGTTATAGATTGCTTCCGGCGAATCTACGTTAGCGGATTGCTCATAAGCGTTTTTAAGACAGTTCAGCAGTTGTTCGGCTACATAGTCCTGTATGGCAGTCAATAAGTCTTCCTTGTTTTTGAAATGACTGTATGGAGCAGCCTCGCTTACATTGCACTGCTGTGCCAGTTTTCTTAGGGACAGCTTACCAATACCATCCTCCTGTATCATGTGCAAACCGGATTTTATAAGCTGTGTCCTCAGATCTCCGTGATGATATTTCTTCTCCATCTCCGCCTCCATGTATAGGTTAAACTTAACAGTGTTAAGTTTAACCTATACCAAGTAGTTTGTCAAGCTGTATTCTCTTGAAGCGGAACAGTCGGTAATCAAAACATGACAAAAGTCATATTCAAAACAGGACTTTTCTCACTACCGCATATTGCTTTACGCTGATATACTCCATATTGTAAAACAACGCATGACAAATGCGGAGAGGAGATATATTATGGGCGAAGTAATCCTGAGAACAAAAGACCTTACAAAGAAGTACGGCGGCCGCACGGTTGTCGATAACCTGAACATCGAAATCAGACGAGGCGAGATCTTCGGCCTGCTCGGTCCCAACGGTGCAGGCAAGAGCACCACCATGAACATGATCTGCGCTATCGTTCGCCCCACAGCAGGCTCGGTGGAACTGCTTGGCGGAAATCCGTGGAAGCAGAAGAAGGGCGTTATCCACAAGATCGGCTACATTCCGCAGGAGCTTGCAATTCACGGCAAGCTCAGAGCGTGGGAGAATGTCGAGCTGTTCACCTCGCACTACGGCCTAAAGGGAGCAGAGCTTAAAGAAGCTGTTGATAGCTCCCTTGAATATGTCGGTCTGATAGACAGACGTCGTGAGTTTGCCAAGAACTTCTCCGGCGGTATGAAGCGCCGCCTGAACATCGCCTGCGCCATTGGTCACAATCCCGAGCTGCTTATCTTTGACGAGCCTACCGTCGGCATCGACCCTCAGTCGAGAAACTTTATCCTTGAGAAAATCAAGGAATCCAACCGTAACGGTGCAACGGTCATCTACACCAGCCACTATATGGAAGAGGTTGAGGCAATCTGCACCCGAATCGCCATTATGGACAACGGCAAAATTATCGCCTGCGGAACCAGTGAGGAGCTCAAGCGCATGGTAAGTGACTCAGACAAGGACATCACCCTTGAAGAGGTCTTCCTGACCCTTACCGGCAAGAAGCTTCGTGACAGCGCAGAATAAGAGGTGACAGTATGTTTTATCTTATTAAAAACAACCTGAAGCTCATGCTTCGCAACAAGTGGTGCATGATACTGCTGATAGTCGGTCCTTTTGTTGTTACCGCAGTACTTGCAAGTGCCATGAGCGGACTTATGAGCTCCTTTGAGGCGGCAGATACCTTTTCGGCCGGCTACCGGATGGAAAGCGGTAGCTTTGCCGAGGACTATATCGATGCAATAATCGAAGCAGGCAACGAGGCAGGCATAACCTTTGTCGAATATCCTCAGGGTGAGCCTGAAAATATCATCGCAAACAACGAGCTTGCAGGCTTTGTTGAGTTTACTGCGGATGAATATATTGTCCACCGCGTGAACAATCGCCAGATTGAGGGCGTTACCCTTGAGTATTTCCTCGGCAGAATTATGGCAGAGGGGACAAACACGGCATTGGAGACCATTACCAATGAACCGGTGCAGGAAATATCTCTTCCTAAAACAGAACTTGAATTTATGCCGGAGATAAACTCCACCGACTACTACGGTATCGTTTTTATTGTTATGTACGGCTGACTGAGCATCCTCTGTGCCACAGGCGTTCTCAGCAGTGAGAAAAAGTACGGAATCGGACGCAAATATGTCGTCACGGGA
>JAZUNO010000116.1:0-58208 GCA_045604185.1 Acutalibacteraceae bacterium | reverse complement strand
AGAATATTAAATTACCATTCTATCGAAACAGTGAGGCCGTTTACTTTGTATTTTATATCCACTTTCTGGTTTTCTATACCAGCACAAAAAGCTTCAACCATCTCTGTATCTTTGAAAGTGATATCAGATTTTAACACCATGCTCTGCGGTAAATAGAGAGTATCGCTTATCGTGAAGCCTGTAATCCACCAATGATACATAGCCTCTCTGTGAACAAGATTCTCTTCATTATGATATATATCAAGAGTCATTTGAAGCATATCATTATCGTCTACGCAGTTATAGAAAGAACCCTTCGAGCCAAGCTCCCTCTTGTATATACCGACTTCACCGCCGTTAGTTACTATATAACGTCCTTTCCAAATCTGAATCATCCACTCTGCGTTATCATATTCAAACTTTATGCGTGCAGTCTGATAATTAAAGAAAGGAGTAGTGTAGCTGAACAAATCATAGAAAAGGCAGAAGCCGTAGTTTCTCATCCAAACATGAACCGGTGTAAAAACCATCAGGTTTCCGACATCAAAGTCATATCCGATGCCAACCATACCGTTGCCATCCTTGCCGTAAAGCATTTCGGTTTCCGTATTGTAATAAATGCCGGAAGCAAGCTGGTCCGTTCCGCCGTGGCGAAAAGTAAGCTGACAATATATTTCATACGTGTTTTCCATTCCCTCAACGGGTACACATTGCAAATAGCACTCTTCTATTATACCCATATAGATTCCAACAGCACGGAAAAGATAGGCCATTGCGGTGTTATCTTCTGCATAACACTTATCAGCAAGTGCACGAAGTATTTTCTGAAGTTTAACGGTATCAATATTATACTTTTCAGTAACCTCAATGGCTAAACCGTTGAATTCAGGAATACTTTGAAGTATCAGTGCCGCATCCATGCCCGAAACCTTGGCAACCTCATAGCACATCTCATCAAGCTTCTCATCAAGAACTACATTGAACTTTTCCTGCGATATAAAATGTCTGCCGGTAAGAAGAAAAACCATTTCATCTACAGCTCCCACACAAGCAAAAACCGTTTCAGTGGAAACCGCAGGATACCCGTTTTCTAAAAGATAATCATATGCCATCCCTACAGGAGTTACCGCTTTACCGGAATGTGCGTATGTCGGCATAATCGCCGTGCAGGCAATAATACAAATCACCATAACTGTACTCAAAAACTGTTTCGCTTTTTTCACTTTCTGATACCTCCGTATATGACCATTTATTTCTAAGGATAGTTTAAACATTATTTTTCAAAATATTTACAAACCTGCACATTTTATTAGATCCAATAACAAGAATGTGCAATTATGCAATTGAACAATTATATTAATCCTAATTTTAAAAAAGCCTTATATACCCCGTCTTCATCTATATCATCAGTAATAAAATCAGCACACGCTTTCAGCTTAGGCGTAGCATTTCCCATAGCCACACCGATAGCGGCATATTCCATCATTTCAACATCATTGTCGCCGTCTCCTACAGCGACAGTATCAGCTTTATCTGCGTTGTAAAAATCAAGCACCTCTTGCATACCCGTAGCTTTATTATACTTTCGGCAAGTTATCTCACCGCTGGTATTTGCAGCATTGCCAAAACTGTATATAACAACCTGAAAGAACTCCCCTATATCCGCTGAAACTCCTTGTGTATCTTTAGGTGCGTTATAATACACTACCTTTTCAGCAACACTTAACGATTTTATATCATCAACAATTTCTATTCCGCCAAAAAGGCTCTTGATTTTCTCGTTATCAATACCTTGTGCAGCATAGTATTTAATTATCTGTTCCAAACACCATGATTCCATAACGAGCGTATCTTGTGATTGGATACAATAAGGAATATGATTTTTTAAAAAATAACCTGCCAAAAACAAAAGTTTTTCAACTGGAAGACAGTGACGTGATATCTGAGTTTCATCTGCTCGTATGTTGGCTCCGGACGAAGATATTATCCCATCAAAGTTCACTTGTTCAAGCAACCAAGGATAAACCTGCGAAAGCTGTCGACCCGTGCACACAAACAACTTATGACCATTCTTTTTAGCCACATTAAGGGCCTCGATTGTTGAAGCAGGAGCCTTTCCCTTAAAGTTAACAAGAGTACCGTCTATATCAAGAAATATATATTTTGAATTCATCTGATATCTAACTCCAAGCTTCTTACAATTAATTCCAACAAATAATAACACATTTCCCCTGCAATATGCAATCTTCTTTATAAATTTTTAATTTTTACAAAACACTTGACTTGAAACCAAATGCAGTATTATTCTAATGTTAATAACTTTTAAAGGATACTTTTATGAAAGACATCGAATTAGCAATCAGCACACTAAACGAAGAAAATCTTTCGTGTGTTATCTGCAAAGATAACTGCATATATAAAAGTCAAAAACGAGGGATTGCACCCATAATGGAGTTAATAAAAAGCAACACCAAATTAAACGGTTTTTCCGCTGCAGACCGGGTTGTCGGAAAAGCGGCAGCTCTGCTCTTTGTTTTAGCCGGTATTCACGAAGTATATTCGCCCATAGTCAGTGAGCCTGCTATTGAGGTCTTGAAAAAAAATAATATAAAGGTAACTTTTGATAAGTGTGTTCCCTATATAATAAACCGTTCAGGCAACGGGCAGTGTCCAATGGAGGAAGCAGTCACGAACATAGATAACCCACGAGATGCTTTTATAGCCATACAAAACAAAATGAATGCCCTGACGCAAAGTAATCAACGTCAGAGCGAATAGGCACTATCATTAGCCCCTTTCTATATCTTTTCAAAAATACAAAACAGCAACCCGCCGCTCACATAATGAGCGACGGGTTCTTTTTAATTTTTTAGCTATTAAGCTTTTTTCTTTGATGTTATGAGTTTTATAACTGCAAGTGTTGCTACCATCAGCACGATTGAAATAGGAAGCGCAATATACCAATTAGGTACAAAGCCAGCGATTATATAGCTGACAAAGGAAACACCGGCAACCGTTAACGCATAAGGCAACTGGGTTGAAACATGGTTTATATGGTTACACTGTGCACCTGCGGATGCCATGATAGTAGTATCCGAAATCGGTGAGCAGTGGTCACCACAGACAGCACCCGCCATACAAGCGGAGATTGCAACGATTGTAATGGTGCCGCTCTCTGCACCAAAAACAGAAAGAACGATAGGAATAAGAATACCAAATGTACCCCATGATGTGCCTGTTGCAAATGAAAGGCCAACAGCAATAAGGAATATAATTGCCGGAAGCAGAGCCTGAAGAGATGCTGCGGAACCTTCAACAAGGTGAGAAATAAATATTTTTGCACCAAGGCTGTCTGTCATTGCTTTAAGAGTCCATGCACAAACAAGAATCATGATTGCGGGAACCATAGCCTTAAAGCCCTCAGGAACTGATTCCATGCAGTCCTTAAACGAAAGAACTCGTCTGCAAAGATAGAATATAACAGTGAATATAACAGAAACAAACGAGCCGTAAACCAGGCCCACCGAGGCATCACTGTTTGAGAAAGCTGTGACAAAGTTCTTGTATCCCTCTGCATCTGCGGTAAAGAAACCGCCGGAATAAATCATGCCGATAACGCAGGCAATAACAAGGAAAATAACGGGAATAACCAAATCGCAAACGCGACCCTTTTCATTGACCTTTAACTCTTCAACAGCCGCTTCCATCTTGGTTGTGTAGATGTCACCGTTCTTAGCATTTTCCTCATGCTTTTTCATTGGGCCGTAATCCATCTTAGAAACAGTAAGGAATATCATCATTACTATTGTAAGAACAGCATAGAAGTTATAAGGAATAGCGTTGATAAAGAGTGAAATTCCGCTCTCTGCGCCTGAGCCTTTAGCGAAGCCTGCTACGGCTGCTGCCCATGATGAAATAGGTGCTATGATACAAACGGGAGCTGCAGTAGCATCTATAAGATAGGAAAGCTTTGCACGGGATATGTTCTGTTTGTCTGTAACAGGACGCATAACAGAACCGACTGTCAGACAGTTGAAATAGTCATCGATGAAAATCATGACGCCCAACGCAATTGTCGCCAACTGTGCACCCACGCGGCTCTTTATATGTTTTGATGCCCACTGACCAAACGCTGCGGAGCCACCTGCCTTGTTCATCATGGCAACCATTGCACCAAGCATAACAAGGAAGATAAGAATACCCACATTGTAAGAATCTGCTACGCTACCAACAAAACCGTCGCTGAAAACATGGACGATAGTGGTTTCAAAATTAAATCCGGAATAAATAATACCGCCAACGAGAATTCCCAAGAACAGAGAAGAATAAACCTCTTTTGTAATAAGTGCAAGCACTATAGCAACAATAGGCGGTACCAAAGACCAAACAGTAGCGTATGCTCCTATTGTCTCACGGATTTTTGCAATAGCTGTCTCCAAATGGGACTTAAACTGACCATCCGCATTTATGTTGTCTGCATAATTGTCAACATATTTATGCGCTGACGCATCGTCAGAAAGGTCATATTTAAACTCCTCATCGTCAACAGTAACAACAAATTGGTTGTCGTTAGCTGCAGCGGGTTCCTCTGCTGAAACCAGCATGAACGCTGACATCGCAAACATCAAAACAGCACAGACAGTTAATGCCGCAAGCCATCTTTTAAATGTTTTTTTCTGCATCATTGTATCTCCTTTAAAAAATTTTATGCTAATTCGCCCATTGCCAAGCGAAAAATCATCAAACAAAAACGCCCTGCAATCGCAGAGCATCACCATACACAATTCATATAACATTATATAAATCATCTATCAGATAGCACTCCACAACTGTGACAGTACGCCGCATATTCTGCTGCGTCCCAACAAAAGGTAAAGGCAACTCCTTTTGTTTCGGCAACATTCCCTTTCCTGCGGCAAGTGTGCCATCACCTACGCTAAATACGAAACCGCAGTACTGATTAATATTGCACCTCTATCATAAGCAAATCATAACATATAGGCTTTGTCAATGTCAACATATTTCGAGCACAAGCGACTTGTTTATAGTTATAAAATTCTAAAAGACACCACAAAGTTTTTGTGGTGTCTTTCTTTATAGCGATGTTGATTCCAGATCCAATCTTTTAATTATATCTTGCTGAATCTCGGGCGAAAGATCAAGGAAGTTAACAAACGTGCCGTGAATCCGCATTATATAAACGCCGTTTGGTGCATACTTTTTCGGGTCAGCAAGAACCTTTCTGAGAGTATCAGGAGTTGTTACGTTAACATACAGATAAAACGGAGCAACACCGCCCACCTTTTCGTTAAAGAAGAGAGGCTCAATCACCCTTTTCTCAAACTCAATGCCCTTCTTATCCGCTGTATCAGCTTTAAAAAACTTAGGATCAATTCCAAAATGTGACGCATAACCTCCGTTGAACTTTTCAAACGGAAGTTTCATATTTGAAAGAATTCTGAATCCCAATCCGTTTGAAGCCTCACCAAACAATGGGTCAACACCGTAGTTAAGCTGTTCTCTGGCCTTTCTTCCGTCAGGCGTCGCCCCTACCCAATAGCCGTAAAGTAAATGTGTAGACGGGCTGCTCCAATCGGCTCTGAACGGATTTCCAAGATAGTTTTTGCAGCTTCGTATTAAGTCAGAAATTCTGTTCGCAATCTCAGCCGCCTCTCTGTCCACCTCTTGAATATTGTTTCCGAACTTCGGACAAGAAAGCAGATAGTCGTGAAGCTCATCATAGCCCTCGAAATTGTTCTTCAAGGCATCCAAAAGATTTTGAGCGTCCTCCGGTCTCTCTTTCAAAAGATGATCTATAGCTACAAATGAATCCGCAACAACAGAAAGACCGTGTATCAAACAACCGCTGGCGTTATACTTGGTGCCCTGTTCAGTTGTACAACGTGTATCAACACCGCTTTGAGCTCCACCCATTGCCGCTGACAAAAACGGAACGGGAAGATACGAAATAGCAATAGACGCTCCATTTGCAGCATCCGTCATAAGGCTTGCAAAATATTCGGCATTCTTGTAGAAATTCTCACGGATGTTTGAGAGCATTGAAATCGCATCGCATTCCTCAACAGCTGTACCAATAGTATTACCGGTAATAAGTGACACGCCGTTATTTAAAGTCAACTCAAGAACTTTTGGCAAACTAAACCAACTGTTAGTTGTGTTACCGTTATCCTTGCCCATTATAAGCGGTTCCTGACAACCCGCAACAGAGTAATCCGGCAAATCTTCCTCATCTGTTCCTGCAAGCCGTAAAACCTCAAAAACCGAATCGTCATTGAACAGCGAGGGAGTTAAACATCCCGGCGTGAAGAAGAATCGTCCCATTTCACTATACAGCTTTTCAGGAGTGTTCTTATGAAGCTTAACCGATAAAATCGGCTGTGGCAAATTCATATCATAATACGCATCCATAAGTGCATATGTGGTCTCATTTGTCAGGTCATTGCCCTGAACATCACGCCCGCTTATCAGAATGTTCTGAGAGATAGCCCAACTTCTGTCCGCAACATTGAAGAAAACAAGAAAATGCCTGAAGAGAGCCGCAGCTTCCTCGCGTGTTTCTCCGCTCATCTGCCTGTAAGGTTCGAAAATCCTATCAGCGTTTCCGACAGAAAAAGCAAACGGATTGGGAGCTTGCTCAAGGCACATAACCTGCCACAATATTATAAACGACTGAATACTCTCATAAAGACTCTCCGCTCCAAACTCGGGAACTTTACGAAGTGTATTAGCAATAAGCAAAAGTTCCTTTGCCCGCTCCGCCGAGGCTGTTTGAGCATCCTTTTCAGCTATATCTGCATATCTGTGAGCAAGGGTTACTGCACTCTCAAGTGCTAACATAATTGAAGAAAATGTGTCTTTCTTTTCAATATCTTCACACTTTTCAATACGCTCTTCTATTTCAGATTGCAACTGACGTATTCCGTTTTTCAAAATCGGTCTGAAATCGGGAATCAAGTGTCCCGTTACCTGCTCAACAAAGAAGGCTACTTCGCTTGTGTAGGTCTCATACTTTTTATACATCTTAGTTAAGGTGTTGACATAATCGCTTTTCTTTGTCTTTTCACGCAATTTTTCTATGCGTTCACGTGAAAACTCCCCATTGGGTGCAATATCATCAAAAACAGCAGTCGGATCACAGTAACCTGAAAAAGTTTCCACCTCAAAAGCAGGGTTTATAAGTGCATAACTCTTTGCAAAAGCATCTCGCTGTGTGCCTGCAAAAACAGCGTTTTCGCTTATCCAGAGCGGTAAGCTCTCTACTATCCTTGAAAGTTCAATAGCTGCCGCCATCTCTCGTGACACTCCGTTCTTACTTTCGTCACAAGCACCTGCAGCCTCTCTAGCTAAGAACCATCCGTCTAATCTGTCAATATTCCTCTCCTGCACAAACAGCTTTTTTGCTCTATCAGTAACTGCTTGTGCCGATAAATATGTACCGTTAACCATATTATCTCCCCTTAAGCCTTTTAAGTTTCAACAATATTCAATCCCATTACAGCAAATGTGTTTTTAAAATCAGCAAAAGCCTCATCGGTCACATATGCATCCGTCATTTTATAATCCAAGCCGCAACTTATCCATTTGTTTTTACCGTACTCATGATACTTAAGCAGCTCTATGCTACATGCAGGTGTACACACATCAGAAAGAAGCTGCGCAAAACCTCTAGCATCACCTTCTCTGCAGTTAACTCCACCTATAAGAGGTATTCTTATAAGAAGTTGTTCTCTGCTTTGAGCCGCCCTGCAGATATTTTCGATTACCGTTTTGTTCTCAACACCCGTTACAGTTTTGTGAATATCGTTATCATAGTGCTTTATATCGGCAATAAGAAAATCTACCAAATCAAAAAGTTCAGGCAGATCAGGGTGTGTTGCATTAGTTTCAAGCGCTGTATGTATGTCGTTAGCTTTAAGCTTAATCAGCAACTCACGCACAGACTCAAACTGCAACGTCGGCTCTCCGCCCGTGAGCGTCACTCCTCCACCGTCGAAAAACATCGGCTCGCACTCCAGGCACTCATGCACTAAATCATCTACTGTTATTTCACTGCAACTGAGTTTCAGGCCTCCGAATTTTGAAACGCATACTTTTTCCGAGCAATTCTCACAAATACTGCGGTCAAAGCAATCACCTGATATTGCATTAAACGGACAAGCTTCACTCCTCAATACGCCTTTTCTCATAAGAGTACCGTAAAAAGCCATGCCCTCGGGGTTTGAACACCAAGGGCATCTCATATTACATCCCTGAAGATGAATAACTAATCTGTTCCCAGGGCCGTCCTGAGAAAAATTGAATCCTTTTTGAAAAAATCTTATATTACTCATTTCTTTTCAAACATGCTCTTTGAAACGCCACACAGCGGACATTTCCAATCATCGGGTAAATCCTCGAAAGGCGTCTCACCGTCATAAACATATCCGCAAAGCGGGCACACCCACTTTGTAGCTGTTGCAGGCTGTTCCTCTGTTTTTTCTTCCGACTTGTTTGCATTAAATTCAGGTGCTTTCCCCGTACTCTTGTACTCAGAAAAAGCCGCTGCCGCAAGAGACTTATGTGTCTTATGATAGTCGGCATATAACAGCGGTTCGTCATCAACGCCGTTCCATGCGTCCTCAACGGTTGCTATAAAAAGAACATGTGTATCATACTCATTCACACTCTCAACTTTACAACGCATATATGCAACAGCGTTGTCAACAACCGGCAAGCCATCTTTAAAGCTATGTGATACCAGTGACCACTTGTCAACGTCTCTGGATGACTGAAAGCCAAAGCATGAAATAATAAACGGATCGACATTTGCACCAAGCACCGATACGGTAAACTCTCCGTTTTCACGTATTTTTGCAGGTGTATTATTATCCTTCATGCAGCTTACAGCTATTCGTTCCGGCTCTCCACTTGATATTTGAGCAAGAGCATCAACAATACATCCGCCAAAGTCGGAAGTATCATTCTTCACACCGACAACATAAAGACCGTAAGAGAGTTTAAACAATGCTGTCTTATCCATATTTTTACTCCTTTTCTGTAGACTCCGCTTCGGGTGCATCAACTGAATATAAATAATCTCTTAAAAACGCCTGATTTGCACCGAAATCTGCAACTATAGCACTCTGTCCGCTCACTGTTTTAGATGACCACGTTCCGTCTACCGGAACCCGTTCGGACTTCATGTCATAGGTTATATATTTCAGTGCACCCATTGCAAGTTTTGTAAGCTCCATTGGAGATATATCAGTCTGAACCATAGGCAAAACCTCTTCCGCTATAGCTTTAAGGTCCTGCAAGCTGGTATCTTTAGCCTTTAAAACAAGCGAGGTTATTACCTTTCTTTGGCGGAATGTTCTCATGAAATCGGAATCAAGCTTTCTTATTCTGCAATAGACAAGTGCTTGTTCACCATTCATATGTACGCTTTCGCCTGACTGAATATTTCGGGTAGCTCTGGCCGTAGCTCGCATAAACCGAGCTTCTTTTTCGGTGACCTCTACATCTACGCCGCCAATCGAATCGATTATTGTTTTAAACATATCGAAACCGACCAACATGTAATGATCAATCTCTACATTAAAGTTATACTCTATTGTATCCATAACAAGTTGTGGGCCGCCGTATGCACAGGCTGCATTCAATTTTGCGTATCCGCCCGTAGACGGTATAACAACCCATGTATCACGCAAGAAAGACGTCAGCTTCAGTTTTTTATTGTTTCTGTCAATAGACAGCATAAGCATTGTATCCGAACGTAAAGTTGTATCCGACGACGAACCGTCTATTCCGATAAGAAGTATATTGGTAACATTTGAATCTTGCATAAGACTCGAAGAATTCACATATACGTTATCTTTATGTCCGTCAGGATTATAATCCACATTGCTTGCAGTGCTGTATATAATAGCGAAGGCTCCTGCGCCAACAATTACAGCTATCATAACCAAAGTGAACAGAAACTTTGCAAAACCGTGCTTCTTTTTTCTTTTCTTCTTAGGCGGTTGTTGCTGAGTTGGCTTCTGCGGATTCTGCTGAGGCGATTGCATAGGCTGTTGCTGACGGTAGACATTCTGTGCCGGTATTCTTTGCGGCTGTATAGGAATATCTTGCGTCTCCTGATTTCGTCTTCCGTTACCGGATATATATATATCCCCCATTATTTTTCTTCCCTTTCGTCCTGTTTATTACAATATGTTATAGCATGCTCAAATCATAAGGTGTGCGCTGGTACACAAAGTAATTGAGCCAATTTGAAAAAATTATATTGGCTGCACTGCGCCACTTCACTTCAGGTGTGTTTTCAGGATTATCTCCCGGGAAATAATTTTCAGGTATCTTTATTTCAAGTCCTTTCTGAACATCCCTGAAATATTCTTTAGAAAGAGTGTCTCTGTCATATTCCGAATGACCCGTCGAATAGAAGTTTCTGCAATCCATATCCGAAACAAGATGTACACCTGCATCGGGTGAATAAGAGATTATCTGCAAGTCCTTAATCAAGGCGATATCACTCATACGCACCTCGGTGTGTCTTGAATGCGGAACATAAAAAGTATCGTCCAGACCACGCATCAGAGGATGAAGATTATCAAGTGAGCGGTGTTCAAATATTCCAAACTTCTTCTCATCCAACGGGTATTTCTTCAATCCGTAATGATAATACAATGCCGCTTGAGCACCCCAACAAATATGGAAAGATGAATAGACATTTGTCTTGCTCCATTCAAAAATCTTGCAAAGCTCGTCCCAATAATCGACCTGCTCAAACTCCATATTTTCAACAGGTGCACCGGTAACGACCATGCCGTCAAAACGCTCGTCCTTGATATCATCAAAGGTCTTATAGAACTTAAGCATGTGCTCTTTTGAAACATTCTTTGCTTCATGGGTTGCGGTTTGTAAAAGCTCAACTTCAACCTGTATGGGCGAGTTGCTCAAAAGGCGAAGAATCTGAGTCTCCGTCTCAATCTTTGTAGGCATAAGATTTAAAAGCAGAATGCGCAACGGACGTATATCCTGCGCTACCGCTCTCTCCTCTGTCATTACAAAAACATTTTCAGCCTCAAGTTGTTTATGAGCAGGAAGCCTGCCATCAATTTTAATAGGCATTTTTTAATCCTCTTTCTTTTAGGTAAAAAAAATCAATTTGATTTATTGCTCGTTCTGTATAAAACACTCATCTAATTTAAATCAGGCGGTAAACACTCCAAAAAAGCAAGTTCTCCGTTTAACGGAACTATTTCCATACGGGCACAGCCTGCCGGCACAAAAATACTGTCTCCGCGTTTTACATCTATGCCGTCCATCTTTCCCTCACCGTCAATTACAACAAAAGCACGTGCTCTGTCAGCCACGGGGATTTCGCACGCCGTTTTAACATCATATCTGTTGAGGGAAAAGCAAGAGGTTCGGTCATATGAAATGATTTGAGTATAAGAATATTTATCTGTATCCTCCAATATTTCGGATTCAAGCTTAAAAGCGTCCAAAATCTCTTTCGAATTGCGTTTGATATAATGGAAACACTCAAACATCCTATCAAATCCGACACCCTGATGACACAGAAAATCCGGAAGCTTTTCTCCAAGTGTATTGCACTTTTCAAGGCTTATCGTATAATCGGTAGGCTCCTGTATTTCAAGAAGAAAACAGCCGGGACCTATAGCGTGAGGAGTCCCACCCTCAATAAGAAAAGTATCGCCGACGTGAACAGGTATTTTATGCATCAAATCCGCCATGCCTGATATATCCTGTCTGTCAAACAAGTCCTTTAGCTGTTCTCGGCTTACATCCTCTTTAAAGCCAAGAAGTATATAAGGCTCCTCACCGTCTATCTCTCGTCCGCCAAGAATATACCACGCCTCGGTCTTGCCGTAGTCGGAATCAAACAAACTTTTTGCAGCCGCCTTGTCAGGATGCACCTGAATCGGCAATCTCTCTGCAGAATCCAGAAACTTGGTAAGAACTCCGAAATTACTGCCGAATTTATCAACATGGGCCTCTCCCAAAGCCTCTCGGGGCACAGAGAGTATATAGTCACGAAGATAATCTCCCGACTCGATTTTTGTTAAGCCCTCATTTTCCGGCTTATCCTCTCTGTCAGGATTATTGGCACAAACTACAGAAGCAATCCAATCCTCCGGAAAGTAGCCATCGGCTCCGTTTTCGCTAAAGCGAAATTCATCGAGTTTTTTACCACCGAGATATATTCTCCAAACTCGGTTTTCAGAAAGTTTAATCATTCTCTTGCTGTCCATAATTAACTTCCTTTTCCTGATACGACAAATATAGATAATATTATAATTATAATACAATATATACGCATGAAAATCAATTATTAACGTGCATTAAAATAAAATATATTCAGCAAAAAACAAGCGTAAGTTTTGCCTTTTTTCGCACACTGCCATTCTCGTAAAAAATTGTTTTAAAAAGCACTGTTCAAGCTGATAATTATCTGCGTTTTTGCTTGTTCTGATTATCCCCTTGAAATGCCAAAGGCTTTAATATATAATATCTCTAGCCAATAATAAACAAAGGATGTTTCAATGAACTTTATTATAATGGATCTCGAGTGGAACAACACCTACGCCAGAAAAATTAAAGGTTTCATAAACGAGATTATTGAAATCGGAGCTGTTAAGCTTGACGAAAATCTGAATACTGTTGATAAGTTTTCTTGCGTCATACGCTCACAAATAGGAAAAAAACTGCGCAACGATGTAAAGCAACTTACAAACATCACAAACGAAGATATTCAACTCGGTGAACCTTTCACAAAGGTTTTTTCAAAGTTCCGAAAATGGGTTGACCGTGACAGCGTTATCCTCACCTGGGGTGACGGTGATATTCGTGTTCTTATTGATAATTACAAATACCTCAACGGCATAAACACCATACCTTTTCTCTCTCGCTACGCCGACCTTCAGTCGTATGTACAAATGGTGGTTAAAGCACCGAAATCGCACCAGATAGGTCTGTCTACTGCGGCAGAAACTCTGGGAATAGATGAAAATTCTTACTCGTTGCACAGAGCCCTTGAGGACAGTCTGTTGAGTGCAGAATGTTTCAAAAAAACATTCAACCGCAAAAACCTTGAACCGTATATAAAAGAATGCAACGATGAATTCTACTCACGTCTTGCTTTCAAACCCCACCCCATAAGCAACATCAATAGTCCCCTTGTTGACAAAAGAATGCTCTCATACTCCTGTGAACAGTGCGGTGCTGACTGCGAGCAGCTATGTGCCTGGACATACTCAAACCAGTATTTCAGGAGCAAATACTACTGCAAAAATTGCGACAGAACGGTTAAAGTTGCTGTTCGGTTCAAAAAATATTACGACAGAGTTGATGTCAGAAAAAACATCAAGGTCGTTGAAAAAAGCCAAGAAGAACCTGATTGTGACGACAGTCAGACAATAGAAAAATAAGCAATTACAAATATAATAATAACGTGCAGAACAATCTCCGCCGGAAGACCCAGCATAAACTTTTTATGTTTGGTCTTATGGCGGATTTTTTTCATAACTGCATACATAGGCAGGGCCGCCCCAAAAAGTCCAACCAACATAAGTGTAGCCTCAGGTATACGCCATTTACCCGTTCCGGCTATCTTTTTATCATAAACAGTCAGAATGACACCAATCAAAGATATAATTAAATAATAAACTAAAAATACAGGAATTATTTTCTCCAAAGCACTCACCTTTTCACTTTTACGCTAACACTCTTTACACCTTGAGGAATCTTGACTGTTCCCAATTCATTATCAAAATCGCAGTCACATGAAACAATTTTCCCTTTTAGGCCTATCAATCCAAGCTCCGCTTCACAACTTCCCGCTCCCTCGCCCGTCAGCTCGAGCAAAATCTCTTCATCTGTTGAGGTGAGCGAATAGCCTATTCTCTTGGTGTTGTTCAACGGATAATCTTCTATAACTATCTTTTCTCCCGATGCCGTCCACTCTTCAGGTATGCCTCTGCCTATAAGCAAAACAGAGTCTGCCCTTTGTACTATCAGAGAGTCCCACAGCACCTTTGTAGCAGTAGACTGTCCCCACATATGCTGACATGAGCCGCCACCACCTGCCGCATGTACCCTGCTCCAAGGAGAAGATTCGTTAGGATAATCTACACCTTCCCACCAACCGAAAGGCCCGCTCTGTGCATGGTCTATCATAAACTCATAGGCACGGATACCGCTTTCACGGTATCTCTCACCTCTGAGTGCCGTGCTGCCATAGCCGGCATTATAAGCGCTGCAGAAATACCCGTGAGGATAGCCGCCAAAGTTGTAAATTGTGTCTGTTATGTCTTTTCTGCGTTCAAAGCCGTGCTCATAAGTATCGTCTATCAAATCAATCATCAGACCGCTCTGGGGAGCACCAAAAAGATAACCATCCCACGCCCAACGGCCAAAAAGGAACATACAAGCCCAATTGGCATCCCTGGGGTCACTGCGCTGACCGAGTTCATTCGGCTCATCCATGGATATAGGTATATAGCTTAAATCAAATTTTGAGATGGTATTTTTCAGCTTATCGTTAACTGCAGACAACAAGCTCTCATACTCAGCCTGTGCCCACTCGCTCTCCTGAACTTCACCTAGATAATCACAGATATACTTGTAAGTGGAAAGGCCGAAGAGTGCTGACCAGTTGTCGATAGTCCAATGTCCGTTACTGTCTATAGCGTTTGTTCTACGCATAATTCCGTTGTCAGACCTATCTTCTGATATCTTACGTGTATTCTTTTTAATCTGCTCGAATCTTTCCTTTATAAGCTCTGTATCGCCCGTTTTTTGAAGATACAGGGCATACGGCCAACTGAATTTCCAACCTGCATCGGGATACTGAACATTCTTTAAAATAGTCTTTGAATATTCATCGAAATCTTTAAAGTCTCCCACTGTCAAAAGCGATGCCATTATACCCAGGACATCGTGGTCAAAAACTCTGTCATAGCCATTTTCACCAACGCGAAGCTCAAACCCGTCTTTTATAATCATCGTATAGACATAGCCTGCTTTATACGCATTTATAAGTTCCGGATTCGGGATTGCAATTATTTTTGCAAGAGGACTCATTCTGTCCTCCCAATATTTTTTCATGTGCTCATAGTGCTCGTCAAATCCGCCTGCCGACTTTATGAGTTTGTTCTCAGGATAGGAATACTTATTTCCAAAGCGATCAGCCGCAATCGCAAAATCAACAACTGCTGTTTCTCCCGGTTTTACAAACTCAGGTACTGTTGTCAGTGCAACCAAAAGTCCCGACACCCTTGGAAAAGTTTTTTCTTCTGCAGATATATTTTTGAGAGTCAGGCGTGTGTATGCAACCACATAATCATTTCCGCCAATCTCTACTTTATCAGCAAAGCTTTCAACTGCACACTCAAATCCGCTGGCTGTGTACTCGCTCACAAAGCAAGGCAACCAACCCTCTTTGTTATACCAATTGATTTTACCCTGCACGTTTTTAAGCCCAAAAGTGATAAGTGTGTTTCCACGGTCCCTGAGAAGATAAGAGCCGTCAACATAAGCTATAGGTGCATCTTTGTCCCCCTCCCAACCGAAAGATGAAACAAGACCCGGGAACTTCTTGCATGCATATCCACGCTTACCTAAAGCTCCTCTTTTAAATGTTAGAGAAAGCTTACTGCTTAAATTAAAATATATAGAACTTATATTTGCCATTAAAGGTTTTTTCTTTTTTTTCATGTTAAATCAAACCTCCAAACAATCTGTTTTTTATATTGTAATTTTTAGAGCAAAAAAAGTCAATCTGATGAAAGTCCAAATTAAACAAGCAATTGAAATTATTATAACAAAATGATATACTTTATGTGGGAAAAACTGTCAAAAGAGGTGCAAAAATGATTGCTGTATACATTATTTTGAGCGTGCTCGCAATTCTTATAGTTGTCGGTCTGCTGATAGGGTTTGGAAGTTTCGTGAAATCAATACTCAGACCTAAAAATCCGGGCAAAATAAATCCGGATGACACTTTGAGGATGAACAGAAAAAAAATAAGAGAGAGAAACAACAACTACCTCTACTCCCTTAACCCTGAGGACCTGTCACTGAAATCTGCTGACGGGTTGAATCTCAAAGCGTGGTTTTTGCAACCCGAAACCGAATCAAAAAGATTTGTAATCTGCATACACGGATACAAATGCAACGGCCCTGACGAATGCAGTCATCTGCTTCCGTTTTACAGAAACACCCTTAAATATAATTATCTTTTGCCGGACCTCAGAGCTCACGGACGCAGCGAAGGAAAATACATAGGTTTCGGCGCACTCGACTCAAAAGATATAAGACTTTGGATGAACTATCTCATAGAACGCTTCGGAGAAGATATCGAAATAATTCTGCACGGAATATCCATGGGTGCCGCAACAGCCATGATCACTTGCGGCTCAAATCCTCCCAAACAGCTCAAGCTCATCATTGAGGACTGCGGCTATACAAACGCATATGACGAAGTGCGAAACACAATAAACGATATGTTCCATAACTTTAAATTGGCAGACATAATAACCAAGCTGGGTGAACCGTACCGAAAACTCTTTGCAGGATACCGTCTCAAAGAAGCCGACCCGCTTGAAAAAATAAAAAATGCAGCTACACCCGTGCTGTTCGTTCACGGTTCAGAGGACACTTTTGTTCCTACCAGAATGGTATATGAACTTTATGATGCCTGCAACCAAAAGAAAGATTTGCTCATTGTAAAGGGTGCTGTACATGCGTTCAGCTACTATGACGCAATGGAGCTATACCAAAAAACCGTTACAAAATTTATAGATGAAACCATAGGTCTTAATCCGGCTACCAGGAGCTGAAACAATGAAAACTCTTATTGAATTATTTGACGATTCACCTATCCTTAATATTCTCACTTCAATTGCTTTAAAGCCCGAAAAACTTATATTTTTCGGTGCGGATTCCAATGAAATCGAAACATACGGCAATGATTATATAAATTTCTTCAAAAGAAGATGCGAAAATATAGAAATTGAGTTTGTCAGCTGTAACAGCTCTGATTTGCTCAGTGCCGAAAATACGCTTCAAAAGATAATCAAGGACAATCCCGACTGTATTGTCGACGTCTCAGGAGGCAAGGATATTCCCCTGCTTGTCACAGGCGTCGCTGCCACCAAGATAGGCGTCCCTCTGATTGCTTATGACAAAAACAGCGAAAAATATGTAAATGTAAGTAACTGTCCGTATGCAGAAAAAATCGATACTTTTGGCTTGCTTGACTGTCATGACTTCTTTGCCGCAAGCGGTGGAAAGGTCATAGATTGTGAAGATTTTCACAGATATGACAACGATTACAAAAGCTTTTGGAGCTTGGTTATAAATGTCTGGAATATCTATCTCAAATATATGGATGTATGGGCTTCACATGTTCAATATCTCCAAAAAGTTACTCCGAGCACTGCCGAAGGTATTAACCTTAAAGTCAAGGGTGCTCCCTCTATTCGGGTTAACGGCAGGGATATAAAAAGAAATGACAATATCCTGCGAGAACTCCACGCATGCGGTGCAATAACCGACCTTAGATACAAAGATTCCGGCGACTGCTTCTTCGAATACTGCAACATTGATTTCAGAAGATATTTAACAGATGTCGGTGCTTTTCTTGAGCTCTATATACACGTGTGTGCTTTGAAAACCGGAAAGTTCAGCAGCGTGCTTTCCAGAGTAAAATATATTTGGGACCATGTAACCAAAAAGCATAACAAGTCAACGATTTTACGTCCCGCAAGCAATGAAATAGACGTTATAGCAATAAGAGGAATTGAGCCGCTGTACATTTCATGTAAGACAAGCTCTCCCGACATGAAGTATATTGACGAAATATATCCTCAGGCTATGCGTATGAGCGGCGGCGAAGGACACGCTGTATTCGCATGCACGCATACTATTGATGTCGATATGCCGTTATACAACAAAGCAAAGGCCTTAGGAGTGTTCATTATAGACGGCGAAGATATAAGAAACAATTTAGTTGCCCAAAGGCTCACTCAGATAGCAGAAAACCGTTATATATGGAAAGACGAACCCGAATATCAGGATTTCATCAAAAACGCATAACAAAAAACAGACTGTGTAGCAACTCTACACAGTCTGTTTTTATTTATTTGTTAAGCATCTTTTCTGCCGCCGCCAACTGAACGCAAATGCAAAGAAGTTCAACAGCAAGTTTCAGCTCCTCAACGGGCGGGAAAGTAGGTGCAATTCTGATATTGGAATCCTTGGGGTCTTTACCGTACGGGAACGTTGCACCTGCAGGAGTAAGCACAACCCCTGCCTGTTTACACAGCTCAACAGTACGTTTTGCACAGCCTTCAACAACATCAAGGCTGATAAAGTATCCACCGTTGGGATTAGTCCACGAAGCTACTCCCTTACCTTCAAGTTCGCTATTAAAAGCCGCAAGAACTACATCAAACTTAGGGGCGATTATTTCAGCCTGACGCTTCATGTGTGCCCTAATGCCGTCCATATCCTTCAAAAACTTCACATGGCGAAGCTGATTTATCTTATCAAAACCAATCGTCTGCATACCCATACGTTTTTTGAGCATCGCAATATTATTATCCGAAGCTGCTACAACCGCTATACCGGCACCGGCAAAAGTTATTTTTGAAGTGGATGCAACTTCAATAATCATGTCCTCGCTGGAATATTTCTTGCACTCTTCAAAAATATTGAGCAACGGGTCAGTAGTATCTTTCAGGTCGTGAACTATATATGCATTATCCCATATAATTCTGAAGTCCTCTGCCGCAGGTTTAAGTGCTGCTATTCTATGAACGGTTTCGTCAGAATATGTTATTCCGCCGGGATTCGAATACTTCGGAACACAGAACATACCTTTTACGCTGCTGTCCTTTACAAGTTCCTCGAGCACATCCATATCAGGACCGCTTGAAAGCATCGGCACATTAACCATTTCAATACCGAAATACTCCAATATTCCGAAATGTCTGTCATATCCGGGTACAGGACAAGCAAACTTTATTTTGCCCTGCGTTGCCCACGGTGCCGCACCTGCACCGTGAGTCATGCACTGTGCGATATAGTCAAACATTACATTAAGGCTTGAATTTCCCATAACGATAATGTTCTTCTCTTCAACCTCAAGCATCTGAGCAAAAAGAGTTTTACTCTCCGGAATTCCGTCAAGTATTCCGTAGTTTCTGCAATCAAGGCCAGACTCTGCCTTTATATCTTTAATATCAAGCATATCCATTGAAAGCTCCAATTGCTGTGTGCAAGGCTTTCCTCTGGACATATCAAGTTTCAAATTCTTTGCCTGGAAATTTTTGTACGCAGACATAAGCTCAGAATATTTTGCTTCGAGCTCTGCTACGGGCATGGAATCAAAATTCATAATCCGTTTCCTCCGTGAAAACAATTCTTGTATATTCTATTATATTCCGTTTAATTTTGCAAGCTTAATTTAAAAATCTTGCAAAATTTTAAATTTTCAGCCCGGTTTTTCCTTATTTTTGGGCAAAACAGAGTTTTTTCTTTTATAACAAGCCATATTTCTCACTTTTTGAAGCTTAAAAGAATATAATATATCGCTTCTATTTATTTTTTGATTATGAAGCAAATCAGAATAAAACAGGAGGTAAACAATGTTTAACAAAGCATCCGATGCACTCTCGAACTATTATTACTTTCAAGCAGATATTGCCGGAAACAGTACAGCACCCGACTTGAGCGGCACAGTAAGATTTTATCCCTGGCTTGACGGCACCATGGTAGAGATAGAACTTCTTGGGCTTCCTAACCGTGCAGAACCTTTTGCTGTCCACATACACGAGGGCGGAACCTGCGACTTGGACGATTTCACAAGTGCCGGAGACCATCTCGAAAGCACGGATATAGAGTTGGAAGTTTCACCCGAAAGACATATGACAAATTTAAAGAATGCACCCAACCACCCTGCTCATACAGGTGATTTGCCAACAGTCTTTTCCAACAACGGTTACTCATACATGGCAACCTATACTGACAGATTCATCCCGCAACAAGTAAACGGGAGAACCGTAATAATTCACGGTTCCCCCGATGATTTCAGAACTCCTCCGTCAGGCAATGCCGGTAGCAGAATTGCTTGCGGCGTCATCTACGGTATGGAACAATCATTTTAAATCGTCTGCTCTTATCTGAGCACGTCTTATTTTTCCGTTAACTGTCTTTGGAAGAGATTCAACAAATTCAACAATTCTCGGATATTTATACGGTGCAGTCTCTTTTTTAACGTAAAGCTGCAACTCCTTTTTGAGCTCTTCAGAGGGTTTAACGCCGGGTTTAAGAACGATTGTGGCTTTAACTAAATTTCCTCTCAATGCATCCGGCACACCTGTTACAGCACACTCCAAAACTGCAGGGTGTTCCGTAAGAACGCTCTCAATCTCAAAAGGTCCGATTCTGTAACCTGAGGACTTGATAACATCATCTGTTCTTCCGACATACCAATAATATCCGTCCTCGTCTTTCCATGCTGTGTCACCCGTATGGTAAGCACCGTCATGCCATGCTTCGTCCGTCTTCGCCTGGTCTCGGTGGTAGCACTTGAAGAGTCCGAAAGGAATCTCCTTATCGGTGTGAACTACTATCTCACCTGTAACTCCGGGAGGTACTGATTTACCGTCTTCGTCAACAATATCAACGTCATAATGAAGCATCGGCTTACCCATTGAACCGGGTTTCGGCTCCATTCCGACTCTGTTGGCAATAAGAAGAGTTGTCTCTGTCTGGCCAAAGCCTTCCATAAGCTTTATGCCCGTCTGATCATACCAATTGTTGAAAACGTCAGGATTAAGAGCCTCACCTGCTATTGTGCAATATTTTAAAGCACTAAGGTCATAAGAAGCAACGTCTTCTTGAAGCATAAATCTGAACATTGTAGGCGGACAGCACAAACTTGTAATTTTATATTTCTCAAGTATGGAAAGTATCTCAGTTGCTACAAACTTATCAAAGTCATATACGAACACGCAACTTTCCATGAACATCTCGCCATAGAGCTTACCCCAAACAGCCTTACCCCATCCGGTATCCGCTATGGTGAGATGAACGCTATCCGCATCAACATTGTGCCAATACTTAGCAGTTGTCATGTGTGCCAATGCATAAGTATGCGCATGCATAGCCATTTTGGGATTGCCGGTTGTGCCGGACGAAAAATAGACAATCATAGGCTCATCATATCTTGTATCAACACGTTCAAGATAATCATCAGCCTTTTCCATATCAGACATAAAATCGTCCCAACCATCTCTTTGTCCGTTAACCATTATACGGATTTTAAGAGACGGACACTCGGGAAGTGCCTCGTCAACATGGGCTGCAACATCGCCCTCACCTGTACAGATAACCGCTTTAATATCTGCCGCATTAACTCTGTAAACAATATCATGCTTTGCGAGCATGAATGTTGCAGGAATAATAACCGCACCAAGTTTATGAAGTGCAAGAATGGTAAACCAGAACTGATAATGGCGCTTTAAAATAACCATTACCATATCACCTTTACCGATACCTTTAGTCTTTAACATATTGGCGGTTTTATCACTGTAATACTTTAAGTCGCCGTATGTAAAAACCCTTTCTTCTCCGTCGGGATTACACCACAAAATAGCTCGCTTATCTGGCTCTGCCTTTGCGATTTCATCCACCACATCATAGGAGAAGTTAAAATTATCCGGACATTTAAGTTTATAATCAACAAGCTCACCTTTATCATTGTAAAACTCGTCAACAAAATTTAAATTCAAGTTTATCATGAGCTATATCATTCCCTTCGTTAAATTGTAACCCTTATTTATCTTCCGGCTTTTTGAGAATAATCGCAAGGAAAGTACAATCCTCTCCGTTTGTAGCAATCATGCCATGGCCGTGGGCTGAGTTGTAAAGGACGCTGTCACCCTCGCCCAGAACCTCTACGTGATCCTCAAAAGCAACCTTTAAGCTTCCTTTAAGTATATAGTCAAACTCCTGTCCCTCATGTGTGGACAAGTGAATCGGTTTATCCTGCTCCTCATCTGAATACGGAGCTGTAACAAGGAACGGCTCACAAAGCTTATCCTTAAACCTATATCCAAGATGATAATAGTTAAATCCCGAACGGCGCTTCATCGGCAGTCCCTCATCCTTGCGGACTACAGAATAATAAGAAAGACGCGGATTGTCGCCCGTAAGCAGTTCTATCATATCTACATCAAATTTTTCTGCACACTTATAAATAAATGTAAAAGAGAAATCAACTTCGCCGCTCTCTGCCGCAATATACTCCTCTTCAGAACAGCTTACAGCTTCAGCCATCTCTGCTGTTGTGTAACCCATAATATCACGAAGGTCACGTATTCGTTGAGCGATTTCATTAATAATAATTTCCATAGTTAACTCCCTTTCATATAAAAATATTTTAAAAATAAAAAACGCCCCAAACAAAAGTCTGGGGCGAAGATTAATCCGCGGTACCACCCAAATTCAGCGCAATCGCGCCCTCAAGCTCAAATAAGCCCTTGACTTTAACGCAGTCATACGGAAACGCCTACCGGTAAAACTTTCGGGTCTCTGCTCAGGAGTGATTTGATTTTCAGCGCGAGTATCCGTTTGCACCAACCACGAACTCTCTGTAAGCTTCGGTACTGAAATCTGTCTCCGTCATAGCCTTTGTGGGGTATGATTCATTTTTTGTAAGTATATACCCATAAAAAACCTTTGTCAAGAGAATTTTTGCAAGTTTTTAAATTTATTTTTTGAACAAGCTTCCACCTGTTGAATCTATTCCAACCACGAGTGGAAAATCTTTAAACACCAACCGTTTGACACTCTCGCACCCAAGATCAGAAAATGCAATCTCTTCGCATTCCAAAATACATTTTGCCGCTAAAGCTCCTGCTCCACCGATAGCACACAGATAAACACAGTTGTTGCGCTTTATCGCATCAACAACATCCTGGTTGCGCTGACCTTTTCCAATCATGCAGCAAAGACCTGCATCAAGCAAAGCAGGTGCATAAACATCCATTCGTCCGGATGTTGTGGGGCCACAACTTCCTATGACATCACCGTGTTTTGTTGGAGTCGGTCCTGCATAATATACAGAGGCATCCTTTAAGTTAAACGGAAACGGTTCGCCGTTTTTCAGCATTTCACACAAACGTTTGTGGGCCGCATCACGGGATGTAAAAACTTCACCAGATAACAGCACCCTATCTCCGCACTTTAAAGTTGAACAATATTCTCTTAGTTGATTTGTATTTAATATGTATTCAGCCATTTTTACTCAATACCCTCGAGAAACCTTCTTGTCATCTCGGAAATCTCATCGTCCGAAGGCATTACCGGCTCTTCTGTTTCTATCACAATCTCCTGTTCTTCAGATAAGTCAGTTTCAACCTCGGGCTCAACTTCAGGCTCAACCTCAACGTTAAACTCTGTTTCTGTTTCTGTTTCAGTTTCAGCTTTAGCTTCAACATCAAGTATGAACTGAGGTCTGAGAATCTGAGAGACAGTCTCTTCCCCATCCGATTCACCAAAATCAAATTCAGCATCATCATCTGTTATTTGAGATTCGAGTATGCTGACAAGACTATTCATTTCGTTCTCCGAAACATCCGCACTATCTTCTTCCATACCGAAATCACTTTCGTCCAGAACAGGCAGATGAACTCCACCGTCCTCACTAAAAGTAAACTGCTGTCGGTCTATACGTGTCTGCTCAATTTCAAGCTTATCGGCAACAGACGAAAGGTTCGTAGACAAAGAATTTATTTTTGAGACAAGTGATGCGACAATCTCACTGAAGTCGTCCGATATCTGAGTTATATCCTCGCCGATTTCATCCACTCCGCTTGCCGCTTCTTCAATTGTACGCTTGGTGTCTGAAGAGATACCCTTTACAGATGCTTTTGCGCTCTGGATTATCTTATCCGAATATAAAAGTGCATCAACAACAAGGGCACCTATCTGCCCCTCGACGTCTTTTGCCCGATTGCATCCAACCTCAATACTGCCAAGCTTTTCATTGAGCTGATTTACTTCATCCTCAAGTTCAAATATCTTCTTTGCATACTTCTCGTTGAGTGCAGAATACTCATCGGACCTGTTTTGCTGATCAGCAAGCTTCTCTTTATAACTCTCAACGCTATCCAAAGCTATTGCAAGCTGTTTTTCATTATCATCGAGTTGTTTTTGCATTTCTACCATCTGTTTTTGCTGTTCAACAATATATGCAAGAACATCCTCTTTATTGAAACCACCAAAAGCCATGGTTTTAAAGAACACATCGCCGCTCATATAAAACCCTCCTTTAATAGGCTAAAATAGTATAAACTCCACTGTCAATTTCAGCAAGCTTATTCTTCGAATATATACACAGCTCTCCGTCTTCTTTACCTCTGATGAAAGCTGCACCTGCTTCTCCATATTCTATGCCCGTAACATTGACAGACTCAGAAATTTTTGAAGCTTTCTTTCCGTTATAAATATAAAAATCCGCTAGTTTAAAACCGTCTTTTGACTCAAAGTTTTTAAAGAAAACTATTCTGTTATCCCACGAAACAGCAAACGACGAAATTTTTTCTTCTATTTTTTCAGACTCACCCTGACGGCATCTGTAAAGGTCGCCTGAAGATAAGGATGAATCGTTTTTCTGATACCACAGCTCATCATCCAACATCTTACAGTTTATAACAGAAGACGCTATCTGTTCAGGCTGTGCTGCTTTTTTTCCAAAAACTGTTTGCTTATATAGAGTAAATTTATCTTCGCTTTGCTCAAAAACCTTTACATAAAACATGTCTGCCTTTTCAAGGAAAAGAAACTCTGCTTTTTTACCGTCATAAGATGAAAGTTCAACCGGATGCGTAATATTTGCATCTATATAAAGAGTGCCCGTTTTCTTAACACACTTGGCTATAATCTCATCAACAGCGGGTTTGATATTTTCAAAATCGGCACTATCCGCCAAATCTGAAAAGTCTGATATTTTCATATCACTCTTTGTAATCTGCGTAGATGTAAATACCACACGCGGCACACCCGTTGCCGAAACTGCAAAAATATTATCTTTCTCTACTCCGTCTGCCATCTTCTTCGAAATATCATTATTTCTTACATACAGATTATAGCTTTCGCAAAGCAAATCCTCTGCGACCTCTGTATCAAGATACTTGCGTATGCTGTCACGCAACAGTTTTCTTTGATATTTCTCCATATCAAGACGATACTGAATACTTATACCGAAAATAAATGTATAGTCACTTTTGTCAGGTTCTTTAAAAGCCTTGTCGCTGTCTTCCAAATCATCTTCTATTATTCCACGCCAATCTGTAGGCGTGTCTTTTTTTGTCAGATAATAGAGATTTCCGCCTGCCGAATATTCGTCATACAAAACATCGCTGACCATTGTTGCTATCTGTACAGGATTCGCACCGGGGACAACACGGTAAAGTTCCGCTTCGCCCTCGTTATATGAACCTGTTTCAAAAAGCAACTCTGCGGTTTTGCCGTTATCGTAAAAATGAACATCCGCAACGGGCTTTATAAGCTCTTTGCTACCCTCTTCGAGAGAATAGGAATACAGAGCCTCTGAATCAACAAATTCCTTTGTATAGAAAACTGTTTGGCTGTTTGACGGAACATAAAGATTTTTTATACCAAAGTCAATATCCGTCTTTTTGTTTTTCTCTAAATCATACCGATATGTTGTAACAGCCAAAGTTCGAGCGTCCTGCTTTGAGTAATACAGTACTTCATCATTATACTCAAAGTTACGCTCTACTCCGTAGTCAATCAATGTCGAACCTTTTTTCACAGCAGCCGAACTTGAAATGCCACACATGTATATATCATATTTCTTGCTGACCTTCGGAGACGGCGTTGTATAAATCAGATACTTGCCGTCTTTAGTTATAAGTGCGGAGTAATCATCTCCCACTTTTAACTTTACCGTCTCACCTGCTGCATAAAGATATGCACCGTCATTTTTCTTATAAACAACCGCCTGTCCGTCAACAAACGGACCGTTTGAACCTTTTAACAAGAAAATCAGAGCAGTCACAGCCAAAACCGTAAACAAAGATATGATTACGGCGGCAACTGTGACTGTGCTTTTTTTAAATCTTCCTTGTGGCATTATAAAACCCTTTCGCTTTATGCGAGGCTCTTTTTAAGCTCAATAGCTTGCTTTGCCTTCTTAACGATATTTTCTGCATCCAAGCCGTAGATGTGCAACATCTCAACTGCAGGGCCTGAACGTCCGAAAACATCCTCAACACCAACCTTGATTACCGGTACGGGTACTGTCTCACTAACGACCTCACTGACAGCTCCGCCCAAACCACCAACAACAGAGTGTTCCTCAGCGGTAACAATAGCACCTGTTTCCTTAGCGGCTGCAACAATAGCATCTCTGTCAATAGGCTTGATGGTGTGCATATTTATTACTCTGGCGGAGATGTTCTCTTCTGCAAGAATGTCCTTTGCTATCATAGCCTCATTAACCATAAGGCCTGTTGCAATAATTGTAACATCGCTACCCTCTGCAAGAGTTATTGCCTTGCCTATTTCAAAGCTATAATTATCTGCATCATTAACTCTTGGCACTGCAAGACGTCCAAAGCGAAGATATACAGGCCCCTCATATTCTGCTGCTGCAAAAACTGCGGCTCTTGCCTCAACATCATCAGCAGGATTAATAATAACCATGCCGGGAATCGTACGCATGAGAGCTATATCCTCACAGCACTGGTGGCTTGCACCGTCCTCACCTACAGAAATACCTGCATGTGTTGCACCTATTTTTACATTCAATTTGGGATAACCTATTGTATTCCTTATCTGCTCAAATGCACGGCCGGCGGCAAACATCGCAAACGAACTCGCAAACACAGTGAATCCCGTTGTGGAAAGTCCACCCGCAAGGCTCATCATGTTGCTCTCTGCAATACCTGTATCAAAGAATCTGTCAGGATATGCTTTTTTGAACATTATTGTTTTTGTTGCCTCTGCAAGGTCTGCATCGAGAACAACAATCTTATCGTTGATTGCTCCAAGCTCAGCAAGTGCTTTTCCGTATGCGTCACGTGTTGCCAACTTTATAATATCTGCCATAATACGACATTCCTTTCAAAAGACAAAATTTGTTAAGCCTCAAGGCTTGCAAGGGTTGCATTAAGCTCTTCCATGGCTTGCTTGTACTGCTCCTCATTAGGTGCCTTGCCGTGCCATGAGCACTCGTTTTCCATAAAGGAAACACCCTTGCCCTTAACGCTCTTTGCCACAATCGCGGTGGGCTTGCCTTTAAACTCAATAGCCGCATTGAATGCCGCATCAATTTCATCAAAACTGTCTGCATATATCTCAATTACATTCCAACCAAAAGCTTTGAACTTCTCAGCAATCGGATACGGAGAGTTGACATCTGCAACAGTTCCGTCAATCTGAAGGTTATTGTTATCGATAACAGCTACAAGATTGTCAAGTCCCTTAGAGCAGGCATACATTGCTGCCTCCCAAACCTGACCTTCCTGAATTTCACCGTCACCCAAAATGGTGTAAACCCTGAAGTTTTTACCCGAAATCTTTGCACCGAGTGCCATACCGACTGCTACCGAAATTCCCTGACCAAGTGAGCCGGTACTTGCATCAACACCGGGTGTCATCTTCATGCTCGGATGTCCCTGAAGTCTTGAATCAGGCTTACGAAGAGTCTTAAGCTCTTCAACCGGAAAATATCCTCTGTGTGCAAGCACTGAATAGTACGCAGGGGCTGCATGGCCCTTTGACATAACAAATCTATCCCTATCCTCCCACTGGGGATTCTTGGGATCGATGTTCAAGCGGTGGAAATAGAGATACGTTAATATATCCGCGATAGAAAGAGAGCCACCGGGATGACCCGATTTTGCATTGTAAACTCCTTCAATTATTCCCATTCTTACTTTACAAGCTTTAATTTTTAACTGTTTGCTGACAACTGTGTCCACAACAGTCACCTCCCATAAAGTTTATTGACAGTTATTTTCAATATATTCAAGAAATTCCGCCACAGCACCTTTGTTGCAATGGCAAGAATGAAATTTTGCAATCTCATGCATTGCTCTGGGGGCCTGGCCGCACGCCGCCGGAACCGCAACATGTTTTAACATTTCATAATCGTTAAAGTAGTCACCAATAGCTCCCGTATGCTCGTGAGGCACTCCCAGAAGGTCCGCAAGTTCAAGAACCGCAACACCCTTATTTGTATTCGGGGCAAGCATCTCATAACTCGAGATAGACGATGACATAAAAGTCACATCGGGATTCTCAATTGAATTTAAATATTTTACTACTCTTGAAATAAGGGGCGGCATTCCCAAATAAATTACCTTACCCCAATTCTCCGTAGGAATCTGCTCAAAACTGCTGCACTTAACATGCGGTAACTTATCAGCCAATGTCATTGCAGGACCAAAAATACGGGGTTTTAACAGATAAATCATATCATCTGTACAAATCTCTATTTCAAGCGTCGGAAACTTCTCACTTACTTTTTTTACTATATCACGTCCACCTTCATCAATGGCATGAAAAGAAATCATCTTCTGCGCTTTGTAATCGTATATTCCTGCACCGTTTAACACTATGGCAGGCGACTCAATTGGAAGATTGTTATAGTGTTTTCTCAACGACTCTATGTTTCGGCCCGAAGCCAAAGTAAAATTGCCTTTGAGTTCGCACACAAACTTTGTAATAGCATCCAGATTGCGTTTGGGAAGCGTTCTGAGTTTGGTGTTCAAAGTTCCGTCAACATCCGAAACTATGAGCCAATCTGAAAAATCTGTTTTGGAGCCTACCATCACTTTTTTATTCTCCTTAAAAAGTCTTCAAAATACTGCGGAAGTTCCGATGAAATCTGTATTCGCTCTCCCGTTACGGGATGAGTAAAGCCTAAAAGCCTCGCATGTAAGCATTGACCGTTAAGGCTAGTTATTATATTCCTCTGCGGTCCGTAAACCGTATCGCCGGCAACCGGATGGCCTATATGCGACATATGAACCCTTATCTGATGAGTTCTGCCTGTCTCTAGCCTTAAACGCACATAAGTAAAATCCTTAAACTCCTCCAACACATAATAATGCGTTACAGCAGGCTTGGAATTTGTATTTATAACCGACATTTTCTTTCTATCGTTGGGGTTTCTTCCTATCGGAGCGTTGACTGTGCCTTCCTGCTCCTTGAGTCTCCCGTAAACCACAGAGACATATTCCCTGTCAAGGCTGTGTTCCTTTATCTGCTGTGCCAGAGATACATGCGCTAAATCATTTTTAGCAACAAGCAACAAGCCGCTTGTATCTTTATCTATGCGGTGTACTATGCCCGGTCTCAAAACACCGTTTATCCCCGAAAGGCTCTCCTTGCAGTGATAAAGAAGTGCATTAACCAATGTGCCGCTTCTATTACCCGGAGCCGGATGAACAACCATGCCCTTGGGTTTGTTGACAACAAGCATACAGTCATCTTCATATCGGATGTCCAACGGTATATTTTCCGGTTCCGCTACATCGTCCTCGGCAGGCTCGATATAAACTATAACTTCATCGTCCGCTTTAGGTTTGTAGCTCTTTGTAACAGGTTTTCCGTTTACCGATATGCATCCCGTTTCCGCCATTTTCTGTATGCGTGAACGGGTAAAATCAGGAAAAGCGTCCGCAACTGCACGGTCAATACGAAGCCCTGCATTCTCCTCGGTTACAGTAAAACTTAATGAATATCCGTTCAAATGCTTCACCCGTTTTCATTACCGCCGTCTTCAGATTTTCTGTCTGAAAGATACGCTTTGTTTTCCTTAATCATGTCATAGACAGTAGCCACAATCAAAAGCACTGCTCCGACCGTAACACAGCAATCAGCAAAATTAAATACGGCAAAATTGACAAATGTAGGCTCAATAAAATCAACTACAAAACCTCTGACAATTCTGTCAATAAAATTGCCGATTCCTCCTGCTGCCACAACAACAAGGCTCCAATATACGAAGCCGGGTTTTATTTTCTTCGTCAAAAGGACAAAGAGAATGGCAACTATTACAGCCAAAGTAAATATAGTCAAAAAGGTCGTCTGACCCTGCAGCGAACTGAATGCCGCTCCCGTGTTCTCTACATAGCGAAAGCGCAGAAGCCCAAAAAGAGCCTCTACGTCACCGCCATTCGCAAGATTATTTACGACTGCCAATTTGGTTAGCTGATCAACTGCAACCAAGGCCGCTATAACTAAAATAGCTATTGCTTGAATCATAAAAAACCTCTCAATTGATTATTTTTTAAAGAATCCTCTGAATCTGGAATGATTTGTCGATTCCTCTTCTTTTTCTTTGTCTAAAAAGATTGTCGAAGAACCTGACTCTGTGTTTTCCGTAGGAGCCTGTTCTACCTCTATCGTGCTTTCAATCTCGCTCAGATCAATCACAAAGCCCTTAAGGTAGTTTTCTTTTTCCTCTTCAAGGATAACACTGTCAACTTCATCTTCTTTTTCAGCAGGCTCGTCCGCCACATTAAATTCAGAAGCGGCAACAGCGTCCATCGGATCATAAACCGGAGTTTCCTCTACTGCTTCAGTGACTTCTTCACTTACTACCTCAGCCACAGGTACCTCAGTCGGAAGATCTATTTCATCACTGACTTCCTCGTTGAACAGAGATGTCTGTACTACTGCTTCGTTTTCAACAAGCTCATCTGCAGATATGGGAGAAACATCTTCTACAGTGACTTCCTCAACAGCAGGCTCTGCTGTAAACTCATCCGAAACCTCTTCTACAGCAATCTCTTCAAAAGCAGGTTCTTCAGCAGCAATTTCTTCAACTGGTGCAGAAACTGCTACTTCTACAGGTTTCTCAACGACCGGTTCTTTTATATCTTTAACTGTTTTTGGCAGTGAAGATATAAGCTCAATATGCTCACGGTATACACCAAGCAAAGCACTCTTGAATCTTGTTACCTCATCGCTCAAAATAGCTAAAGCAGAACTGTTAGCCTCGATATCCGCAAGGATTCTATCAAGCTCAAGCTGTGCCTGGCCCTTGCTTTTTTCAATAATCTCAGCGGCTGTCTTCTCCGCATCGGTTATCAAAGCAGTAGCAGCACGCTCTGCACTGGCTAAACGTTCATTAGCCGTATTTTCTGCACTTGTCAAACGCTCTGTAGCTGTTTTTTCAGCAGTCTCCAAGCGTTCTGTCGCTGTTCTTTCAGCGGTCGCCATTCTCTCGTCAGCAGCCTTCTGAGACTCTTCTGTAACGCGAGTAGCATTTATAGATGCCGCTGTTTCAAGTCCTTCTGCCCTGCTCTGTGCAGCAGAAAGAATTTCACCGGCCTTGCGTTCAGCGGTATCAAGTTTCTCTTGTGCAAACTGCTGTGCCTCACGCTGAATTTTATCCGACATGCGCTCTGCTGTAAGCAATGCACGTCTTATATTATCTTCATCATTTTTATACTGTGATACACGCTCAGCAAGAAGACTTATTTTCTTTACCAGCTCACCGTTCTCTCTGAACATCTGCTCATATGACGCTGAAACCTCTGCAAAGAAAGAGTCTACACTGCCTGCCTCATAGGTATCACGGGTAACCGAAATAAAGCGATGTGCTTTCAACTGTTCCGGTTTAAGCATAAGTCATACACCTCGCCAAAAATTATGATTCAAAATAGCCTGCTCCAAAACCGCTGTTCTCCAAGTCCTCAAGCAGATCGCCTGAAAGCGGAACATTGTCAGGTGTTATAATATAAGCTCTGCCGGCAATCTTTTTGATTCCGCCTGCATTTGCATATGCAACGCCTGAAAGAAAATCTATTATACGCTGAGAAGCATCATTGGGACATGTCTCAAGATTAAGGATAACAATCCTCTTCTCATTAAGAACATCAGCAACACTCTGAACCTCCTGGTATGTATCAATCTTCTTAAGTACAACCGGTGTACGGTTGGATGAACGAAGATCAACAATATTGGGAGTTGATGCAGCAGCTGTCGGTCTGGAGTTTGAAGAGATGTCGCTAAACGCTCTGACCGGCTCATTGTCCTCCATCATATCAGGATCATCATAGACGTTATCAACGTCCATATCGAGCTGATCCTCATCAGAATTGTTGATGTAATTTTTTACCTTGTCGAAGATTCCCATGTTATTTCCTCCTGTGATTTTAATATTTACGTTCTCCGAAAATGGCTGACCCTACTCTTACCAGAGTTGAGCCTTCAGCAATCGCTTCTTTAAAATCGCCAGACATTCCCATTGAAAGAATATCCATACATATATTATCTATTTTTTTAGCCCCAATGTCAATAAACAGTTGGTGCATATTTGCAAAAATACTCTGATTTTTTGCAGAATCTTTAAAATTCGGTGCCACAGTCATCATTCCTTTGACTTTTACACCCTTTAACTGAGCTATTTTGCATAACGCTTCCTCTGTCTCCTGTGCCGAATATCCGAACTTGCACTCATCTTCACCTATATTAACTTCCAACAAAATCTCTGTCACGATACCGTTTTCTTCAGAGCGTTTGCTTATCTGAGAAGCAAGTTCAAAAGAATCAACGCTTTGAATCATGTCAGCTACTCCGACAATCTTTTTCACTTTGTTAGACTGCAGATGCCCGATAAGATGAAGTTTACAGTTTTCAAGGTTCAGCTCATCCTTTTTCAAAAGCACTTCCTGAACTTTATTTTCACCTATCATATCAACTCCGCATGAAATTGCATGATTGATAAGTTCCGGACAAACCGTCTTAGTGACTGCCATGAGTTTTATGTCGTCGGGATTACGTCCGCTTTTTATCGCTGTCTGCGCTATCTCGTCCCGAACCTTTTTCAGATTGTCCTCCAACAGCAAAAAGCGTTCATCAGTTAATGATCTTTCCATCGCTGAGATCCTTTCCTTCAACTATTACTTCATCGTACAGTTTAACATACGGCACATCATTTTCATCCCTTACCGTTGTATATATCTTCTTTGAAATCACATAGTCCTCGCCCGTATACACAACGTCAATTCTCTTGAAAGAGACAATATTGCCCGTCAGGACATAGACGCCCTGCACGCCGTTGACAACTCTGACCGCTTGCTTGCTGATTCTCAACCCGTCAGTTTCATCTACTACAATCTGTACATCTTCAACCCTCAAGCGTGAAATATCCTCATCCATTATATTGGACATCATAACAACAGCAACACTGTTGTTTTCATTGTGTCCTTTATGATATACGGTTGCTGGGATATTTCCCCTCGATGCATTGTCACAAAGCAGATTCACACTGTCACCTATGTTAATCCTTGTCGCATCAGCTGCACTTATAACTCCTACAAAATACCAATTGTATCCCCTTATGAGTTTGCCCATATTGTCAGCAGAAACCGCTGAAGGTTTAGCGGATATCGCAGATTTTATCTGCGAACAGCTAAGACTCTTCACGGACGAAAAGTCCAATGCATTTTCATAACCGTCAAGAGAAGACACATAATAACCCGTATCCTGTGCCTTTATGTAATTTGTATTGCCCAACTTTGCACTCAAAGTTTTTATCTGTGCCTTTAGCGACGCTATTTTCTCACTGAAATCTATATTGCCGTCAACAAAAATCTGCTTTGTGGTAAGCTTATCGCTGAACCTCTCTGTTCTTGTAACAAGCTCATCCAAATTGCCATTTCGTACCGCTTCGAGCATATCATCAAAAAGCTCATCTGCATCCGCATTTATCTTTGAGACATCCAAAGTAAGAAGATTTTGTTGATTATTAAGGTTTTCGTAGCGTTCAAGCTCACTCTTAAGATTTTCAAGTTCAACATAATTCGACGCCGCATCACTGTTGGAAAACTGCACAGCAATAGTCTGGCCACCGGCTACACGTTCACCGTCGTTAACGGTTGAAACCAATGTCCCTGACGAAGAACCCGATATCGCCGCTTCGTTTCTGACAGCAAACATCTTTGCACTTATTGCATCTTTATGGGTGGCGGCAACAGCAGTTTGCGTTTTTACGGAAGGTGTGCTGAGTGAATAGATTTCATAACACAAAACAGTTAACACAAGCAACGCCGATACAATAGCAAGCAATCTTTTAACAGTCAAACTTTTCCCCACGAAATCACCTCATTTCAATTGTTTTTAATGCCTGTGAAAGCAAATCCTCATACGGCATCTCATCAATATACAACCAATTGATACGCTTATCACGTCTGAACCACGTCAACTGACGTTTGGCATATCTGCGTGTCTCCATTTTGAGATTATCAAGTGCCTCTTCAAGAGTTATTTTGCCGTCAAAATACGGGATTAACTCCTTATACCCAATAGCCTGACTTGATGTTTTCCCGCTCTCGCTTGATAAAAACTGTTCAGCTTCCTCCAACAATCCGCATTCAACCATCTTGTCTACACGAAGATTTATGCGGTCATACAAAAACTGTCTGTCCCGAGCATCAAGGCCGATTGCTTTGCAGTTGTAAGTTTCACCTGCAAGCCTTGAAAGCCTCTTTTGCTCGCTCATTGTTATTCCGCTTTTATAATAAAGCTCCAAAGCTCTGACTATTCGGCCTGAATTGTTAGGATGCAGCTTTTCGGCCGTTTCGGAGTCTATACCCTTCAGCTCTTCGAGCAACGCTTCAGCACCCTCTGTTTGAAGTCTAGCTGTCAACTCATCTCTTATTGCCGTATCTTCATCCTCATCAGAGAAAGTCACATTGTCTATCAGCGACGAATAATAAAGACCTGTACCACCTGTTATTACGGGAGTTTTCCCACGTGCAGCTATATCCTCAATGCATCTCTTGGCCATATCGCAATATGCTGCTACGCTGAACTTTTCACTCGGCTCAAGAAAGTCAATCATATGGTGCCTAATACCGTCCATTTCCTGAGCATCAGGCTTAGCAGTCGCTATATTCATGTACTTATAAATCTGCATAGAGTCGCAGGAAACAACCTCTCCGTCAACTTTTTTGCAAATGTCGACGGCAAGCTTCGTTTTGCCCGACGCTGTAGGCCCAATAACAGATATGACATTTATCTTTTTACACTCTGCCAAAGTTCTTTTCCAACTCTCTCTTCGTTATCTCTATCATGACAGGTCTTCCGTGCGGACAATAACGCACCTGAGGCTGTTCAAACAATGTCTTTATAAACTGCTCTCTCTCATAGGCAGTCGTTTTATAGCCTGCTTTTATAGCACTCTTGCATGCCATAAGACTTAAAAGCCACTCTTTCTTTTCGGAGATGAGCTTTTGCTTGTTTTCGACAAGATATCCTGCAAGCTCCGACACTACACTTTCAACGTCAGACGCTTCAATCTCCATAGGACACTCCCGTACTATTATCATACCGTAACCGAAATCCTCTGCCTCAAAGCCTGACTGTGAAAGCAAATCAACATTCTCAAGTACCGCCGAATATTCTTCCTTGCTCAACGTCACAGTTATTGGTGACAAAAGAACTTGAGTATCTACTATATCGTCGGCATTTAAAAGTTTGTTAAACAGCATACGTTCATGGGCGGCGTGCTTGTCCACCATAAAAATACTGTTTCCTTTTTGAACCACTATGTAAGTTTTAAAAACCTCGCCTATAACTTCGATAGTTTCCGTTTCTTCTTTTACTTCGGGCATATGTTTCTCTGAAGCTTCTTCAACTGTCGGTTCTTGAACAACAGGCTCGATTTTTTCTTCCTCTGCCTTAAAATCTGTATTGGTTTTAGGCTCTTCTTTTACTTCTTCTTTTGCTTTCGCATTGTATGAATCAAGAAAATGCTGTATTGTTGAAGGCTCTTTATCCTCAACAAGCACATTGTTCTGAGGGCTCGCAACCTTCTGCACGGCAGGCGGTGGTGTTTGCTGTTTTTGAACAACAGATGTTTCCTTGTTCTTTTGTGTAAGGCTAGAAGCAGAAGTTCTTACCCAAAAATCAGGATTCTTCTCGGGCATCTTCAACTGCTCCGTCTGCGGTTTAGGGGCCTCAAAAAGAGAAGCTTCAGGTCTCTTCGGAAGTGAAACTTTAGGCGTTTCATCCTTCTTTTCAAGAGCATTTTTTGCCGCATAATACACAGCACTGAACACTGAACGCTCGTTTGCAAAACGCACTTCTATCTTTGCAGGATGCACATTTACATCAACAAGTTCGGGTGAGGTTCTTATGTTCAAAACACAGTAGGGAAACTTTCCTACCATTACCGAATTCTTATAAGCCTCACTCAATGCCGCCGATGCAGTTCCCGTTTTTACAAGGCGTCCGTTGACAAAGAAAAACTGCATGTTTCTGTTTGGTCTTGCTCTTGTGGGTTTTGAGATTAAGCCTGATACATGTACAGCCTCATAATCATACTCTGCTTCAATAAGACCGTCTGCAAATTCCTTGCCGAATATTTCAAATGCCGTTGTCTTAAGCTCGCCGCTTCCCGAAGTGAAGAGCACGCTCTTGCCCTCTCTTATAAAGCGGATTGAAACACCGGGATTTGACAGGGCAATCCTATCCACAACCCCTGCTACAGCATTAGCTTCAGATACATCCTTTTTTAAGAACTTCATTCTTGCAGGTGTATTGAAAAACAAATCCCTTATGACTATTGTTGTACCAAGCGGACATCCGGCATCGTCAACAAGAGTCTCTTCGCCTGCACTTATGCAATAGCGTGTTCCCGTCTCCTCTTCCGGAGTTCTTGTGAGAACCTCGACATGGGACACTGCCGCTATGGATGCGAGTGCCTCACCCCTGAATCCCAGAGTAATTATTGCGTTAAGGTCTTCCTTATCCTTTATCTTGCTGGTGGCATGACTTATAAACGCAGAAGATATATCCTCTCTGCTTATTCCGCAGCCGTTATCCGTAACGCGGATATATGTTATGCCACCGTTTTTTATTTCCACCGTCACCGATGTTGCTCCTGCATCAATGGCATTTTCCAAAAGCTCTTTAACAACAGAGGCAGGTCTTTCGACAACTTCACCTGCAGCAATAAGCTCCGCTATTTCTTTTGGAAGAATATTTATTTTTGCCATGAACCAAACCTCCTTTTAGTTTATATACCCTTTGCTTCCTTTGTCAGCTCGTAAAGGACACTCATAGCTTCTATCGGTGTTAAAGTGTTTACATCCAACACCTTAAGCTTTTCTATTATCTCCGCCGAGGAATTGTCACCGAAAGACACTTGTGAATCCGCTTGGATATCTTCGTAAGAATCGCTCTCCTTACTCTTTATCACAACGATTCCGCTATCCTCAATCTCACGCAAAACTTTTTTAGCCCTTTCGACAACACCCTTTGGAACACCTGCAAGCTTTGCAACCTCTATTCCGTAACTGCCGTCAGCACTTCCTCGCACTATACGGCGCAGGAATGTTATATCGTCACCGCGTTTTTTAACGGCTATATTGTAGTTCTTAACTCCGTCAATCTGACCCTCGAGTTCTGTCAGTTCGTGATAGTGAGTCGCAAACAAAGTTTTTGCACCAATCTTCTTTTTATCAGCCGCATACTCAAGTACCGCACGTGCGATACTCATACCGTCAAAGGTAGATGTTCCCCTGCCTATTTCATCAAAGATTATAAGGCTCTTTGAAGTAGCATTGTTAAGTATGGTTGCAACTTCACTCATTTCAACCATAAAGGTAGACTGACCTGCAGAAAGGTCGTCTGATGCACCTATACGGGTAAATACGCTGTCAACTATGCCTATCTCTGCACCAGATGCCGGAACAAAACTTCCTGCCTGTGCCATAATGGCTATCAACGCTACCTGGCGCATATATGTAGACTTACCTGCCATATTCGGGCCGGTGATGATAGCACATCTGTTTTTCTCGCAGTCAAGCTCTGTATCGTTAGGAACAAACGGCTCACCGCCGAGCACCTTTTCAACAACAGGATGTCTACCTTCTGTTATCCTGATAACGGGCTCTGTTGACATCTGCGGACACACATAGTTGTTCTCTGCGGCTACCTGTGCAAATGAACAGATGACATCAAGGGTAGCTACTGCCGATGCAGTACGCTGTACTCTGGACAGCTCCGCCGCAGCTTTCTTTCGCACATCATCAAAAATCTCATATTCAAGTTTTACTATTCTGTCCTGTGCACCCAAAACCTTTGCTTCAAGGTCTTTAAGTTCCTGCGTTATGTAACGCTCACAGTTGGCAAGGGTCTGCTTCCTGATATACTCATCGGGAACAAGCTCCTTGTATGAATTTGACACTTCTATATAATATCCGAACACTCGGTTGTATCCGATTTTAAGCTTTTTGATTCCCGTACGCTCCTGCTCCTTTTCCTGGATAGAAGCAATATAGTCCTTTCCGTTGTGAACTATATCACGCAAGGAATCAAGTTCCGGATGAAAACCGTCCCTTATCATTCCGCCCTCACGCACGGAAAACGGCGGTTCATCCACAATAGCGGCATCAATAACCGTTCTTATGTCATCAAGGTCATCTATACCGTTTGAAACTTCGCACATCAAGGCTGATTTAAGAGTTGACGTATTATCCTTTATCTCCGGCAGCTTTGAAGCCGCAGATGAGAGCGCACGAAGCTCCTTAGCGCTCGCTGTACCAAAAGAAATTCTGGTCATAAGACGCTCAAGGTCATGAATACCGGATAAGCTTTCTGCAAGTCCGCTTCGTAAAACGGGTTGGGAAATAAGCTCATTTACAGCATTATGACGTTTTGTAATCCTCGCAACGCTGACAAGAGGACGCTCAAGCCAACTCCTTATCATTCTTTTACCCATTGGGGTCTTTGTTTTATCAAGCACCCAGAGCAAAGAACCTTTCTTTTCTCTGCTTCGCAAAGTCTCCACTATCTCGAGATTGCGAAGAGCCGCAACATCGAGTTTCATAAAATTGACATCGCTGTAAAATGATATTTCAGCTATATTTTCAAGGTCGTTTTTCTGAACTTCCGTCAGATAACGCAGTGTTGCTCCAAGTGCCGGAACTGCCGCACTGCCTTGTGAAAGTTCAAGTTCAGACAAGCTGTCCTTTTTAAAATGCTCACAAATAATTTTTGAACATTCATCAAAGTCAAAGTAATCATCGCCAAGTTCCTCGGCCAGTGCATCGGTCTTATTGGCAACGAAAGAAAATACTTTTGTAAGAGATGCAGCCGCACTGTTGAAAACAACTTCACTTGGCATAAAACGGCCAATCTCATTGATTATTTTGTCAGTAACAGACGAAGAGGAAAGTTCCGTCAGATTAACCGCTCCTGTTGAAACATCAACAAAGCAGACACCTGCAGTATCACCTGCGTAGAACACACCGGCCAAAAAGTTGTTTTTACCCTCGTTGAGCATGCTGGTTTCAATAACCGTTCCCGGTGTGAGAACCCTTGTAACCTCACGCTTGACTATGCCCTTTGCAAGTGCAGGGTCCTCCATCTGTTCACATACGGCAACCTTATAACCCTTGGCGACGAGACGAGCCATGTAACTGTCTGCACTGTGGAACGGAACTCCGCACATGGGGGCACGTTCCTCCTGACCGCAGCTTCTGCCTGTCAGCACAAGCTCCAGCTCACGGGATGCTACAACTGCATCGTCAAAAAACATCTCATAGAAATCTCCAAGGCGAAACATGAGTATTGTATCGGGATATTTCTTTTTTGTTTCAAAATACTGTTTCATCATCGGAGTCAATTCCGCCATGGTGGTTAACCGTCCTCTCTGCGGTGTTTTCCGCAACAATAACTCTTTTATGCTCCGCAACAAAAGTCACGGAGCATATTTACATCAAAAAATCAGCAACCTGAACAACCTGAACAATCGCCGCCACAATGATGCTCCTGCTTGGGTTCGCATGTTGCAGGATCCTCGCCCTGAACGCACAAAGCAAGAATAGCTGTGATGTACTGCATCATCTCGTCGATCTCAACTCTTGCTACTTCATAATTCTGCATATTCTCGTTTTCCATAACCTTTTTGTAAAGGTCGTTGAACTCTGTCTCATATGCTGCAAGCTTCTGCTCATTTACATCTTCTTTGCTTGCCTCATGCTGATATGACATATGAACAAGCTGAATTTTGCCCATAAGATCATTAAGATCCTTGTCCGCATCGTTTGCCTTCTGTGCTGCCTGGAACTTGATATATCTTTCATCCTGCTGGATTGCCGCACCAAGTTCTCTTGTGAGTTTGATAATATCCATGTTTATACTCCTTATATAATCCGCGTTGCGGAGATTTAACTGTTTGAAAGTTTTCCTTTGAGCATCCATATCAAGGCTTCTGTCACTTCAACCGTCTGGAAAGTTCCGATAACACTGCTGTCTGCCGGAAACTCGATAATTATATTCCCCTGCGTTCTGCCCGAAATTATACCGTCTTTTTTTGCCTTGCCCTCACAGAGCACACGGTATTTTTTACCGAGCATACCTGCTGTTCTCTTCGCCGCTATACTTTCCTGCAAACTGCAAAGTTCAGAAAACCACTTTCCTTTTTCCTCTCGTGTTACGGGGTCCTCCATTTTTGCCGCTTTTGTTCCCTCACGAGGTGAATATATAAACGTGTAAAGAGAAGTGTAATCAGCTTTTTCCATGAGCTTTAGCGTATCGCAAAACTCCTCATAAGTTTCACCGGGGAAGCCTACAATTATATCGCTCGTAACTGAAAGTCCGGGCATAACATTGCGGGCATATTCGAGAAGTGAAAGATACTTTTCAGCTGTGTATCCTCTGTTCATCTCCTTGAGCACCCTGTCGTTTCCGCACTGAACGGGCAGGTGAAGATGTTTTGCAACCTTTTCACATTCTGCCATTGTATCGAGCAATTCGTGTGTACAGTCTTTAGGATGCGATGTCATGAAACGGATAATAAAATCGCCGTCTATAGCATTTATCTCTCGGAGAAGAGATGCGAAATTCATTTCGCCCTCTCTGTCATTGCCGTACGAATTGACATTCTGACCGAGCAAGGTTATCTCTTTATATCCGTTACCGATAAGCTCACGGGCTTCATTGATGATAACCTCACTGCTGCGGCTACGCTCACGGCCCTTGACATAAGGCACTATACAATAACTGCAGAAATTGTTGCAACCGTACATTATCGGAAGCCATGCTTTAAATTTGCTGTCTCTGTACTGAGGCAGGTTTTCCGCTATAACACCGTCTGAATCATCGATATCAAACACTCTCTTTCCCGTAGAAAGAGAACGGTACAAAAGCTCGGGCAATTTATGTGCTACATGTGTACCGAACACAATGTCAACAAACGGATAACTGCTCTTTATCCTCTGTGCCACGTGCTCTTGTTGCATCATGCATCCGCAAAGAATTATCTTAAAATCGGGGTTTTTCTCTTTTATCTTTTTAAGTGCACCTACATTACCAAAGAGCCTGTCCTCCGCATGCTCACGGATTGCGCACGTATTAAAAAGCGAAAGATCCGCCTCTTCAACCGTTTCCGTAAACTCGAAGCCCATAACTTCAAGCATACCCTTAAGACGCTCACTGTCCGCAACATTTCCCTGGCAGCCGAATGTATGCACATACGCCTTTGGAGTACGGTTTTCAAAGCGTGTCTGAATCACCATGCGGACAAGCGAAGAGTACTCTTTCTGCCTGTCCAACTCCTCCTGCGAAACCAATATACTTTTACTGTTTTTTGAGGTCAAAACAAAATCCTCCACAATAGCTTTTAATCGTCTTATTATACAACAAAAAATCATTTTACACAAGCACGAAAAGACAAATAATAACTCGGTTTTTAAAAGTTATTTTAAGTTAGCACTATCATTTATTAAGAAAATAAAGTATAATATAGAAAATTTGCTTTCAGCATGAGGAGTCTGATTTTTTTGAAGAGTTTTACCATAGGTAAAAACGATGCAGGTCAAAGGGCTGACAAGTTTATAAAAAAGGCTGTACCCAATCTTCCCGATGCCCTGATGTACAAATATCTCCGTCTAAAACGCATAAAGCTAAACGGCAAACGCTGTGAAATATCCACCCGTTTAAAAGAGGGTGATGTTTTTGATATGTATATAAACGACGAGTTCTTTGAGCAGAAGTTTGACAAGTACGATTTCATGCACGCTTCTAAAAATCTCTCAATTGTTTATGAAGACGAAAACATAATGCTCCTGGACAAGAAAGTCGGCTTACTCTCCCACCCGGACGAAAGAGAGTACAACGATACATTGCTCACCAGAATAAAACGCTATCTTTATGAAAACGGCAGTTACAACCCTGCTGATGAAAACTCTTTCGCTCCTGCACTTGTCAACCGCATCGACCGCAACACAGGCGGAATTGTAGTAGCGGCAAAAAATGCTCAGACACTTCGTATTCTAAACCAAAAACTTAAAGACAGAGAAATCAAAAAGTTCTATCTTTGCGTTATTCACGGAACTTTAAAAAACAAAGAAAACATTCTTCACGGCTGGCTTACAAAAAATGAAGATAAAAATATTGTTAAGGTTTTCACATCGCCCGTAAAGGACGGAAAGGAAATCAAAACAAAATATAAAGTGCTCGCTGAAAGAAACAACATGAGTTTAGTTGAAGTTGAGTTACTCACGGGTCGCACTCATCAGATAAGAGCACATTTTGCTTCAATCGGGCATCCTCTCCTCGGTGACGGAAAATACGGACGCAATCATTTAAACAAAGATTCAAGGTACAAAAAGCAATTTCTGTACTCCTATATGCTTGAATTCGATTTTCAAAGCGATGCTGAAAATCTTAACTATCTCAACGGCAAATCGTATAAGGTTAACAACGTCTGGTTTAAAGACGCATTCTTGAACGATGAACTTTAAGAGAATGTGAACTATATAAAAACTTATTCTTTATGACTTGTAAAAACAAATAAAATAGTATAAAATTATAATGTTATTATCGGATAAACTCCGGTTTCTATTACCTAACAGAAAAGGATGGAAAAAATGACTAACAAAGATCAGAAAAACTCAGCGGAAGCCTATCGCGAGGAAAGAAAAGCCCGTTTGGCTCAGTCCGCTAAGAAAAATCAGAAGAAAAGCGAAAAGCAGAGAGCTGTCGCAAAAGCAGGAAAGAAAATAGTTGCTATAGTTCTTATTGCTGCTATCGCCTGCGGTCTCGCATGGGTCGTTATCGACCAGACCGGTCTTATGAAAAAGCTCAACACAGTTGTTTCATACGGCGATGTAAAAGTCAACGAACTTGAGTTTACTTATTACTATTCAACTCAGCTCTCTAACATTTATTCCTATGCAAACTACTATGCACAGTACGGAATGGACATGGGTATTGACCCGGCCGTTTCACCGGATGAGCAGAACTACGGTACAGACGAAAACGGTAAAGAAACAACCCTTGCCGAATATCTTAAAACCGCTACTGTTGATGCTCTCCATGAATACCTGGTTCTTTATCACGAGGCTCTCGATGCAGGTTATGAGCTTACAGAAGACGAGCAGGCCGAAATCCGCGACTCAATCGAATCTCTCCGTGAAGAAGCTGCTAAAAACAATTTCTCACTCAACGCCTACCTCAAGGCAAACATGGGCAAAGGCGTAAACGAGAAGTTCTACAGAGAACAGCTCAAGAGAGAAAAGATTGTCGCCAGATATCAGTCCGACAAAGTAAAAGCTCTTACAGATTCTTACTCAGAAGGTGACGTAAAAGCTGTATACGAGAAAGATAAAGACAGCTACGATGCTGTTGACATCAGAATGTACAATCTCTCAGTTACCGCTCTTACCGCTAAAGACGGCGAAACCGACAAAGAGCTTGCCGTACGCCAGAAGGAAGCCAATGACAAGCTCAAGGCTGAGGCCGAGGCTATCGTCGCAGCATCCACAAGCGAAAAAGCTTTCCTTGAAGCTGTGACAAAGCGTGAAAAGGACACCAAAGATTACGATGCCGATTCTGCTACAAACATGGCTGAATCTTCAAAAGAAACATTGGTTTCCTACGTTTCTGAAGACGGTGCAAAATGGGCTTTCGATGACAGCAGAAAAGCCGGCGATGTTAAGATGTTCACCATTGGCAAAGAAGATGCTGTTTCAGGCTACGCTGTAGTCTACATGGTTAAAACACAGTACGCTCCCATAGCTGTTGATGTACGCCATATACTCCTCTCCTTCCTTGAGGATCCGTCAGATACAACATCTACCCCCACAGACAAGCAGATTGCTGCAGCCAAAGCAAGTGCTGACGAAATCTACAAGCAGTGGCAGGCCGGTGATAAAACAGAGGATTCATTTGCAGCCCTTGCAAAAGAGAAATCAAAGGATACAGGCAGTGCTCAGGACGGCGGATTGATTACCGGAATCACAGCTTCATCAAGCTATGTTGAGTCCTTCCTTGAGTGGTGCTTCGCAGACAACAGAAAGGTTGGAGACCACGGTATAATCGAATCTTCTTACGGCTATCACATTATGTTCTGCTCAAATGTTGACTTTGCCTGGAAGAACACAATCCGCTCCGCAAAATCAAATGAGGACTTCACAAAAGAAATGACAGACCTCCTTGAGTCAGACAAGTACAAGATTGACAAGAACGAGAAGGCTATTGACAATGCTGTTGAGGCTTTCCTTAAGAATTACAAGAAGACCCTCGCTTTGACATCTAACGCACAGTAATAAAACTAAAGCACTCGCTAAACAGCGAGTGCTTTTATACAGCAAAAAGGCTGATGAGCTAACATCTCATCAGCCTTTATTTTTTATTCTGCCATAGCGGCTTTTATCATAATTGCACACTCAAGGCGTTTTTGTTCAATCTTGCAAGATAAACTGTGTGGCTTAAAGATGCTGTTGTTATACTGCATATTATTGGCATTGCAACCACCACTACAGTAGAATTTAGCCCAACAGTTTGTACACTCAGGCTTGGCATAAACGTTAGCCTTTGAAAACATCTTTTTCTTTTCTGTATCAACGCTACTGTCAAGCACGCTACCCATTTTCCACTCTTCCATACCTACAAACTGGTGACAAGGATAGACATCACCTTCGGGAGTAACCGCAACATACTCATTGCCGCAGCTGCAACCCCTGAGCCTCTTTATAGCACACGGGCCTTGATCAAGGTCAATCATAAAGTGGAAGAAGTTAAAGCTATTCCCCTGCTTTTTACGCTCTATAAGAAGCTTTGAAAGCTTCTCATATTCTTCAGCAATTGCAGGCAAATCTTCTTCGGTTAAAGCATAAGGCAAGGTTTCATCAGTCACAACAGGCTCTACGGAAATCTGGTCAAATCCAAGCTCGTTGATGTGGAGAACATCCTGTGTGAAATCAAGATTATATTTTGTAAATGTTCCACGTACGTAGTATTCCTTGTCGCCTCTTTGAGCTACAAGTTTCTGATACTTAGGCACAACCACATCATAGCTACCCTTATCGTTAACGGTATATCTCAGCTTATCGTTGACCTCACGTCTGCCGTCCAGCGAAAGAACAACATTTGACATTTCACGGTTTATGAAATCAATATTGTCATCATCAAGCAAAACACCGTTCGTTGTTATTGTAAAACGGAAGTTTTTATTGTGCTGTTTTTCAATACTGCGTGCATACTCAACTACCTGCTTGACTACATCAAAGTTCATAAGCGGTTCACCGCCAAAGAAGTCAAGCTCAAGATTATGTCTGTTAGCCGAATGCTCTATAAGAAAATCAATAGCCGCTTTACCAACCTCAAACGGCATAAGCTTTCTGCCGTGGCCAAAGTCACCCTGAGCCGCAAAACAATATCCGCATCTGAGATTGCAGTCATGCGCTATATTAAGACACATCGACTTTATCGGCGCAGCTGTGAGCATATCCGCAAAAGGCTTGTATGTGTCCTGCGAAAACAGAGAATCATCATCGCAAAGAGCCTTGAGCTCTTTGAATGTATCGACAATATCTTCAGACAAAAAGCCCTCTTCAACAAGCACTGACTTTACCTGCTCCGGACATTCATCAGGAAGCTTTGTGTCAAAAAAGTCGAGCATTCTGTAAGCCAGTTCATCCACAACATGAACAGCTCCGCTGTTTACGTCTATAACAATATAAAATCCGTTGAGAAAATATTTATGTATCATTTCGTTTTGAGGAACTACCCTCTTTCGCCCCTTTTATGAGTTTTTAGGCATTTTTTTAGAGGCAGGCGCAAAGCCTGCCCCTAAAGATTTCAAAATTTTACTTCTCGCACTTTTGGTTAGCAACTGTGCATGAAGTTTTGCATGCTGACTGGCAGGATGCCTGGCACTCGCCGCAACCGCCCTTAGCTGCACTCTCTTTAAGGTTTGAAGCATTGATTGTTTTGATGTGTTTCATAACATATACCTCCAAAATTTTGCTGTAAGTATTATAACACGTGATATATCACTTTTCAAGTGCTATTTACTTTGTTCCGAATATTCTGTCTCCTGCGTCGCCGAGACCGGGGATGATGTAACCGTGGTCATTAAGTTTTTCATCAAGTGCCGCACAGAATATGTCTATATCAGGATGTGCCTTGCAAAGAGCATCAAGTCCTTCGGGTGCTGCGATGATACCCATGAACTTTATTGACTTGGGATTTCTCTTTTTAATCTGTGTAATAGCATCAATCGCAGAGCCGCCTGTTGCAAGCATGGGATCAAGAACTATTACCTCACGCTCGCATACGTCCGACGGAAGTTTGCAATAATATTCGACAGGCATAAGTGAATCCGGATCACGGTAAAGACCGATATGGCCAACTCTTGCTGACGGAACAAGTGACAGTACGCCGTCAACCATACCAAGGCCTGCTCTGAGAATCGGTACAAAAGCAAGTTTTTTGCCCGAAATAACCTTTGTTTTTGCAACTGAAACAGGTGTTTCAATCTCTACTTCCTTGAGAGGAAGATCTCTTGTTGCCTCATAGCACATAAGAGTTGCAATCTCGCTTACAAGTGCACGAAAATCCTTTGAGCCTGTGTTCTTATCGCGCAAAAGAGTAAGCTTGTGTTGAATAAGCGGATGATTGGTAATTGTTACGTTTCCCATTGTAATTCCTCCATCTTAAAATAGCATAAATATTTTATTCTGCAAACTTTTCGTTTTCAATAGCCATTACCTGGTCTATTCTTCTCTGATGACGCTCATCGCCGCTAAACTCTGTGTCAACAAACAAGTCAACCATATCCAGGGCAAGGCCTGCACCTACTACTCTGCTGCCAAGACAAAGTACATTGGCGTTGTTGTGAAGTCTTGTCATACGAGCGGAAAAAGTATCAGAACAATTTGCAGCTCTTATTCCCCTGACCTTATTTGCAGCCATGGATATTCCGACTCCTGTTCCGCAACAGAATATACCAAGTTCACATTCGCCGGATGCCACAGCTTCACCAGCTACCTTTGCAAACAAGGCGTAGTCAACCGACTTGTCGCTGTCTGTTCCGAAATCCTTTACTTGAAATCCTCTTTCTGTAAGATGTTTTTTTATTTCCTCTTTCAAAGGAAATCCTGCATGGTCTGCAGCAAGAGCAATCATAACAATTCTCCTTTTTATTTATTCGGATAAATCTCCGTTCTTTTTCTTTAATTCACGTTCCGCCTGAGATAACCTCAGATACACCGGCAAAAGCTCGGAAGAATGAATGAAATCCAACTTCTCATCAACAGCAGCACACGCCGCTCCCCACGCCCTTTGATAGCGCTGAAGCTCATGAGCTAACTGCACTTTCGAAAAACTTTCTTTAAGCTGCTCATAGGCTATTTGTGCTCCGTCTCCGACACAGACTATCTTTTCGTCTTTGTAATCGGCCAGAAAATCTAAAAGCTTTGAAGCAGGAATAGCCATATCCTCACAAAGCCGTTCAACCTTATTATCATGGCATCTGAATGCCGCAAAATACACCTGAGCACATCTGGCATCCATAGCACAGCAAGCTATACAGTCATCGCCTTTAAGATTATAGGCCATTGCCTTGAGAGTTGAAACACCGCAACACGGAGTTTCGTTTACCGCCGCTAGACCTTTCACCGCAGCTATACCGATTCTGATTCCCGTAAACGAGCCCGGGCCGTTCGTTATAACAAATGAATCTATGTCAGACACTTTGAGCTTTGCAAAAGAAAGTGCTGAATCTACCATAGGAAGAAGAGTTTCACTGTGAGTAAGACCTGCGTTGATAAACGACTCACTCAATATCTGAGCATTCTCATCCACAATGGCAACACCGGCAGTTTTTGCCGAACAATCTACTGCTAGTATTTTCACCGCACTCACTCCTGCCCCAACATAGTAATTATTCGCTCATTCTCATTGCTGTTTTTTGAAATTCGGATTCTTATGGAATTTTCAGGCAGACAATTTTCGATGTTTTCGCTCCATTCTATCACAAGTGCTCCGCCTGACTCAAGATAATCAAAAAATCCCGTGGAATACAAGTCATCCCATGTGTCTATTCTATACATATCAAAATGATAGAGCGTCGTCTGTGCAGGATACTCATGGACAAGTGCAAATGTCGGACTGCTGACTTCTCCCTCAAAGCCCATACCTCGAGCCAATCCACGGACAAAGGCGGTCTTTCCTGCACCCATCTCACCAAAAAGAGCCACCACATCTCCGCTCTTAAGCTTCTCGCCTATACTGTATCCAAAATCCTCGGTTTCCGTCGCCGAGTGAGAAATAAAATCCTTGCTCATATCTTTTTCCTGTAAATTCAACTTAATTTTCAAATAATTATATCATATTATTTTCAAATATAAAAGCATTTTACTTGAATTTGATTAATTTTCGACTTATAATTATATTACACTTTTTAAGGAGCAGAAAATGAACATACTCTACTCAATAAGAAAAGGGTTGAAAACGACTGATAAACTGTTGTTGGCGGTCTGCCTGCTGACTTCGGTTTTCGGTCTTTTGATGGTGCACAGTGCAACGCTCAACACTTTGCCGGAAGACAAGTCCATCTCAAACATAGTTGTTGTTATGCTCATAGCTTTCCTTGTCGGATTGGTTTGCTGTATCATAATATCATTCATCGATTATGAAATGGTGCTTCGGCTTTGGATGATAATCGGCGGTGCTTGCCTAATAATGATGGTTTTGCTGTTCCCCTTCGGTGATGCTCCACCCGACAGACCCGACGCAAGGTGCTGGTTTGATTTCGGTTTTGTAAGCTTCCAACCGTCAGAACTTTTCAAGATAGGTTTCATTATAACATTCGCTGTTCATCTCGACTTTGTCGGGGATAAAATAAACGAATTCAAAAACGCTATTCTGCTCTGCGTCCACGGTGCCGTACCCGTGCTGATAGTTGTTCTCACAGGTGACCTCGGTTCAGCACTTGTGTTCCTTTCGATTTTTATCGGAATGATGTTTGTTTCGGGACTTGGAGCGAGATACTTTGCCGCAGCTGCAGCCATGATTTTGGTAGCTGTTCCCATTCTCTGGTTCGGATTTTTCGACGATTTCCAGAAAAACCGCTTCCTTGCTATTTATGCTCCGAATTCAATAGACGAAAAGACATATAAAACAATAATTTTCCAACAGCAACAAAGCGTAAACGCCATAGGTTCAGGAAAGTTTCTCGGCCAAGGCCTTTTTGACGGTCCTTACACACAATCGAACTCCGTACCCGTAAACGAGAGTGACATGGTTTTCTCCGTAATCGGCGAAGAACTCGGTTTTATCGGCGCTGTTGCTGCATTGGCTTTGATATCTGCCATAATCGTAAGAATTGTTTTTATCGGGCTCAAATCCAAAGATAACATCAGCGGTCTTGTTTGCTACGGCACAGCTCTTATGATAGGCTCTCAGACTATCATAAATATCGGAATGTGCTTAAAGCTTCTGCCTTGCATAGGAATCACTCTTCCGTTCTTCAGTGCAGGCGGCTCATCCAACTTATGTATATATATAGCTATCGGTATAATAATGAGTATCCACCGATTCAACCAGAAGAGTGAGGCCAGCAACTTCCGTTACAACCGTATAAACACTCCATTCAGATAAACATTAACGGCGCTCGGCTATTTTGCGGAGCGCCAAATATATTATAAACGAGGTAAAGAATATGAGCACAAGGCCAAAGCCTGTAAGAGGTTCAACTGCTAATCCCGACCACATAATGTTAAGCATCAGTGACGATGCGTGCACTACCATGACAGTAACGTGGCGTACATGCACCGATATTGAAAACGGATATGTTCTGTACCGTGAGGACGGTAGTGACGTTGTATGCCGTCAGGATGCTGTTACGGACATTTTTGAAAGTGATATTGATATAAGCAACATGTTCTGGGCTAAACTGACAGGGCTTAAGCCTGGCACAAAATATCTCTACTCATGCGGCAACGATGATTACAGAAGTGAAGAGTTTTCTTTCTCAACTGCACCCGAAAACCTGACTAAATTTAAATTCATCTGTGTATCAGACCAGCAAAAAGGTGAGCCGCACGAATGTCCCGACTACTCATACTTCAACTCTTTTATAAAAGGTGTTCTTAAAGAACATCCTGACACAAGATTTATTCTTACGGGTGGCGACAACACCGATAGCGGCCAGCATGAGGTTCAATGGAACGGGGCTTTCAGCGGACTTGTCGGAATCAGTGAATATGTTCCCTTTATGATGACTCTCGGTAATCACGACAACCGCGGTTTTGAGGATTACAAAAATCATATCGGCAGATATTACTCAGAACCTGCTGAGTTCTTCGGCAAACAGTTTAAAGGCTCATATGCACAAAACGGTCCTGAAAACTGGAAAACCGAAAACTACACCTTCGATTACGGCAACGTTCACTTCTCGGTAATTGGTGTAAACGGTCCCGAAGAAGTCAACGAATGGCTTATAGAGGACCTTGAAAAGTGCGATAAACAATGGAAAATAGGTTCATACCATTTCCCCATTTGCTATTCGGGCTCCGACTGTCAAAACTATGATGCCTACCCCGTCATGCGTGAAGGCATGGAGAAGCTCGACATTCTGTTTTCAGGCCATGAACACAACTTTTCAAGAAGCTTTCCTATGAGAAACGAGGAACTTTTTGAAGAGCCCTCAAAAGGCACTATCCACTATATGCTCGGCAATTCAAACAAAAACCCGCCCGGAACAAGAGCACTGTCCAAAGTCTGGCACTCGGCTTTCTACACCCAGGAAGAAGATGTGGCAATGGTAGTTGTAGTTGAGGTAGACGGCCCCAAACTCACTCTCACTGCACACCTCGACGATGGCCGCATCGCAGACAGATGTGTTATAAACAAAGAAACAGATACTATTGAACCTTTCGCTATTGCACCTAAGTTCAACAGAACACGCATGATGTTCAAAGGCAGAGACCCCGGACTGTGTCAAACAAGCACACCTTGCGAAAATATAGACGGAGTATGGTATGCAGCCTTATCGGTGCTTATAAGCTCTATAGGCGGCGAAGTAAGAAAAACTGCGGGACAGGTTTATCTCGATATATATTCACACAACGCAACCTTTACCCTTGACAGCGATGTTGCACAGACTGACCGCGGCGAACTTAAACTTTCCGGGAAGGTCTTCAGAGGTCACAGAGACCAACTTTACATACCCGTTGATGCGGTAACAGCTTTCGATATGCGTTGGGCGTATGCTCCAAGAAATAACTTCATATCTTTCGAGCACGAGAGTGAAGATAAACCTATTACTATTCAGCCGTAGACATTAAAAGCCGACAGTCGCTTGACTGTCGGCTTCTTTCATTCTACTGCATCCTGCTTTTTTATACCGAAAAGAAGTCTTAATATACCTTTCAAGACTTTTGGGCTTCTGACAACAACAACCTTCATACTACCGTCACCCTCCGATATTAAAAACTGTGTGGGCAGTTGCATAAAAACAAAAGCAGGAACAAAGCCAGAAGAATAAACAGTGAATACGGGAAAAATTTTGCAATAAATACCCCTAAGAAAAACGAAAGAATAACCCAAATCGCCACGTTGGAATTTACGCATCTTCTCCTCATTCTGTCACCGCCTTTTGCATATAACTGTCTCACTTAATTCCATTATATACAAAAAGTACGGTGTGTGTTACTCTCCAACACACACCGTATAATCATTTCTTTGTTTCCCATTCTTTTATATCCTTGACTTCGTCGTACATTGCAACATAACTGTTATGCCGTGAACGGCTTATCTCGCCATTTTCAATGGCTTCGAGAATTGCACACCCCTTATCGTTTATGTGTCTGCATGATGTGAATTTACAGTTTCCGAGAAACTCTTCAAATTCTTCAAAGCAAAACGGGAGCTCATCGGCGGATATAACCTCACTGTTTTCAATGGTCAGAGAAGAAAAACCCGGTGTATCTGCCACGTATCCGCCACAAATTTTATAAAGCTCTACCGCACGCGTCGTATGTCTTCCCCTACCGAGTTTATCACTTATCTCGCCGGTTTTCAAAGAAAGTTCAGGTGCAATAGCATTGAGAAGTGAGGATTTTCCTACACCCGTATTACCGGCAAATGCACTTATATGACCTTTGAATTCTGCTCTGACTGCATCTACACCCTCACCCGTTTTGCTCGAAACCGCAAAAAACAGAATTCCGGATTTTTCATATATCTCCCTGAGCTCGGATGTATCACCCAAATCACTCTTCGTAACAACAACTACGGGCTCTATATTCCTGTATCTTGCTATCGCAGTCATTTTGTCTATTATCAAAGTGCTGGGATTAGGTTCCCTGACGGATGAGAGAATAAATAGTCTGTCTATATTGGCAACAGGCGGTCGCATAAGTTCACTGCTTCGAGGTTCGATAACTTCTATTGTATTCTCCTCGCCGTCTCTTCCAATACGAATCTCTACTCTGTCACCAACTAAAGGTTTTTGACCGTGTTTCCTGAAAACTCCCCGTGCCTTGCACTCAAATACCGCATCGGCGGTCTCTACAAAATAGAGACCACCGACACCCTTTAAAATTATTCCTTTTTGGCTCATATTATTCGCCATATTTACCTACTGTAATTGTTATCTCTGTATCCAGAGGATACTCCCTTATTTTATTGCTCGGAGACTGATTTAAAACCATACCGTTCTTTGTAAAATCAGTTACCGGCTCATATATAACGTTTACATTGTTAAAGCCCGAATTCTTAAGTGTTCCAATTGCCATAATCTCTGAACTTCCTATGACATTGGGAATAGTTGAGCTCTCCGAAACATCATACTTGCGCTCATTGCTTATTACAGCAGGATTCTTTGTAAAGTCAATATTGCACTCATAGAACAAGTCTGAATCAATATAAACCTTAACAGCGTTTGTACTGCCCGAACCCGTTACACTTATTGTATACTGGCTTCCGTCAAGAATGACAGACTGTTCCATAAACACGTTGTTGTTATTAGCAGCCTTTATTGTTTTTGAAACACCGCCGCTATATGAGGGAAGCGTGAAAACAATATTAGCTTCAGAGGAGGACGGAACACCTGTGCTGACGGTTATCTTTATAGGTGTACCCTCAGGCACCTTCTCTGTATCGTTATAGCTCTGTGCGATTACTGTGCCCTCAGGCTTATCGCTATCCTTTTTCTCGATGTTGTCATCAAGCTTCAGGTTGACTGATTCAAGCAACTCACGAGCTGTATCAATATCCTGGTCTATAAGATTCGGAACCTGGACAAGTTCCTGCTCACTTGCAAAGTAAACAGTAATCGTTGAGCCCTTTGATGCTTGAGTTCCGCCTGCAGGAGATGTACTTAAAACCGTTCCGGCTTTTTCTGTGCTTTGCTGGGGAACCGAATAAACTTCAAAGCCTGCATTCTTAAGCTTTGCTGTAGCGTCGGTAAGAGTGTCTTTAAGAACATTTGGAACAGCTATCTTCTCTTCGCTGACAGCAACAGAAACCGTAATCACATTGTTCTTCTTATCTACCTTGGTACCTGCTGTCGGGCTCTGACTGAATACCATACCCGGCTCGTGGAAGCTGTTCTGAACTTCGCTTACTTTTATCTCAAAATCCTTATACTCATCGTTACCTGCTATTTCTTCAGCATAGTTCTTATTCATGAGATTGGGAACTGTTATCTTGCTGTCGAACATATCAGTAAACAGGAACAAGCATCCGATAACAATTGCAAGAACAGCGATAAAACCGATAACTATTCCCGAAAGAATCGGTATTACCTTATTCTTCTCCTGTCCTTCCTCCTCCTGTGCAACCTGAGGCTGATAAGCGGGAGGATTATTGGTAGCAACGTATGCCGGTGCACTTATAGGTGCTGTCTTATCAACATATTTTGTAGGCTCTGTGTCAACAAAATAGCTGTAGTCAAATTTCAATGCAGGATTGCGTTTGAACTCTTCAAGGTCCAAAATCATTTCAGCCGCTGACTGATATCTGTCTCTCGGCTTCTTCTGCATAGCTCGCATCGTTATCTGCTCAAGTCCCTCGGGAACTGACGGATTGATTTCACGCGGTTTTCTCGGATCTGTCTGAAGCTGCATTATAGCAACCGAAACAGAATTATCTGACTGGAAAGGCACCTGACCCGTAAGCATCTCATACATGACAACGCCTACTGAATAAATGTCTGCCTTATCGTCAGTTATATCTCCCCTTGCCTGCTCGGGGCTTATATAGTGAACCGAACCTATAGCACTGTCTGTCATCGTTCTGGTTTCGCTTCTGCTGAATCTTGCGATACCGAAATCGGTAACCTTAATAGTTCCGTTCTCAAGAAGCATTATGTTCTGAGGCTTTACATCCCTGTGAACAATGCCCTTATCATGTGCGTGTTGAAGTGCACGGAGTATCTGAGTAGTAAAATGCACCGTCTCTTTCCACGGAATAACTCCCTGCTGCTCTATATACTCTTTTAAAGTTATTCCCTCGACATACTCCATGACAATATACTGAAGCCTATCACCATAGCTGACATCGTAAACTTTTACAATGTTAGGATGCGAAAGCACGGCAATTGCTTTGGATTCATTCTTGAATCTGCGACGAAACTCCTCACTTGCAAGGTATTCCTCTTTAAGGATTTTAACGGCAACAATTCTGTCGTCAATATTGTCATATGCCTTATAGACTACAGCCATTCCGCCTACGCCGATTACCTCTTGAATCTCATAGCGACCGTCGAGTCTTTTTCCGATATAATTATCCATAATAAACTTCACACTCCATTTGAATACGACAACTAAAATGCAATCGCTACAACTGTTATGTTATCTCCGCCGCCGTTCTCATTGGCAAGATTAACAAGCCTGTCTGCAATCTCATAATAGTGATCATCTCTTGTGGCATTATATATGTCATCGGTCTCAACATAGTTCGTAAGACCGTCGGTGCATATAACAATAATATCTTTCGCATCAAGATCTTCCTGGGAAAAATCAACATCGATATCTCCGCCGACACCGAGTGCTCTTGTTATTATATGCTTTCCGGGATGCTCTTTTGCCTGCTCTTCCGTAATCTCACCGTGTTCAACCATATCCTGAACAACAGAATGGTCTCTGGTCAGCTGCTTTATGCCGCCGTCAGATATACGGTAAGCTCTGCTGTCTCCCGCATGAGCAAGATAAAGCATATTATCCCTGACTATCGCCGCAACAACAGTTGTTCCCATACCGTTGAGACTCTCAATCGACTGAGACATCTCATATATGGAAGTGTTTGCCGTTTCGATAACCGAGATAAGCATATTCCTTATCGAATTATCGCTCATCCCATGCTGATAGCTGGCAGTAATCTTCTCGCTGATCATCTTAACGGCAATAGAACTCGCCACGCTGCCGCCGGCAGCACCGCCCATTCCATCACAAACAACCGCCCATGTTACTCCGCCCGGAAGTTCACCGGCTGCATAGGAATCCTGATTATCTTTTCTTATTTTTCCCTTGTCTGTTTTTGCTACGATTTTCATATCTTCACCCAGGAATAAGAAAGTTTGAAAACCAAAATCATCTGACCTTGGGTTCCTTTATTTTTCTAAGCCTCAGCTGACCGCAGGATGCATCAATATCCGAGCCAAGCTTCCGCCTTACTGTTACATTAATAGATTTTTTCTGGAGAATATCCGTAAAACTCTTTATCCTATCAGGCGTTGAGGGTTTATACGGACTTTCTGCCACCTCGTTTACGGGGATAAGATTGACGTGACACAGCATCCCTTTTAAAAGCGACGCCAGCTGCAGTGCACACTCATCACTGTCATTTACGCCACCGAGCATTGCATATTCAAAAGATATACGACGCGAAGTGGTCTTCGAATAATCTCTGCAAGCTTTCATAAGCTCGTCCAGAGCGTACCTGCGGTTTATAGGCATAATACGTGAACGCAACTCGTTATTCGGAGCATGAAGCGAAATTGAAAGCGTTAACTGCAACTTCTTATCAAGCAACTTATATATGCCGGGAACTATTCCGCAAGTTGAAAGGGATATGTTCCTCATTCCTATATTAAGACCGTCTTCAGAGCTTACAAGCTCCAAAAAACGCATCACGTTATCAAAGTTATCAAGAGGCTCTCCCATTCCCATAAGAACTATATGGGAAATGCGTATATTCTCGTCTCTTTGCGCAGAATAAATCTGGCCCAATATTTCTGACGGAAGAAGATTTCTGACATAGCCACCCAAAGTCGATGCGCAAAAGGTACAACCCATCTTGCATCCTATCTGGGTTGAAACGCAGATTGTATATCCGTACTTGTATTTCATAAGTACGCTCTCTGCATATTCCCCGTCACCAAACGCAAACAGATATTTCACTGTACCGTCCGACTCAGAAACCTGCTTTCTTTCAATCCTACACTGCTTAATAGGAAGCTTTTGCTCGAGGTCAGAACGCAGACTTGCAGGAAGATTTGTCATCTCACTGTAACTTTCAGCACATTTCTGATGAAGCCACGAATACACCTGTTTGGCTCTGTATCCGGGTAAACCCATTTCCGAAAATGTGGCTGAAAGTTCTGTAAAGTTCATAGACTTTACATCAAGTGTGCTCAAAAACTCACTCCGTTCTAACAAAAGATGCTATAAAAAATCCGTCTGTCCCGTTGATGTGAGGCATAAGTGTAAGATACTTGCTGTCACTGTCAAACCGCTGCGAAAGCTCCGGTAATGGCTTTACTGCTTTGAAATTCGTATGCTCTGACAAGAATCTCTTGCAAACCTCATCATTCTCCGAAGGATTGACAGAACATGTTGAATAAACAAGCTTGCCGCCTTTTTTGACATACTTAGAGCAAGAACACAGAATATCATACTGCATTATGGGCAATTTGTCAATATCGCAGGGTTCTTTATACCTGATTTCAGGCTTTCTGCGAAGCACTCCGAGCCCCGAACAAGGCACGTCACAGAGAACTTTATCCGCTTCTCCAAGCATTGAATTAAACGCTGCTGCGTTGTTGCTTGCAACTCTTATGTTATCAAGCCCAAGACGTGTAGCGCCGTTTTCAATAAGCGAAAGACGCGAATCGTATATATCGAACGAAAGCAATTCCCCTTTGCATTTCATTAACTGTGAAAGAGTAAAGCTCTTACCGCCCGGTGCCGCACACATATCAAAAACCCTGTCTCCTGGTTTTGGGCCAAGTTCAGCGCAGCATAACTGCGAGGACAAATCCTGAACATGAAACAGTCCGTCTTTATATGCTTTCAAATCCTCAACAGCTCCGGGATTTATAAGTTCAAGGGCATCCGCAAGCAACTCTACCTGCCTTGTCTCTACCCCTTCTGATTTAAGAAGCTCAGCGAGCTCATCGGCAGTGCACTTTTGAGTATTGACCCTTATATAAATCGGAGCTCGCATCGCCATTGACTCCAGAAGCTCGTATGCGGTTTGTGTTCCATAGGCTTTAGTCCACATATCAACAAGCCACTCGGGAAACGAAAAGCGAATGCTCATATTGTAAACTTCATTATCACTCTGCGGTATTTGCAAACCATTTTTGGCTACATTCCGAAGCACTGCATTAACCAAGCCCGATGCAAATGCCGACCTGTTATTCTTAACGAGCTGTACACTCTCATTAACCGCCGCACGTGTCGGCACTTTATCCATAAAAAGTATCTGATATGCGCCCATTCTTAATATATTTAAGATTTTAGGGTCGATTTTTTTAAGCCTGATAGACGAATTCTTACGGATTATGTAGTCAAGCAAAATTTTATTGCGAAAAATGCCGAAAACAAGCTCTTTTAAGAAACTGATGTCAGCAGAAGATAGAGTCGTTCCCTTTAATTCTTCCGTGAATACAAGGTTTAAGT
>JAZUNO010000115.1:0-5509 GCA_045604185.1 Acutalibacteraceae bacterium | reverse complement strand
AACCTACGAGCCGTGGCACTGGCGTTATGTCGGCGTTGAAACCGCAAAAGCTATGAAACAGAGTGGAGAGTGTTTGGAAGAGTACTTCGGCATCGCATAAGTTCGAACTGCGGAAAATGTTGCGTGATACTGCGTTGTGAGAACATCACAACCTAATATAATAGACGAACCGGATTTATCCGGTTCGTTTTTTATGTGTCCGTATTGTCGTTTTCCGGTTTGTTTGAGCTGCCTTCGGCAAATCCTTTGCCCGTCAGTACGACAAGGGCCGTTTTGAAAAGTATTTTTATATCAAAAAGAAAATTGTGGCACTTGACATATTCACTGTCGAAAGCGGCTTTTTCCTCATCTGTCAGGCAGTCTCTTCCGTTGACCTGTGCCCAACCCGTAACTCCGGGACGAACAGAGAAAACATTGTACTCTCTTCTGAGATTTCTTATGTTTTCCTCTTCGGGAATCAGCGGACGGGGACCGACAAAGCTCATAGTTCCGTTTAATACATTGAAGAGCTGCGGCAGTTCGTCGAGGCTGGTTTTTCTTAGGAGTTTACCGCTCCTGGTGATACAGTCATCCGCCTCAGCCAAAGAAGCTGTTGAAGTGTTACGTGTTCCGTTTTTCATTGTACGGAATTTTCTGATTTTAAACAAACGGTCATTATAGCCGACCCTGTCCTGACAAAACAGTACGGGGCGACCGTCATCGATTAAAATTATAAGGCTTATCAAAAGCATGAGCGGAGAGAGCAGTACTATAGCAATCAAACTGCAAACTACGTCGAAGATGCGTTTCATACAAAACACGCCTTTCATATATTTACAGGGGATTTTTTATCACCTGTGCTCCAGAAAATATAGTCTGAAATCAGGACAGCTCTTGTCGGAGCTCCCTCTAAATCACCGAGTTTTATGGGCGGTGCAAAGAGGAAATAGTCTCCGGGTTCAACCCGGCTCAAGTCAAGTCCCTCAAGCACGGCTATATCGGCCGAGAGAAAAGCTCTGTGCGGTTCAACCTGAGCACCTTTTGTGCCTACCGACATGGAGTCTGTTCCTAAAAGTTTAATTCCGAGTGCGGCGACTTCTTCAGCGGCACTGCCCATGAAAAAGGCCTCTGCATCACTTTTTATAAGCAGACGTTCACAGTCGGTTGGAAAGTGCTCGTTTACATATTCTCCTGTTATGGCTCCGCGAGGAACGGCTATTACCTTGCACGGGCCGATGAACGGTTCAAGAGGCAGTTTGCCAATGGGGTCGCCGCCGTCGATAAAATGGAGCGGTGCATCGGCATGGGTGCCCGTGTGAACGCAGGTGAAAAGTGTTGAGAGATTACATTCGGAACTCTCTCCTATGACGTTTACAAACTCACTTTTCGGTTCGGGGTCTCCCGGATAGACTTCAGTTTTGAGCAGATCCCTTGAAATGTCAATTATGTTCATGGGATTACTCCTTTCTGCTTGCTGTTCGTTAAGGTTTATTTCAGCGATTCCATTTTCAAATAAGCGTTTATGAAACCGTCAAGATCTCCGTCCATAACGGCACCGATATTTCCGTTTTCAAAGTTTGTTCTGTGGTCTTTGGCGAGGGTGTAGGGCATAAAAACGTAGGAACGGATCTGACTGCCCCAACCGATTTCTTTCTGGTCGCCCTTGATGTCCTCTATTTTGTCGAGATGTTCACGTTCTTTGATTTCGAGCAACTTTGATTTAAGCATTTTGAGGGCCACTTCACGGTTCTGGTGCTGGCTTCTCTCAATCTGGCAGGATACAACGATTCCCGTAGGCAAGTGGGTTATACGAACTGCAGAGGAGGTTTTGTTAACCTTCTGACCGCCAGCACCGCTTGCACGGTAAGTGTCAACCTTAAGGTCGTCGGGATTTATTTCAACTTCGATGTTATCGTCAATTTCGGGCATAACTTCGAGAGAGGCAAAAGAGGTGTGTCGGCGTCCCGAAGAGTCAAACGGGGAAACACGGACAAGTCTGTGAACACCCATTTCACCTTTGAGGTATCCGTATGCATTTTCGCCCTCTACAAGTAAAACGGCAGATTTAAGGCCTGCTTCGTCTCCGTCAAGGAAGTCGAGCATACTGACTTTAAAGCCGTGCTTTTCGCCCCAATGCTGATACATGCGTACAAGCATCTGGGTCCAGTCCTGTGCCTCTGTGCCGCCTGCACCTGCGTGGAAAGTGAGAAGAGCATTCTTTGCGTCGTATTCGCCCGTGAGCAAGGTGCTCAAAGTCTGCTTGTCAAGCTCTTCTATAAAGCTGTCAACACCCTCACGGCATTCATCAAACATGCTGAGGTCCTCTTCCTCGTCGGCAAGCTCAATGAGTGTGAGAGTATCGTCGAAAGAGCTTTCAAGTGAAGTGTAGGCATTGACCTTGTTTTTGAGCTGGCTTATTTTCTGAAGTACTTTTTGTGAGTTTTCAATGTCACCCCAGAAGTTTTCATCTGCGGTCCGCTCCTCAAGGGTAGCAATTTCAGCCTTGAGGTTATCAAGACCGAGAGCCTCGCGAAGCTCCTTTAACTTATCTTTATTTTCGAGCAGTTCAAGTCGTAATTCTTCAAACTGTAGCATAGACTAACCTCATTTAAAAAATTCATTGTTTATTACCCTAATATTATATAGAAAAAAATCGGTAAAGTAAAGAAAAAGATAGTGCTTCCCTACGGGGCTTTTTGGCTCTTTTGAGAAAAATATAATTTTGTTCATATATTATTTGAAAAAAGTATTTAAATCAGCTACAATATAATCCGATAACTGTGATATAATCGAATTGTTACATAATATGTGTAATTGTAATTTATTCCTTGTTGACGAAAGGATGTCTGGCTTATGAACTATACTGGTCAAGTATGCACAGGTTGCGCAAAGGTTATCAGTGAAGAGGACGATATAGTTGTCTGTCCCGTTTGCGGTACTCCTCAGCACAGAGAGTGTTGGGAGATTAACGGCGAATGTGTAAATGTTTCGCGCCATGCAGAAAAGTTTGTCTGGCAGGCAGCACAGGAAGAGCCGAAAACGGCGAATGCAGCACCCGAAGCGGACAAAGGCACTTCTCAACGCTGTGTATCCTGCGGTGCGGGAAATACAAAAGAGGCCCTCACTTGTGTTAATTGCGGTGCACCGCTGTTTGGCGAGCAAGGTCAGAATCCTATGCAGTCGTTTTTTAATGTTGCAGGCACTGTCAGCAATCCGTTTCTCTACGGGGTAACGCTTGACCCTGAAAGCGAGATAGAGGGAGCTAAAGTCAAGGATATCGCCTGCTATGTCCAGTCAGCCTCTTCAAGGTATATCCATATGTTTAAGGAATTGGCTGACAAGAGAAAGAAATTTTCATTTAACTGGGGAGCATTTTTCTTTGGCCCATATTGGTTTTTCTACCGTAAGATGTGGAAAGTCGGACTTATTTTTGCAGGAGTTCTTCTTGCTGTAGCTTTGGCGTTTTCGGGTGTTGTCCAGGATTTCGAAGAGCTTTATTATGCATATATTCAAATGGATCCCGATGTTGTTCCGGCTGATAAAATTATTGACACAATGGATCTTGTCTATGATTCCATGTTTAAGATTCTGCCGATGTTTGCCGTTCAGCTTGTTGTGGGAATCGTGGGTGGATTTGTTGCGGACGGTCTTTACAAAAAGCAAGTTATAAAGGGTGTTAAGACGTTGCGTGAACAGTTCCCTGCGGACAGGGCATACGAGGGTGCTTCATTAAAACGTGGCGGAACATCGATTTTTATTGCTTTTGCTGCTTATTTAGGTTATAATGTTATCTATAATTTGCTGTTAAATCTTGCAGCGCTTTTAATAAACTAACTGGAAAGGTTCGGTGCAATTTATGAAAGTCAAGAAAGCGATTATCCCGGCCGCAGGTCTCGGAACAAGAGTTCTTCCTGCATCAAAGGCAGTGCCCAAGGAGATGCTCAACATCGTTGACAAGCCTGCTATTCAATATCTGGTTGAGGAAGCAGTTGCCGCAGGTATTGAGGACATACTTATTATCACAAACCGTGGTAAGGGTGTTATCGAGGATCACTTTGACCATTCTTTTGAGCTTGAGGCAAACCTCAGAGGCAAGAAGGGTAAGGAAAAGATATATGAGGATGTAACAGCTGTTGCAAACCTTGCAAACATATATTTTATCCGTCAGAAAGAGACAAAGGGTCTTGGCCATGCGATACTTTGCGGTAAGTCTTTTGTAGGCGATGAGCCGTTTGCAATACTTTACGGTGATGACGTTACAGTTTGTGACGACCCTGTAACAGCTCAGCTCTGCAGAGCTTATGAGCAGTACGGCAAGGGTGTCGTAGGCGTTAAAGAGGTTCCGGACGAGCTTATTTCCCTTTATTGCTCACTTGGCGTAACACCTCTTGAGGGCCGTGCAATGAACTGCCACAAGATTATCGAGAAGCCCACTCCCGAGCAGGTTATGTCCAACTATGCTATTCTCGGCAGAGTTGTTCTTCCTCCCGAGGTTTTCGGAATGCTTGAAAAGGGACTCGAGGAAACCCCTGAGGGTCAGGAGCTTTACCTGACCGATGTTATGAGTGACCTCGGTGCAAGAGGCGACCTTATTGCTTATGACTTCGACGGTAAGCGTTATGATATGGGCAACAAGCTTGGTATCATGCAGGCAAACTGTGAAGTTGCACTCAAGCATCCTGAGATTGGTGAGGATTTCAAAGAGTATCTCAAAGAGCTTGCAAAGAGCCTTTAATAGCTAAAATCAATGCCGCAACGAGGTTATCCTCGTTGCGGCATTAACATATATAACAGCTAAAAATGCGAGCTAGTCTAAGAGAGCGAGAATCTGTGCTTTCGGACGCATGCCTATCATCTGATTGACGACCTTGCCTCCCTTTATGACTATGAGTGTAGGGATGCTGGAAATGCCGAAAGCCTGTGCGAGCTCGGGCTCTTCGTCTACATTAACTTTGCCGACAAGGATTTGAGGGTTTTCCTCGGCTATCTCGTCGACTATAGGGGAAACCATTCTGCACGGACCGCACCAGGTTGCCCAGAAGTCGAGCAACACGGTCTTGGGGCTTTCCATAACGTCGGATTGAAAATTAGATTTAGATATTTTTATTGCAGACATGAATATACATCCTTTCTCTTATTGTTAATCTAAACTTTTATAGTAGAGCAAGCAATGGCAGTAGCCTTCAAAGTTGGGGTCTGCTATCTGCTCTCTGAACTCTTTGCACATACATTTGTTTTCGGGAGTTTTCTCCATTCGACAGGGGCAGTAACCGCCTCTGTTTTTTAATCCCTCTTTTATGGTTTGGACTATGTTTTTGTCTTCATTAAGTCTGATTGCCATTGTTACCACCTCTTTCTGATTTTATTATATTCACAGCGGTCAAAAAGTTCTGTGACTTGGTCACATAGGGCCATTAAAAAGAAAAATGTTGCAAATAATACTTTTTGTGTCTATACTTTAGGGTGAAATAAATCTGAACGGAGAAAAACATTGAAGACATTTTTTGAAAAACACAAAGAACCGATTATG
>JAZUNO010000114.1:0-2029 GCA_045604185.1 Acutalibacteraceae bacterium | reverse complement strand
ACTTATCGGGACTGAGGTGAGGTAACCTGTTGCACCCAAACCGCCGCTCGCAACAACCTGGGGATTTTCAAAAAAGAAATCATTGATCTAAACTGCTTCGCATTCCTTTTTAATAATCTCCCCTCACATTAAGTTAATATAATCCTCTGCCTCTAAATTATAAGCATGCATTGCTCTGACCAGATTCTTAAGTGTTTCTTTAGAAGTATCCATAGCCACATTGCCATAACTTAAAGCACCATATTCAAGAGTAATTCCGCCTATATTAGCGGTGAAAAGCTCATCAAGGTTCTGTGCAGGAATATCACTTATCTTCAGCATATATTTGTCACCGTTTGCCTCAAGCTTTGCTGCCTCACCGTTTACGGTAACTGTAAGGGAAGAAACATCTGTGCCCTTCTGAACGATAAAGTAATGCTTGATTGCAGTCTCGCTCTTAAGCGAAAGAGATGAACCAAAATACTCAACGCCCGCCTCTTCACCTGTCAGACTGAATTCATAGTCTCCGAGATACAGGTGTTCGTTAAGGGCTTTATCTGAGTCGGTCATATACTCTGTATCATTGGCAAGATTATCGGTATTGTTCTCAAAATAAAGCTGAGCGTTAGCACCGTAGTTGAGCATCGCTTTAACTAAAGGTGCCGCCTTCGTATATTCGTTCTCGGTTGCAGCAGAAGCAGTCTGAGTGGTATTGCTGATATTTCCGCCTGACGCATCACCCACGATTCCTCCTGCCAAAGAGCCCTCTGCCTCTTTTGCCTGCTTGAGGATATACTCAGCATAATCCTTGACGGAGTACTCAAAAACTTCGCTTTCAGCATCGCTTGTAACTATCTGAGCTTTGATAACGGAGGTCATCTCCTTAGCTGCTACCTCACAAGCAAATACATAGTTTCCGTCAGCTGCAACGGTTGCTTCACCGGCAGGAACCTCAAGCTTATAATTTGAATCCCCATTAGGAACGGTAAAGACCATCTTTGTAGATTCATCAGCTTTAGCAGCATCTGTAAGAGACATATAAAAATTAACTGCGATATTGCCACCGAGGCTTATTGTGCATCCCTGAAAAGCCGCAGGACCCCTTTGCTTGAGAACAAGATGTAAAGTTGACTCTTTCTGAATGTTATAGTCGCTGAGAGTTTTTCCTTCCTCGAGCTGCTTACCTGCAAAAACCAGACTTTGCTGATCCGGAGGGATTCCCTCTTTCTCTTGGATTTTTGCTTTGATAGCATCAATTGAATCGTTGGGGTCAACCTCCAGAGTAATGGTTTTTCCGGTAACTGTTTTTACAAAGATCTGCATTGCAAAAACATTCACCGCCGATACTACAAGCATTGTAATCATAACGCAGAGTGTCAGCGTGATACTCAGGATTCTCTTTGTTGCTTTTTTCACTAAAATCTCCTCCTTTCTAATATAAAAAACAAGGGCATAAATAATCAAACCGAATTCCAAGCCCTTGATAATTCCTTAATAGCCGACAGGCACTTTAGCTACACTAACTCTAACACATCTATTGACTACTGTCAACAATCAAAACCACCCGTTGAACGGGTGGTTTGCACAACCCCTATAAGGAGTTTTTACAGGCTTAACCCCTGCAGCAGGGGTATCGAATGTTTGACAACGCATTACAATCTCAAGCAGCCGCTCACGTGCGGCTGTTTATTTTTTGCTTAACTATTCTTGCTACCCGTGAACGGGTCTATATATTATTTTAGCGTCAACTGGTCGTTTGCACAATCTTCGGCTATCTGGTTCTTTATGTACTCCGCTATTACTTTTTTATTTCTTCCTACTGTATCTGCGTAATACCCTCTACACCAGAAATGTCTTGACCCATATTTATATTTTAGATTTGCGTGTCTATCGAATATCATCATACTACTTTTTCCCTTGAGATATCCCATGAAATGTTATACACTAAATACGGCGGAATGTTAACTAGCATATGTATATGATCAGCACAAGCCTCCGCTTCTATTATTTCCACCTTCTTTTGCTCACACAATTTTCTTAAGATTTCTCC
>JAZUNO010000113.1:0-15811 GCA_045604185.1 Acutalibacteraceae bacterium | reverse complement strand
CTAATATATCTGCAACCGGCTCTGCTGTATATACAGCCATGGTCTTGTCGCTCATAAAATTAGGCATAATATAAATCAGCGGTATGAGTAGTATGAATTTTCTCATAACTGCGACTAAGATAGACGACTTTGCGTTGCCTAAAGCGACAAAGGTCATCTGGCAGGCTATCTGTATGCCGAATACACACAGTACTGCGCAGTACACACGTAATGCGTTCATTGTAAAGTCGAGCAGTATAGCGTCTGTTGTGAATATTGATGCGAAAGCACGAGGGTATAGCATAATGAATGCCCACAAAACTGTGGAGTAGGTAAGGCTTGAGATAAGCAGTAGCCTAAAGGTGCCTTTGACACGGGATATTCTCTGAGCACCGAAGTTGTAGCTGAGGATAGGCTGTGCTCCTTGAGAGAGTCCCTGTAGGGGCATCATAGCAAATTGCATAACGCTTGTGAGAATTGTCATAGCACCTACTGCAACGTCACCGCCATAGTTAAGTAATGACGAGTTGAAACACGCTGAGATGATGCTCTCGCTTGACTGCATTATAAATGGAGCGAGTCCTAAGGCAAGACAAGGGATGGCGAGATTTGCATGGAATCTGAGCTTTTTCAGATTGAGTCTGAGTACGGTTTTTTTGCCTGTCAAAAAGTACAGTACCCATATACAAGAGATACCCTGAGATATGATAGTAGCAAGTGCTGCTCCACGAACACCCATATTAAAAGCGAAGATAAAGATAGGGTCGAGTACGATGTTGCATACAGCACCGATGGTTACGGTGAGCATACCTTCTTTTGCAAAGCCCTGTGCGGTTATGTATGCACTCATACCCAAGGTGAGCTGTACAAAGATAGTACCGATAGCGTAAATCTTGATGTAGCTTGTAGCAAAGTCGATGGTATTCTCGCTTGCGCCAAACATCATGAGCAGGTCTTCGTGCCATATCAGAAGGACTATTGTCAGAACAACAGACATAATCACCTGCATAATAATGCAACTGGACAGAGTCTTCTCTGCTGAGTCTATGTCGTCTTTACCCATAAATATCGAGGCGCGTGGTGCACCGCCCGAGCTGATAAATGCGGCAAACGCTGACACAATCAGTATGATAGCCATACACACACCTACTCCTGTCAGAGCGAGGTCGCCGTCTACCGGCATATGAGCAATGTTGATTCTGTCGACTATGTTATAAAGCATATTGATTAGCTGTGCGGCAATGGTAGGTATTGCTAATCTCAGTAGCAGTTTGCCTACCGGATCAGTACCCAAAAAAGCGTTGTCTTTTTTCATAGTATGTTGTACGAGCAGTATTAAAAGGGGAGTTTCGGATGAAAAGATTTATTTCTTCTGTTTTGGCGGTTTGCTTGCTGTGTAGCTGCTCTACAACAGGAGATTTTGATGTTTTTGAGTCTTCGCATGTTTTTGAGCAAACAACTGAAAAAACTTTTGGAAAGAGCGATATGGAAACAGAGATGCGTGCTGTGTGGATAAGCTGTTACGAGTTTCCGTCAGCAAAGGAGGGAGAAGAGGCCTTTAGAACTTCGGTATCTGAAATGTTTAAAAACATAAAAGATTTTGGGTTGAACACGGTTTTTGTGCACGTCAGACCTTTTGCGGATGCAATATATCCGTCAAAGATATTTCCGTGGTCAAAATATATTTGCGACGGTAAGAATCCCGGTTTTGACCCGCTGTCGGTTATGATTGCCTGTGCAAAAAAATACTCTTTGAGTTTTCATGCATGGATAAACCCTTTCAGAGTCAGTCTTTCGGGTGACGTATCAGGTTTGAACGATAACAGTCCTGCAAAGTCGATTTTAGGAAAAAACACAGGTGATGTAGCTGTGCTTTCGAACGGCATATATTTTAATCCGGCGTCAACCGATGTTCATTCTTTAATATATAACGGCGTGCGTGAGATACTTGATAATTATGATGTGGACGGGATACATATAGATGATTATTTTTATCCTGCGTCGGACGAGAAGATAGATTCTTTGAAATACGAACAATACAGAAAGTCCGGCGGAAATAAAAGCATTGCAACGTGGCGAAAAGACAGTGTGAATGCTTTTGTATCCGGATTATATTCTCTTGTTAAGGGTTACGGAGAAGATAAAATTTTCAGCATCAGTCCTGCAGGTAATCCGGACGCCAACGAAAGTGTGCTTTTTGCAGATGTTAAACTTTGGGTGTCATCTTTTGGCTATGCGGATATTGTTATACCGCAATTATATTTCGGTTTTAAAAACGGCACTTTGCCGTTTGAGCAAACAGCGGAATTGTGGTCGCAACTTTCCACGTGCGATTCGGTGGAAATTGTTTGGGGATTATCTGCGTACAAATGCGGCAACGAAGATGAAAATGCAGGCGTCGGCAGGTATGAGTGGGTTGAAAACGATGATATACTTTCACGACAGCTTTCGCTTGTGAGAAAGCTTAAACGGTACAACGGGTTTGCACTTTTCTCTTATTCATATATTTTCCAGCAAAAAAACAATGAAAAATCAAAAAAAGAAATGCAAAGTTTGAAAAGTATGTTATAATATACAAGATAAATATAAAATAGGGCAGATTGTGTCAGTTTCTGTCTTGACTTTGATATGTTATTTTGTGGGGAAAAGAAAATGACAAAAGTAAAAAAGAATGTAATAATAGTAATTTCAATTTTTGTGCTGATAGTTTCGAGTGTTTTTGCAGGAGCATTTCTTAGCGGTGGCACAGACCTTATCAAGTCGTTTATAGGTATTGAGGATACAACTTCGGATACCGACGACACTACTGCTGGTCAGCAAACAGGAGACACTGCGGTTTCTGCAACTCCCAGACCCGGAAAGCTTTCAGGTGTTTGGATAAGTGCGGAAAGTATGAATCTGTCTTCGGATAAAACAGTTGTTGAGATTGAAAAAGAGATTGAAAATGTAATAACTTCAGTGAGTGATAACGGCTTTAATGCTGTTTTTCTGGATGTTCTTGATTCCGGCGAGGTTACACAAGCACTTTGCACCGACGGAAAGGTGGACTTGCTTTCTGCCTTGCTCAAGAACGCTAAAAACAGAGGACTTTATATGTGTGTTGTTTTTGGTGGAGAGCAAGGGTATGACAAGAATTTTGAAAAGGTAGACAGACTTCTTAAAACATATGATTTTGATTGTATTGTTTTCTCTGATGCAATGGCATCTGTAGACGGGTTGAAGTCTGCTGTTGCAGATATATCAAAGGCAAATGCAAGGGTTACCGTTGCTGCTGAGGCTGACAGTGAAACCGTGCAGGACTTATCGACTTGTCTTAACTTGCAACGTGGAGACTTTTTCTTAACGATGCCCGATGACTTTGACTCCTCAGGTGAAAGTTATCTCAAAGAAATTGAGGCTTTTGACTCACTTTCACGTAAAAGCGGATTTGACTTTGTGGCATGCATAAGAGTGGACATGATAAAGAAAGAAATTAAAGACGGTGCACAGGCAGCTAATTTAGTTATAGATCAGCTTGCTCTGTGTGAAGAGTTGGATGGCTGTGCAGGTAGTGCTATGTTTGACTACTCTGAGTTTTCATCCGATGATGTGGTAGGCGGTCTGATATTAAAGTATATGTCAGATAAGAACCGTGAGGATTTTGAGAAAGAGTTCGAGCTTAAAAATTTCCCGACCAGCAGCAAGACAACTAATGAGTCGAAAATAACATTTACGGGTTCAAGCAGCCCGCTTTATGACCTTTTGCTGAACGGTAAAAAGATAGAACGTGAAACAAACGGAGATTTTTCGTTTGAAGTAAGTCTTGATGCAGGAAAAAATGAGTTTGAATTCAGTCATAAAAACATGAAGTATAAATACACAGTTGTTTATGACGTTAAGCTTCTTGACTCTGTTTCTCCAACGGGACATATCAATGTGCCCGGTAACAGTAGCGTGACAATTACGGCAACTGCTCTTAAAGGTGCCAGTGTGTATGCGACTATAAACGGAACACGTGTCAACCTTAAAAAGCTTTCGGTAGCGTATGATGAAGACGGTACTGCGTTGGACGAGTCATCTGACTTTGCAGTTTTCAGCGGTAAATATACTGTGCCTGCAGGCACTTTGAAGGAACAGAACTTAGGAAAAATAAAAGTTAATGCAAGTTACAACGGTATATCTGCATCGCTGACGGGTGCCAGCATAAGTGTCAGTGCCGAAATACCTGTTCCGACACCCGTTCCGGAGCCGGATACCACTACAACCACTACTAAAGTGCCCACAACCGAAAAAGAAAGCGACAGTAGCGAGAGTGGTGGCAGCATTACAGAAAAACCAACAGTAAAGCCAACGGAAAAACCGACTGAAAAACCAACCTCAACAACAACTACACAGTCGGGTTCAACCGGCACTTTTGATCCATCTACTATGCTGACTCCTTATAAGTATGCAGGAGTTTCGGGCAAGTCTAAAATGTGCGAGATAAAGTCGCTGTGCGAAACAATGCCGGCAAACGTAGTTGATGATTGCGTGCCGTTTAGCTCACCTCTGCCGGCAGGAACTTTTGATTACATTTCGACTGAATATACATACGCAGGCACAAAATATTACCGCCTTGCATCCGGAAGGAATATACTTGCGAGCAAAGCAAAAGTTATTTCATCGGGCTACAACTTGCCGCAGAACAGAGTTACAGTAGTCAGCAGTGCATCTGATTCCTCAGAGACCACGGTGAAACTCGGACTTTTGTGGAGAGGCCCGTTCAATATAAGTGTAAAGAATCAGTCATATCTTTCACAGTCGCAGACAAATAACGGCTCTCTTTATGCGATTTCAAGTTTCAACGGAAAATACCTTGATCTTGTATTCTATCATGCCGGTACGGTTTCGGGTAAGGTAAATGTTTCCGGCAGTAAGATAATAAGCAAAGCGGAGTGGCTGAGTGATACTTCCGCAAAAACACTGACACTCAGAATGACCCTTAAAACTCCGGGAAAGTTCTACGGATTTGATATAAGATATACTTCTGACGGATGTCTTACGCTCTCTGTTAAAGCTAAACCTTCCACAACGCTTAAGGGCAGTGTCATTATGCTTGATGCAGGCCACGGTGGCACGGACTCCGGTGCTATATGTGCCTATAATCCGGACAGTTCCAGAAAATATGAAAAACAGCTCAATCTTGCGATTGCAAAAAAAATAAAAGCAAAGCTTGAGTCTCAGGGAGCAACTGTTATAATGACCCGTTCAGATGATACGTATGTTTCATTAGACGCCAGAGCTTCAGTTGCACGATCGAAAAATCCGGATATGTTTATATCGGTGCATTGTGATTCTAGTTCCAGTGCAACACCTATGGGAACATCCGCATATTATTATCAGGCATATTCGTTCCCGCTTGCATCTGCCATTCATAAGCGGATAGTAGATGCCTATAAGTCGGATATGTACTACAGTTCGCCCACATCTGTTAAAAATAAAATAGACAGAGGCACGAACATGTATCCGTTTAGAGTTACCAGAGTTGAGGAATGTCCTGCAGTGCTTATTGAATATGGATTTGTAAGCAATATCAATGAGTGTAAACTGCTTTGGACAAGCTCTGTGCAGGAAAAGCTTGCACAGGCGACTGTAGATGGAATAAAAGACTATATTTCTTCGAGCTGATTTTGAGATGCATCAGTTTCTTCCGTGCCAATCATATGTTTGCGGACAAAACGGCAAACAATGATGGCAGGGAAAGAAATGGCGAACCAGAGGGAAGAAAAAGGGAGACAGATTTGACCAAGTAAGTTAAACGGCAAGTCTGAGTAGTCCCATACATCCATTTTTAGCCAAAGGTTTACTATGCAACCGACTGTGAATTCTATAACTGTTATTGTCAGGCAACCAATCAGGCACCTTAAAAGAAAGGATCTGTTTTTAAGCTTGACATCTATTACGTAGATTATTAAAACTGCAATACCTCCGGCGATTGACATTGACCAGTGAGTAAAACCTCTGAAAAGCACTTCGATGAGGTTGTACAGTATTGCTCCTAAAGAAAAAATTAAAATCAGTTCAGCAGATTTTTTCATAATATCACCCGTTTTATTTTGAGCGTACAGTGATGTTATATTCTGAATTTATAGATTGGAAAACCTTTTCTTTATTTTATATTTTCAAATGAAAAACAATATGGAAGGGGAGATAATGTGTTTAAAAATACGTCGATAAGAAACAGACTTGTACTTTCAAATATGTTGATGATTTTTATTCCGGTTTTTATAATTGTTGTAGTTGTTGTCGGCGCAACACTTTTGTTTTCATATTTTTCCGCTTCGCGTTTTTCAATAGATCCAACTTTTGGCTCATACTTGCTTTACAGAACACAGTTTGATATATCAGATATTGAATCTAAAATCATAGACGCTTCCCAGGGCAAGGAAAGCTTAGTGGGCAAGGTTGAAAAAAGACTTGCAGATCCTTTGAGGGAAGGAATTACCGATTCCAGCACAGGCCTCGAGGGTATAATTACAGATGCAGTGCTGGTTGAGTGTGCCAATATTCAGAAAAACGGTTTTGATATATTGATTCTTGCTGATGATGAGATAATATATAAAACGGCCCAAACAGATGCATACAATATGATTGATTCTGTTTTTGATATAAGTGCAAAAAGTCTTAGCGATATTAAAACATCTTTTGTTTCAGCTAATGAATCAGGAACAGTTATTTCAAATGTTTTTAAGCTTGAGAAGGGTGACGTAATAAAGATTATAGTCATCAACAACAGCCTTGAAGCGATAGTGAGCTCGGCCTCAGGCGATAGTGGTCTTCAACTCGTAAAGGGAAACAATATAGTTGCAATAGTGGCTGTTACGGCGGTTTTAGCTATTGTTATAACTAACGGAATAATGGTTATTTTTGTTTTGCGCAGTATAATGGGACCGCTTACTAAACTTCAAACAGCTACGCACGAACTTCGTGACGGAAATCTTGATTATCAGATAGATTACAAATCTAATAACGAGATTGGACAAGTTTGTGCCGACTTTGATGAAATGAGATTGCGGCTTAAAGATTCTGTTGAGCAACAGCAGAAATATGAAGAGAGCCGAATGGAAATGGTTGCGGGAATTTCGCATGATTTGGGAACCCCGTTGACTACTATCAAAGGTTATACGTCAGGACTTTTGGATGGCATAGCCGATACGGAAGAAAAGAGAGACAGATATTTAAAAATCATTTACAATACCGCTGATGACATGGATAGGTTAGTTTCGGAGCTGTCTGTTCTTTCAAAACTGAATTTTGATAAAGTACCGTTCTATTTTGAGGATGTATGTGTGTCTGATTTCTTTAATGAGTATTCGGCTGACATAAAAAATTCTCTTGAAAACGCAGGAATGGACTTTGTATATAAATGTGAATGCTCTTCCGACAAGCACATTTCAATTGATGTCGGTCAGTTTAAGCGTGTTGTCAACAACCTTGTTGAGAATTGTAAAAAGTACAGGGATGAATCCAAAGATAAACACGAGGCAGTTTTGACGGTTGCTGATTGCGAGTCCGGAATAGAACTGACTTTTGAGGATAACGGTGTGGGTGTTCATGATGATGAATACGAAAAGATTTTTGACACCTTTTACAGGAGTGACAAGGCACGCTCAAATGTTAAGAAAGGCAGTGGGCTTGGATTGGCAATAACCAAACAGATTGTGGAACGTCATGATGCGACTATAAAAGCGAGTCGCAGCCCGTTGGGTGGACTCGCAATAAAAATAACAATTCCAATCACACACTAAATAAAGTTGAGGGGATGAAAAAATGAAGAAGAAAATACTTGTTGTCGAGGATGAAAGAAACATAGCCGAGCTTGAACGTGACTATTTAGAGGCAAACGGATATGAGGTTGAGATAGCCCTTGACGGAAAAAAGGGACTTGACAGGGCGATAGAAAGTGATTTTGACCTGGTTGTTCTGGATGTAATGTTGCCCTTGATAGACGGTTTTGAAGTTTGCCGTCAGATACGTAAAAATAAAGAGTGTCCGGTGCTTATGGTGTCGGCTAAGAAAGATGAAATTGATAAGATTCGGGGCTTGGGACTTGGTGCAGACGATTATATAACCAAACCGTTTAGCCCGTCGGAACTGGTGGCTCGAGTTTCTGCACATATTGCCCGTTATGAACGTCTTACTTCAAAGGGTGAAGAGCCGGTCAATTATGTTATAAATATAGGAAATCTTTCTATTGATAAAAACTCTCGTCGTGTTTTTGTAAATGAAGAAGAAGTTACACTGACAAACAAAGAGTTTGATTTGTTGGTTTTCCTGGCTTCCAATCCGAATGTTGTTTTCAGTAAGGATACTATTTTTGATAAAATATGGGGCCTTGATGCAATAGGCGAAACGTCTACTGTAACAGTTCATATTAACAGAATCAGAGAGAAGATAGAAGATGACAGTTCTAATCCGCAGTACATTGAAACTGTCTGGGGAGTAGGGTATAGGTTTAAGGCGTAGTTATTAAAAAATCCGGTCGCAATGCGACGGGAAATTGATTATCTTTTTAAAATTCAGCAGTCCAATCAAAGGAAAAAGTTTCATCCTTTTCGAGCTTGTTTATTCCTTGCTTTTGAGCGATACTGTCTTTCTTTTCGTAATTATCGTTAACTCCGTACCAGGGCTCAAGACAAACATACGGTGCAGCAGGTTTTGCCCATATTCCGAGATACGGGGCATCACCGAATGTGAATGTAAGAGTTGTATCCTGGCCTTTAAGTTTAAGGCTTTTTGAGTTGAGATTATGAAGAATAAGTGCGTCAAGATTGAAAATATCTGGGGTTATTGTCAGTTCGCGTTCGTTTTTGAGTTCTACGGGATAGGTTTCGTCAATCAAGATAGAATCAGCATCTATACGCATAGTGCGGAGCTCTTCGGGCTTTTCGAATTCAATACAGTCTCCGACCTTGCAGTTAAATCCGGGGTGTGCACCTATTGAAAAATACATTTCACCGTCTGTTTTATTTATAACGGTGTGGGTGCATTTTACGCTCTTTTCGCAAATGGAATATTCTATGAGCAGTTCGAAATCGAAAGGATAAGATTTTTTGGTTTCTTCGTTGGCTGTAAGCGAAAAAGTCATCTTTGAGTCTGAAATATTTTTAATTTTAAATTCAGATCTTCTTGCAAATCCGTGTTTGGGCATCTCATATTCCTGGCCGTTATAACGGTACTTTCCGTCAAGTAGTTGCCCGATTATTGGAAAGAGAACAGGAGCACGACCGTACCAGATATCAGGGTTGCCTTGCCAAAGACATTCGGTGTTACTGTCTTTAATAAATACAGACTTAAGTTCAGCTCCGGCTTCGTCTGCTGTGACACGGATAAGATTATTTTCGATTGTATGTGTCATAATTAGTCTCCTTAAAGTTTTATGTTTTTTATTGTATCATTCAAAAGCTGATAAATCAATATACATGAAGGGATGAAAACCAATGAAAGTTTATGTTATTAACGGACCGAATATAAATATGCTTGGCATTAGAGAGCCCGATATTTACGGGAAGAACAGCTATGCAGATTTGGTTAATTATATCCGTGAAAAGTGTGAAGATAATGATGTGGACGTGGAGTTTTTTCAGTCAAATCATGAGGGCACATTGGTTGACATAATACAGAGTGCATATCAAAATGCTGATGCTATTATAATCAATCCTGCAGCCTATACACATACGAGTATTGCTATTCATGATGCGTTGGCGGCGGTTGGGTTGCCGGCGGTTGAGGTGCATATATCGGATATAGCTTCACGTGAGGAGTTCAGAAGAATATCTTATGTGACGTCTGTATGTGTAAAAACATATGTTGGTCTTGGCTTTGAAGGGTATGCTAAAGCTGTTGAGTATCTTAAGGAAAATTATTGTAAGGAGTAAATTTTAAAAAATTTACAAAGCGTTAATTTCTTTTCTCTTCATTTGTTATAGAATAATAGCGAAGGTGTATACATTTTGGTTTTGGAGGATGGATATGACGGGCTATATAAAAGCTTTCAAGCCTGAACTCAAAATAAAAGATTACGAAATATATAAGGGCGTTTATTGTTCTGTGTGCAAAGCACTTGGCAGACTGTATTCACCCTTGGCACAGTTGCTTTTGAGTTTTGATTTTACTTTTCTTTCCATTGTGCGTATGGCAGTGAAGCCTGAATGTAAAAATTTCACAGCAGGAAGATGCTGCTATAATCCGATGAAAAAATGTCTCAAATGCAACGATAAAGAGGAAGTTGAACGCAGTGCTGATATAGCTATTATGGTTTCATACTATAAGATTAAGGACGATATTGCGGACAGCGGGTTTTTAAAAAGATTTTTTTTGCGTTTGATGTTACCTATAGCAAAGCTTATGCATAGGAAAGCGGCGTTGCGGGAACCTTTTTTAGACGATGCAATAAAGGCGGCTATGTCAGAGCAAAATACCGTTGAGTTGACAGGGAAAAGTTCTGTTGATATTGCTGCTGATCCTTCGGCAAAAGCGTTGGCGGCGGTTTTTTCACAGGGCTATTACGGTGATGATAAACAGCTTTTATGGCGTTTCGGTTATATGTTGGGAAGATGGGTTTACCTTATTGATGCGGCGGAGGATCTTGTGGATGATATAGAGAATGATTGCTTTAATCCGTTCAGAAGCAGATTCCCGACAATAGAGGCGGCAAAGTCTGAAGAGTTTAAGTCCTATGCCGAGGGAATACTTAATATGACGGCAGGGGAAGTAGTTGCTACATTTGAAAAAGTTAATTTTTACAGATTTAAAGATATAATAGAGAACGTAATTTATGACGGTCTATATAATGTTCAGAACAATATTTTGAGTGGGAGGTGTGAAGAGAAGTGAGAGATCCATATTCGGTACTTGGCATATCAAGAGATGCAAGCGATGATCAGATAAGAAGTGCCTATAAAGAGCTTGCACGTAAATACAGTGATGATTCTTCTCTGTCAGGAGAGAAGAAGATGAATGAGCTTAACGAGGCTTATGATGCTATTGTTATGCAACGTGGCGGATTGGGTAACTCTTCGTATTCTTCGCCCTCAGGACAGGCATCGGGCAATGACCAGCGTGCAGGATTTTCAGATTATTCAGATATTAGAGAGAAAATTCGAAGCGGCAGAATAGAAGATGCCCTTGTACTTTTAGACGGCATTCCTCAAGCTAACCGCAGTGCAGAATGGTATTATCTTAAGGGTGTTGCACAGCAACGCAGAGGCTGGTTGGATTATGCTGCGGATAATTTTGCGAAAGCATGTTCGATGGACCCGTCAAACAGGGAATATGCTGCGGCTAAATCAAATCTTGAAAATTCTAAAACGGGCGGATTTCGCACGAGCAACGAAAGAAACGGTGGGTGCGGTGCTTGTGATATTTGTTCGGGTTTGTTGTGTGCGGATTGCTGTTGTGAATGTTGCGGTGGAGACTTGATTCCGTGCTGTTGAGGTGCTCAATATGAAACAAAGTTCGAGAATAGCTCTCAGCGCCGTTATATCGGCACTGTCTGTTGCTTTAATGGCACTGATATCGGTTATACCTACACTTGAAATGGCACTTCCTGCCATGGCAGGAGCCTTGACGGCGATAATAATTATAGAAATCAATAAACGTTGGGCGCTTGCTGTGTGGATATCTGTTTCTCTATTATCACTTTTGGTTGTGCCAAACAAGGAAGTGGCTGTGCTTTATACAATGCTATTTGGTGTATATCCGATAATAAAATCTATCCTTGAAAGCAAAACATCAAAGTGGTTGGAATACTTATTAAAACTTTTGATTTTTAATGTTGTAGTTTTTTTAGCATATTTTCTTATGGCTAAATTAATAAATGTTAAGGTTGAAGAAGTTGAAACCATGGGTGCAATAGCGATACCTATACTTCTTGCTGTTGGCTCAGCTGTATTTTTGCTTTATGATTATGCACTGACAAAACTTATAACTTTGTACGATGTGAGATTCAGAAAGAAATTAAGAAAGATATTGAAATAAAAAGTGCCGCCCAGGGGCGGCACTTTTGTTTTTTTATTACTCTGCATCCTCAGGCTTGCGGAAACCTTTTTTTACAAGAAGATTGTTGATTCTGTCAACGGGATCAAGGAGTTCGCTTACGGATGTGTCGTGGTTAAGAGTATCGATTATGTAGGAGATGTATTTTGAAAGGTCAACTTCTACATACCAATCACGTGACTTGAGTTCAGGGGTTCTGTAGACGAGGTTTGTAGTAAACACCTTATCAAACAGACCGCTTGAATATGCAGAGTCAAAAGTCTCAAGACCGTTGCAGAAAAGTCCGAAGCAAGTGCATATGAATATACGTCTTGCTTTGAGCTCCTTGAGCTTTGTAGCAACCTCAATCATTGAATCTCCGGATGAAATCATATCATCAACTATGATAACATCTTTGCCTTCTACGTTATCGCCGAGGAATTCGTGTGCGATTATGGGGTTGCGGCCATTGACGATTACAGAGTAGTCGCGTCTTTTATAGAACATACCCAGGTCAACGCCAAGAACGGTGGAATAGTAGATGCATCGTCCCATGCCGCCTTCATCGGGGGAAATGATCATAAGGTTGTCGTTGTCAATCTTGAGGTTGTCCACACTCTTGACAAGAGCCTTTATCATCTGGTATACGGGCTGGACATTTTCGAAGCCGTGATTGGGAATAGCATTCTGAACTCTGGGGTCGTGTGCATCAAAGGTGATGATGTTGTCAACACCGAGTGCACTTAATTCTTGTAACGACATTGCACAGTCAAGTGATTCTCTGGTTGAACGCTTGTGCTGGCGTCCTTCATAAAGCATGGGCATAATAACTGTTATGCGTCTTGCTTTACCGCCGATAGCACTAATGGCACGCTTAAGATTTGCGTAATGCTCGTCCGGGCTCATAAGAGTTTTTTGACCGTACATTTCATATGAAACGCCATAATTGAACATATCGCAGACAATGAAAATATCGAATCCTCTTACTGATTGAACGATGTTACACTTTGCTTCGCCGGTACCGAAACGAGGGAAGTTTGCTTTAATGAGGTAAGAATCTCTCTGATAGCCGGAGAAAGCAATTGTGGTTTTGTGGTCGCTGTCTCTTTCTGTACGCCATTTTATAAGATAGTTATCAATTTTTTCGGCGAGCTCTTCACAGCCGGGAAGAGCAATAAGACCGAGTGGACCTACCGGTATAGTAGAAAAGTCTGACATGTTTGATGCATCTGACATGATTTTTCCTCCGTATAATAAATATGGTTTACAACTTCACATATATTATATAATAAAAAACAACTGATTGATAGTCCGATAAGCGTTTTTCTCGAAAAAAATATTACGATTATTAATAGCCTATTTTGTATATATTGACAATTTTTTGTCAATATATAGACAAATTAGCCGTTTATGACATGTACATCAAGCTGATTGAACGGAATATTTATACCGTTCTTATCAAATGCCAGCTTTACATTTTCCTGCATTTGGTAATATGCGTTCCAGTATTCAGTACTGTCGCACCAAGTTATCAGCAGCAGAGTGATACTGCTTTCTGCATGCTCTTTTACAACAACTGACGGTTCGGGATTCTTGTAGATAAGTTCACAGTTTGCCGCTTCATTTTTAAGAACATGCTTTGCAAGAAGAATGTCGTCTGAGTATGAAATGGAAAAAGTCAAATCAAGCCTGCGTCTACCTTCGGCGTTATAGTTCGTAATGCTATTGTTGGTTATATGCGAGTTGGGTACAATAACACGTTTGTTGTCGAGAGTTTTGAGAATAGTGTACATGAGCTTTATTTCCTGCACCTGACCGCTGATGGAAGCGATTTCGACGAAGTCACCGCTTTTAAAAGGTTTATTTACCAGGATTTGTACACCGCTGGCGAATTGAGCTATGCTGTTTTGCAAACCGATACCGGCAGTAACACCCGCGGCTCCGATTGCAGCTATAAAAGAGTTGAGGTTGAAGCCGAGCGTTGAGCATGCAGAAAGAATTACTGCAAATCGTAAAACCCAAACGACGATAGTGCGCAAAAAAGAGTGGATAGAAGCATCGACGTGTTTCTTTTCCAATGCCTTAATTAAAATCTTACCTAAAAGGGAAGTTATCCAAAAGCCTAAAACGATTATTACAATTGCACCTATGAGTTTCGGCAGAGCATCAAAAAGCTTTTCGATAAGTAAATTGATATTAAATGATTCAAAAGAAAAGTCCATAATAAGTCTCCTTAAATAATTTTTGTTAAGTATATCAGAAAAGGAGGGCGTTTACAATATGTGAAATACTATATTGACAAACAATAATAATATGTAATATAATATAATCGATATGATAGAGCTTTAGTAATTATAGAATGAAAGACATATATTTATGTTGGAGTTGAGTTTTAATGATTAAAAGATTTTTATCAATATTAATTGTGATATCTCTTTTATTCATTTTTACGAGCTGCAATAACACTACTTCTCGTGGTGGAGAAGTGATTGGGCTTATTAACAGAACGGGAAAAATAGCTAAATTTGATTCGCCATACACAGCAGGGTATCAGAATGAAGACGGATCATTTTCGTTGTATATTTTTTCCGCTCCTGTACAGTATAAAGCCGGTTATAAAAAATATGCACCGATTGATAATTCGTTAATATCTTCCGATTTGGAAGGATACGTTTTTGAAAATAAGGCCAATTCAATAAAGGTGTATTTCCCGCAGGATTTGTCGGGAGAATTTCTGCTTAAACGAGACAAGAAAAGCTTTTCGTTTAGAATAAAAGAGGCAAAGCCTTTGACTTGCAAGAAAATTGATTATACAAATATGTATGGCGATATAGTGCAAGCTGTTTTGTATGAAGATGCAAACATGGATTATGTTTTTTATCCTGTGAATACCGGCATAAAAATGGAACTCGTTTTAAAAGATGCAACTACTAGCGATAAATATCAATTTGAAATTTTATCTTCGGAGAAAAAAATCTTATCAGAAGTGAACGATAAATATGTAGTTTTTAAAAAAGGAGATGCCCCAAAAGCTGTTTTTTATCCGTCTTTAACAACGGATGGTATGGGGAACATCACCTCAAATAAAGTTGAGTGTACTAAAAAACTAGTGGTTTTAAAAACAACACACGAATCTAACTATCCAATAAAAATAGACTCTTCTTTTGAAATGTATGAAAATAAGATGCCTGATTCTACTGTTAATAGCAAAGACGAGCCAAACTCATATTTGTCTAATTACCTTTATATTACAAATGATGCTACAAGAGGAATGACCAGGCATTTTGTGAGGTTGCGAATTAATTATTTCTTTAGAACTGATCATAAAAATATTAACTCTGCAAGTTTTAATATTAAAGCTTTTGGCGGAGTGACAGAAGCGGATTTCGCAAATAGAGATGTTAAGTTGCGAGAAGTGGAAACTCAGTGGACCAGCACTAAACTTGCGTGGGATAATCAGGGTGAAATTACTTATAGTATTAATAAGGAGCCTCCCAAAATAGTTGATGGTTATTGTTCATTTGATGTGACTAATTTTATACAGAAATGTGCGTTTGATACGAGTAATATGAGAGAATCATTTGGAATGGTTCTCTTGGATGAAAAAGCCAATACCACTCCGACTGTATTTGCCTCATCCGACAACACATTGTATCCTATTTATATAAAAATTGATATGGATGAGCCACCAAACGATTTCAACATAAAAGATAATATTAATGATGTTTGAGTTTTTTAGTTTTTGGTGTCCCTGAAGCAAAGGTTTGTTTTTGATGCCATATGCAAATATTATTATAAAAATTTCACAAAAAAGAAAAGGGGTTTGTCTTATGAAAAA
>JAZUNO010000112.1:0-4671 GCA_045604185.1 Acutalibacteraceae bacterium | reverse complement strand
TTGTCGCTCTCTCTGCTCTTTTCCTTTATAGAAACAACATCGCCGGCTTTGAGAAGGTATGACGGAATGTCAACTTTCTTACCGTTTACTTTATAATGGCCGTGAACAACAAGCTGTCTTGCATCGGCTCTGGAGTTAGCCCAGCCGAGAAGATAGACAACATTGTCAAGTCTGCTCTCACAGATGCGAAGAAGGTTTTCACCTGTTACGCCCTGCTTGCGCTCAGCCATAAGGAAATACTTGTGGAACTGGCCTTCCTGAATACCGTAATAACGTCTTGCCTGCTGCTTTGCTCTAAGCTGCAAACCGTATTCAGAGGTCTTTTTGCGGCTCTGTCCATGCTGACCGGGGGCATATGAACGACGCTCTACTGAGCACTTTGTGCTGTAGCAACGCTCACCTTTAAGGTAAAGCTTCTTGCCCTCGCGGCGGCACAGTTTACAAACCGCACCTGTATATCTTGCCATGTGTTGCACCTCCTAAGATTTTGGTTACACGCGCCTTCTTTTTGGCGGGCGGCAGCCATTGTGGGGAATGGGAGTCGAATCCTTGATAAGGCTGACTTCAAGACCCGCTGTCTGCAGCGCTCTTATAGCGGCTTCTCTGCCGGCTCCCGGACCCTTAACATAAACCTCAACCGTCTTCATTCCGTGCTCCATAGCAGCTTTTGCAGCTGTTTCCGCAGCGGTCTGTGCGGCAAAGGGAGTGGATTTTCTTGAGCCTCTGAAGCCCATTTCACCAGCGCTTGCCCAAGAAACTGCGTTACCCTGGGTATCGGTTATTGTGACGATGGTGTTGTTAAAGGTGGATTGGATATGGACTGCACCACGCTCAATGTTCTTACGTTCTTTACGTCTGCGGGCGCCTGTTGCTTTTTTGCCGGAAACTTTGGTAGCCATATTATCCCTCCTTGAATTACTTCTTCTTGTTTGCAATGGTCTTCTTCGGACCCTTGCGTGTACGGGCATTTGTCTTGGAGCGCTGGCCTCTTACAGGCAGGCCCTTGCGGTGACGTACACCGCGATAGCATCCGATTTCAACGAGTCTCTTGATGTCAAAAGCTGTCTCACGGCGAAGGTCACCCTCGACCTTGCAGTTGTGATCAATATACTCACGAAGCTTTGAAACATCATCCTCGGAGAGATCTTTAACTCTTATATCGGGATTTATTCCGGTTGCTGCGATAATATCGCCTGCAGTTTTGCGACCGATACCGTAGATGTATGTCAGAGCAATTTCAATTCTCTTATCTCTCGGCAGGTCGACACCTGAAATACGCGCCATTTGTCAGTTGCACCTCCATTGAATGGTTTGCGTCGGTTTAACCCTGACGCTGCTTGTGCTTGGGATTTTCACAGATGACCATTACTTTTCCCTTGCGCTTGATTACTTTACACTTTTCACACATTTTTTTGACAGAAGGTCTGACTTTCATTAGAATACCCTCCTTAATCTACTTGGAACGCCATGTTATGCGACCCTTGGTCAAGTCGTATGGCGACATTTCGACTGTGACCTTATCACCCGGTAAAATTCTGATGTAATTCATTCTCAATTTACCGGAGATGTGGGCTAATATCTGATGACCGTTCTCCAACTCAACTGTGAAAGTTGCATTGGGTAACGCTTCAACTACCGTACCTTCAATCTCGATCATATCCTGCTTGGACATATACTAACCTCCTACAATGATGCTGTATCATCCGATATTCTATTGAGCGCCTTGCGAAGTCTGCTATCAAAAGCTAACTCGCTTTCGGTTACTGTGAACCTCGTTTGCTCAACGTGTTTTGGATTTTTGATTTTCGGTTTTTGGAGCTTTCGCTCCTTTCCGTTGCAGACCTCTAAACCATTTGGAAGAACTTTTGTGACTGCTAACAGTCTGTCCTTATCTCTTCCGGCTGTAGATCTTACAACGCAACCTCGTTCAAAGCTCATCGTCTTTCCTCCGCTCAAAGCCGAGTCATTATCATCGGTCCGTCAGCTGTTATTGCGACGGTGTGTTCATAATGAGCCGAGAGTTTGCCGTCCCTGGTCTTGACAGTCCATCCATCAGGTTGTACCCTGATGCCCGCACTTCCAAGGTTTATCATGGGTTCAATGGCAATAGTCATGCCGGGCAGCAGGCGAACGCCTCTTCCTGGCGTGCCGAAATTCGGTACGCTGGGATCCTCATGGAGCTTTGCGCCTATTCCGTGTCCCGTATATTCACGGACTACGGAAAAACCTCTCTCCTCACAATACTGCGCTATTGCTGAGCCTATGTCTCCGATTCTGCCGCCTGCGACAGCTCTGCGGATGCCCTCATAAAGGCTCTCCTCAGTAACTTCGCACAGCCGCTTCGCTTCGGCGCTTATGTCGCCGACTGCGAAAGTAGCAGCATTATCGCCCACATAGCCGTTAATGGTTGCGCCAAGGTCAATACTGACTATGTCGCCGCTCTTTAGCACGCGTTTATTGCTCGGAATTCCATGAATGACCTCATCGTTTATGGAAATGCATGCAGCAGCGGGGAATCCATTGTAGTTAAGAAACGCCGGAGTTGCCCCTGCTTTCAATATAAAATCGTGTGCGATTTTGTCTATCTCAGCGGTTGTGACTCCCGGCTCGACAGCCTCTCCCGCCGCCTTTAATGCTCCCGCAGAAATTCTGCACGCCTCTTTCATGAGGGCAAGTTCTCTACTTGTTTTGAGCACTATCATGCTTTATCCTCCGTTTTTACCGCTTTTGCGGTCAGGGCTTAATCAAGGAAGCCCTTATAGTGACGCATCATCATCTGGCTCTCGAGCTGCTTAACAGTCTCAAGGGCAACACCGACAAGAATGATTATTGAAGTACCGCCAAGAGAAATGTTCATTCCGCTTGTCATGCCCGCCAAATCCACCAGGATAAATGTTGTTATCTGGGAGAAGAGAATCGGGAAGATTGCAACAACACTCAAAAGAAGAGCGCCAAGCAATGTGATTCTTGAAATAATCTTTGCGATGTAGTCGGAAGTAGGTCTACCGGTACGGATACCGGGGATCATACCGCCGTTCTTTGCGATGTTCTGCGACATCTCAATAGGATTGTACTGAATGCTTGAATAGAAGTAGGCAAATCCGATTATCATTACGAAGTAGATGATACCGTATGCCCAGTGATCGGACTGGAATATTCCGAAGAATCCTGCCCAGAATGAACCCTCAGCAATCTTGCTGGCAGGGATGAACATCTGGATTGTAGGAGGAATCGAAAGAATCGATCCTGCAAAGATGACAGGCATAACACCTGACATGTTTACTTTAATCGGAATATGTGTGCTCTGTCCACCGTACATCTTGCGTCCTACAACGCGCTTTGCGTACTGAACAGGAATACGTCTCTCAGCATTATCCATCCATACGATGAACGCAATCATCAGGATGAGGATTACACCTACGAGAGGTGAAAGGACATAGAATATACCGCCCTTTGAGAGATAGCTGCCTGTAGTAGGATCAAGGCTGTACAAGCTTGTAAGCAGAGCCGGAATTCTCGAAACAATACCTGCAAAGAGGATTATCGAGATACCGTTGCCGATACCCTTGTCATTAATCTGCTCACCAAGCCACATGATAAGTGCAGTACCTGCTGTGAAGCAAAGGATAATTACGATTGCCTGGAATACTGCATAGAAACCTGTCAAAGGCTCGCCGTTAGCACCGTCTGCAAGATAACCTGCGCTCTTGATATAGAAGTAATAAGCAGTACTCTGAATCAAAGCAAGCAATACGGTTACATATCTTGTAATAGATGCTATCTTCTTGCGGCCATCCTCTTCCTTCGAGAGTCTCTCAAGGGGAGGAATAGCTACTGTGAGCAACTGCATGATGATTGATGAGTTGATGTACGGAGTAATCGACAAAGCGAAGATTGTTCCGTAGCTGAACGCATCACCTGTCATCATGACAAGGTAGTTCATGAAGGTGTTACCCTCGCCTACGAGGCTTCCGCCTTCAATAAGAATGTTTGTAAAAGGCACAGGGATTGCAGAACCTATTCTGAAGATAAGAATTACAAGAGCTGTAAAAAGTATCTTTTTTCTAAGTTCCGGAATCTTCCATGCGTTGGCAAAAGTTTTGAACATCTCAGATTACCTCTGCCTTTCCGCCCGCAGCCTCTATCTTAGCTTTAGCGGAAGCGGAAAAAGCATTAGCCTGAACTGTTAGCTTTTTCGTAATTTCGCCCTGACCTAAAACTTTGACACCGTCAAGAGCCTTTTTAACAAGGCCTGACTCGACAAGGGCTTCTATTGTTACGGTAGCTCCGTCCTCGAATTTTGCATCGAGAGCTGCTACGTTAACAGTTGCGATTTCCTTCGCAAAAATGTTGTTAAAACCTCTTTTGGGAATTCTTCTCTGAAGGGGCATCTGGCCGCCTTCAAAACCGATGTGAGCTCCGCTGCCGGATCTCGCTTTCTGGCCCTTATGGCCTTTACCGGCTGTTTTTCCCTGACCTGATGCTGCACCTCTACCTATACGCTTACGCTCTTTAACTGAGCCCGGTGCGGGTGAAAGTTCATGCAATTTCATCAATCAGCACCTCCTTGCTCGACTTCGCTTACAGCGATAAGGTGAGCGAGCTTTCTGAGCTTGCCGCGGGTGGCCGCGTTATCAGGCTGAACAGAAACATCGCCAATTCTGTGAAGAC
>JAZUNO010000111.1:0-9113 GCA_045604185.1 Acutalibacteraceae bacterium | reverse complement strand
TAATGCTCTTTTTAGCATTTATAATATGTTCGTGTATAAGCTTTATGGCAAGGCTCGTATCACGCGATGCGATTGCATTGTATAGTGCCTTATGCTCATTTATTGACTTCTCTGTTTGACCGGTATGCTCAATAGATGCTTTGCGGAATTTTACCACCTTTTTATGAAGCGGCAAAAGGGTCTGACACAAAATAGGACTGCCGCAATTTTTATAGATATATTCGTGAAACTCGCTATCCTTAAAAATTACACGGTCACTATCGTGTTTACCGCCATAGAACTCTTGAAAATCAAGAATTTCCTTTAAATGCGCTAGCTTTTCATCGGTTAAATTATTGATAAACGAAGCTACCGACATACCCTCTAACAATAATCTAATCCTGCGGTTACGGGAGATCCCCTCGGTACCGGCAGAGGTCTTATGATGGCGGCAATGGCAGCAAGAACCATTATGTCCGTTTCCGGTAAAGGCGGCGGTGCGAAAGGCGGCGCAGGTAAAACCGGCGGCAGTTCGCAAAGCAGTTCTACCTCACATTACAGCAATAACAGAGGCGGTAATGTCCGTAATGCTACAGGTGGCACGAATGTCGGCGGTAACAACGTGGGTGGCACAAATGTCGGTGGAAATAATATGGCTGCAGGTGCGGCTTACGGTGCAACAACCGAGAGCAGTGCAAATACTCAAAGAAATAACCAGAGCAGTAATATGGGCGGCAGCAGAACAACTGCTAATACTCAATCTGCATCTACTGTTCGATTCGGTGCAAACAGCTATGGTGGCGCTACTAACAGTGCTAATGCCAACTCCGGCAGAACACAGTTTAACAGTTCGGGACAATCTCAAGTCAACACTAACCGTTTTGGAAATCAGCCTGCAGGTCAACAGAACAAAGGCGGAAACACTACGGGAACGACACACGGAAAACCCGCAACTTCTCAGCAAGGTTCTGCTTCTGGTAAAGGTGGAAACGCAGGTGTTACACCCAATAATACATCTGCAAAAACCACGACAGCAGCTGTTAAAGGCGGTGCGAATGCTACCGCTAAACAGAATACCAAGGGCGGTGCTAAACAAGTTCATCATAATGCTGCAAAACAAGCTACCGATAACGCTAAGAAAACACGCTTTGGCGGTGCTAAACCTACGGGAACTGTCCGTCAAAATGCAAGTCCTATCGGCAAACCAAAGACGGCGATGCCGAATGGTCACGGCATAAGAACGACTCCCGCGGGCACAAAGGTATCTGCAAAGCCCGATAACATTGAAGCTACCGATACAGCAAAAGAGGTTTTACAGGATATTGCAGAAACCGTAACCCCGAAGGACGGTGAAAACAATGGCTAAAAAAAGCGGTCTTGAAATTGCCGGAAGTGCGGCTCATCTTGCGAAAGCACTTTATGACATTATTAAGGCGTTTATGCAGGGTGGCTGGGCTGCAGCCGCCTTGCAAGCCCTTAAACATTATTGGCCGCAGATTTTAGTTATTGCTCTTGTTTTATTGCTTTTACCCATTATCATATTCTGCTGTTTGCCTATGATGCTATTCGGATATCAATCGTCAACAAATGCAGAAATATCCGCAATGACGGTACAGGCTGAAACAGTATCAGGATACTACGATAGCTATGAGTCGTACATAGATAATTGGGTGGAAGAAATCAAAAGCACGGTAATAGATGGTGAAGGTCAAGATACAGAAACCGATGGGACGACCACTGAAACCGAAGATACCGATACAGTTGAATACGAGGTAGTTTTTACGGGTACTAAAATACAGAAAAACTGGTTTATAGCGTTGCACGCAGTTACCCTTGAAAACAATCTTGATGCGGCGACGGAGGCTGATGTCCAATCGTTTTCTAAAAAGTGTGTGTCATATTCCACAAGACTTGCGGATGAAAATACAGAAAGTGAAACTACCGATTCCGAAAGCACTTCCGATGATGAAGTAACCAATATGGTATTGGATATTTACTATCTTACACCTACCGAAATAATGGCATTATGCGGTTATGACGAGGCTGATGAAAACTGGGCGCGGCTTATCCATAAAACGCTGGAGATGGAAAACAATTCATCGGTCGGTGTTTTAGGTTCGTTATTCTCGGATTCGACTTGGAGAAACAATATAACCTCTGAATACGGATACCGAACAAGCCCTGAGCCCGGCTATCACAATGGCATAGATATTGGTATGCCGATGGGCACCGAAATCTGTGCTACGAAGGATGGTACCGTTACCGAGGTTGTTTACGGTACGACAGGATATGGCTATTATGTCAAACTCGATCATGGCGAAGGCGTAGAAACGCTGTATGCCCATTGCAGTGAGCTTTTAGTTCTCGTTGGTGATGAAGTAACAAAGGGAGATGTAATTGCCAAAGTCGGCTCTACGGGTAAAAGTACAGGTCCGCACTGTCATTTTGAGGTAAGAATCAACGGAGAAAGCGTTGATCCATCACCGTATTTACCGTGATGAAAGGAGTTTTCTATGGAACCATCAATTTTTATTCCAACCAACTATACCGATGCAGGTAAACTTTTCGGTATGTTTGAAATACGTAACGTAATAGAGTGTGTAATCCTTTGTATTCCATTGGTACTGCTCACAATACTGCTATCTCCGTTTGGAATAACAGGCACGATTATCGCAGTTTGTGTCATTGTAATTCCCGTTGGCGGGTTTGCGATGATCGGCGTACAGGATTACTCACTGTTTACCTTCTTGCGTATTCATAACCGTTTTAAGAAAAATAAACGAATTTTAACTTATAGGGGGACACAATGGGTAAAGACAAAAGTGTAAAAAAGCGTAAGCTGCCGGATATAAAATCCCTCATATTCGGTTCGAATAAAGAAACTACCATCCCCGGCAGCCGATTCCCGAATGGTACACAGAGCCTTGTGCCTGTGGTAGATATCCGAAACGGTGTAATCATAACAGAGGACGGTAGGTATCTAAAAATTATCGAGGTTTTGCCCACGAATTTTTATCTTAAATCTTCGATGGAGCAGATGAACATTATTTACTATATGGCAAGTTATTTGCGTATTGCTCCCGTTTCCTTACAGTTCCTTGTGCAGACGGGTCGTGCTGATATTGACGCTTACTGTGAACAGATGGAAAAGTGCTATCAGATCGAGAAAAACGAGATGTGCAAGGAGATGATTTTAGAGGATGCTCAGCTCGCAAACTACCTTGCCGCCAATGAAGCGGTAACGAGAAAATTCTATATCGTTTTCCAGCACGAAGGCACTGCTACGGATTTCGATGAAATTGCAAAGCAACTCTCAGAGGCAGCCGAAACCGCACTGCAATATCTTGATTATTGCGGTCTTGAGGTGCTCCGTCATGAGTCTTATGATGATTTTCTTTTCCGCACGTTGTTTTCTGCATTCCGACGCACAACCGCATACGAGGTCGATCATAAGGCATTGTTTGCCGAAGTCGGTACTGTTCACCGTGCTGTTGATATTCCTACTGAAGAACTTTCCGAAGAGGACAAGTTGGGCGTGCTTTCCGTGCAGGATGTTTTGGCTCCAACGGAAAGTGATCTAACACATAAGGAATATATCATCATTGACGGTATGTATTATGCCTATTTGTACGTGTCAGGATATGGTTATCCCACTCAGGCAGGACTATCTTGGCTATCTCCTTTAGTAGAACTTGGTGACGGTATTTCTATCAGTTTTTACCTTGATAAAAAGCGTAAAGAACAGGTGCTTCAAAAGGTGGCTAAAACCACTATGCTAAATAGAAGCCGTATGCGTGATGTGGAAGATACCCGTGCTGACTTTGAGGAGATGGACGATGCCATATCCTCGGGGCTGTATATCAAAGAGCAGTTAAACCGTGAAGGTGAAGAGTTCTTTTATATGCATACGCTCATAGAGATTACCGCCTATGATGAGGAAACCTTAGAGCAACGTATTAAGCAGGTGCAAAATCGCTGTGCTGCTATGAATATGACCGTGCGCCGTGCGGACTACTGCCACGAACAATGCTTTAAGTCAATGTTGCCGCTATGTAAGTTGGATGCGGATATCGAAAAGAAAACCAGAAGAAACATTTTAACCCAGGGTGCCGCAGGTGCTTTCCCGTTTTCATCCTTTGAACTCTGCGATGAAAAAGGCATTTTGCTCGGAATAAACCTGCATAACAACTCTACGGTTATTTTGGATAACTTCAATTCGGATATTTATTCCAACGGTAATATGGCGATCTTCGGTATGACCGGCGCTGGTAAGACCTACACCATTCTCTTGATGGCTATGCGAATGAGAATGAACGGCGTTCAGGTATTCGTTATTGCTCCCGAAAAGGGCTTTGAATACAGAGGACCTTGTGAAGCTCTGGGCGGTCAATACATAAAACTGGCTCGTGGCTCTACCGACTGTATAAACATTATGGATATCCGCCGTACAACGATGGATATTGACGATAACTTAGCAGGACACGAAAGCCGTAAGGACTCGGTAATGCTCGATGTGGTGCAGGATATAAAAACCTATTTCCAATTACGCTATCCCGATATGACACCCGAAGAAAGATATATGCTCAATTCCGCTATTATTGAGTGCTATAACAAGTTCGGCATTACAAAGGATAACAGCAGTCTTTTGAATCCGGACGGCTCGTTTAAGGAAATGCCTACACTTGCGGATTTGTATCCGATAGTAAACGCAATACCCGAACTAAAGAATATTGCCATTATCGTAAAAGATTTGGTTGAAAGCGGTATGGGAGGTAAGACAAACGTTGACCTTCGTTCTTCGTTCATCATTATGGATACCTCCTCTGCACGTGAGGAAGATCTATCGGCTACAACATTCCTGGCAACTGTATTTATTCGTGATGAAATGAGTAAATCCCGTACTCGTAAAAAAGCAGTGTTCGGTGATGAGCTATGGATCATAGCCGGTAAAGAAGGAAACGAACAGGCATCTGAGTTTGTTATAAAGCTAGTAAAAACCATTCGTGGTTACGGTGGTATCTTCGTTTCCTGCACACAGAATACTATCGACTATTTTGCTCTCAATAACGGTAAATTCGGTGATGCTGTTCTTAATAACAGCCGTCTAAAACTTCTTCTGCAGATGGAGGAACCGGAAGCACTGAAACTTAAAGAAAAGGTTGGCTTATCGGATGAAGAGGTTATGCAGATTTTACGCTGCGGCAGAGGTCAGGGACTTCTCTGTGCGGGTAAGAACAGAATCGCTGTTGAGATTCGTTCTTCACAGACGCAATACGACCTTATTACCACCAATCGAGCCGACCTTGAAAAACGAGAAATCAAGGAGGATACATAATGGATACCGATTACACAAACAACGTTATAACCACTATGCAGCATCACCTTGATGCCGCTAATAAATATCTCACTGAACTCTCAAAAGGATACCGTTCCAGCGAAAAACAGAATACGCTTTTGGATGCGGCTATGCACCAAGTAGAATTGTGCTGTATTGATATGCGTAACCTTTGTGAGAAAGTAAGACCGACTATTCCGCCATCTCCCATTCGCAGTTACAACCACAAGGAAATTTTCGGCGAAGTAACACAGCTTGATAACGGTTGGCTGGATATACGCTTAAATGCCTTGCTCCCACACTGTAAAATGATCGGCGGCACACAGTATGTTTTTGACAGCATAACAAAACTGCTTGACAACTACCGTCAAAACGGCGGTGTTATTCCTTGCTATGAGAAGGCGTATATGGCGATTGTAGAGCATTGTCCCGTTGACTGCTCCGGAACCTTTGATAACGACAATAAAGGCTTTAGAGGGGCGATAAACGCCTTGAAAGGCAGATTATTCAGGGATGACAATCAGTTTGAATTGGCTCTGGGACTCTTCACCGTGATAGATGAAGATACCTGTTGCCATATCTACGTTACACCCTTTGATGAAGCAGGAGATTTCCTCTATCAGATGTCTGCGGATATGCTTTGAGAAATGGCTTACTATATGTCAGTTTACAACAAAAATGGATCAAGGGTGTTTGCCTTGGCTTTCATGCAAAAACTGACATATAGTATTTCCGCAATAAAACAAGCGTTTTAGGTTGTTTTCTCAAGGTTATTAAAATGCAGAAACTGACAGGCTTACGTTGGGGGGTGCAGTTTTGAAGTTCGACCAAGCAGAAATCGAGGTATTGGCTTTATGTGCCTGGTGCAAAAATATGCCGCTTTCCGTGAGCAGAAATATCCCTGCAGAAATTCTTGACGTCTTACTCTTTTTTAAGCTTATAAGACCGAGCAGAAATGGTGTGGGATACCGTTGTACCCCTAATGGTTACGACTTACTGCACCGAGCAGAAATTGGATATTCTCAGGATAAGTCTTATCGTAGTAGCGGTGAAGTTCTGATGCGCAGATTGCACACCGCAGAAATTACAAGCTTCTTTTGGCGTTATGGTGCTGATGTCTTTTGCGACAGCCCACCGGCAGAAATGCTGAGTAATATCTTCCTACCATCTTTCGCACTTCGTAGGCAACCGCACGCAAATATTCTCGGCGGGAGCAGACTCACCGGATTCTATTATGCCAAGGACACAACCTTTATTCCGTACTATGTACCAAAGGAAAACAACGGCATCTATCCCGAAGTAGAACAACGTACTTTTCGTTCCGAAACACTATTAAATGGTAGAAGCCCACACATCATCTACACAGGTGAAGGAGACCTACAGGAAATCATAACCACCGTTTCCTATAAAAAAGAACGGTCTAAGAAATCCACAACGGTTTACTACAAGGATGCAATGGATAAATTCAACTGTCCCGTTGCTCTTGTTCCTTTGAATTCAGATGGTATTAGACAACTGCGAATCCTATCAGTTCCAGATTACCGCCAACGCCTCGTAAAAAACATACTCGCAAAAGATTATCTTCCTCCCTTAACGCCACAGTCAGATGGGAGGAATAAAACAACAAATTTCATTATCGGCATCGACTGTAATATTAAACGGTTTGAAAATGCCATTAAAACAAAAAAGCAAACATACATCTTCGTTCTGCCGTTTCAAGTGGATGCTGTTCTGAAAATAACAGAAGGCACCAATGCGGAATGCTTTGTTCTTGATCTGCAGCAGACAGAAGAATTTCTTGGGATAAGTAATGACTTACCCGAAATCAATTACAAGCCTTTTCAGACCGGGAAAGGAGAATATATACATGTTCCGCCTCTCGGAAAAGGTAAAGCAACTGGAAGATAAACTAAACGATTTTATCTCCAAGCACAAATCAAAATTTCCTACCTACATCGGTTTAGGACTTCTTATTTTATATTGCTACGGAATTGTCTTGCGGTGCATTGGTATTGCTGTTTTGAATTTCCGCAGCGGAGAAAACACGGAATGGTTTACGCTGAATCCTTTTAAGAACATCGGCGCCATCTTTACACCCTACGGAATAATGATAACGATATTCATTGTTCTTATGTACTGCCTCTTCGCAAAGAAGGGCTATCAGCTGCTCTCAGGATATAAAACTGTTCGGGATAAAGAACGCGGTATTGAGATATTACCCGAAGGTACACACGGTACATCCGGTTGGATGAGTAAAAATGAACTCACTGACGTGCTTATCAAAGGCGATCTTGAAACCTTAGATGAAACCCTGTTCGGAAAATTAGACAACGGCGACTATGTATCCCTTAAAGATATGCGTGGTATGAATAAGAACATTATCATCTACGGCTCGCCTGGTACCGGTAAATCAAGAGGCTTTGTAATGCCTTTTGCTATGCAGGCAGTAAAACGCGGCGAAAGTCTTATTATGGTGGATCCTAAAGCTGAGTTCTACGAAATGTATTCGGAGTTCTTTCGTGAGCAGGGTTATACCGTTTGTGCTTACAATCTTCTTGATTTGTTTGCATCAGATGGTTGGAACTGTGTCAGTGAAACCGCAAATGACCTTAACCTTGTTCAGAATGTGGCAGAAATTATAATCCGTAACACTTCCTCTGAAAGTGAGCGTGAGGACTTCTGGGCGAAGGCCGAAAAGAACTTACTTATGGCTCTTTTGCATTATGTTGGCACAATGACCTATCCCGGCACAGATAAGCTCTTACCCGTAGAGGAGAGAAGTCTCGGAACGATATACAAAATCCTTTCCTCAACATCGGTACAGGAGCTTGATGCGAAATTCCGCAGTCTTCCGCCCGATCATCCCGCACTGCCACCTTACGGTATTTTCCGTCAAGCACATAAGCAGATTTGGGGTAACATCATTATCGGTCTTGGTAACCGCCTAAATGTATTCCAAAACAAGTTGGTTGATGATATAACGAAACATCACGAAATCGACCTAACCTTGCCCGGAAAACAAAAGTGTGCTTACTTCTGTATCATATCCGACCAGGACAGTTCTTTGGAGTTCCTATCGTCAATGTTCTTTTCGTTGCTGTTCGTTAAACTATTCGATTTTGCCCGTAGTCAGCCTAATCGCAGACTTCCCGTATGTGTAAACGTGCTGATGGATGAGTTCTGTAATATCAGTCTTCTTGACAGTAAAAAGATATTCTCGGTTGCCCGTTCCCGTAACATTAACATACAGGCAGCCATACAGAGCATTGCACAGATCGCAAACAGATACCCAAAAAACGAATGGCAGGAAATCATCGGCGACTGCGACTATCAGTTATTTCTTGGTTGTAACGATATGATGACCGCAGAACACATAAGCGACCAGTGCGGTGAGATTACAGTTCGTATAAACAATTCAATGGTGCCTATGACGCCACTCTTTTCTCCTGTTCTGCACACCACAAGACCATATACCCATAATAAAACAAGCACCGGCCGTCCTCTTATGATGCCCGATGAAGTGCGCCGTTTACCGAAAGATCAAGCAATACTTTTAATCCGTGGCTCAAAGCCCTTAAAGCTTAGCAAGATAACACCGGAAGAGCATCCTTTCTTTGAAAAACTCAAGCCCTGCAAGGCGATTGACTATGAACCATTGTGGCAGAAAAAAGAAAAGGAGAAGCCAAAGCCAAGAGGTGCAACGGGTGCACAAAGTCCGCAAGTGCCGGATTATCAAGTGAAAATACCAATGGAAGAACCCGACACGAGTGATGAAGTTCAGCTCGACGAAGAGGATTTA
>JAZUNO010000110.1:0-9723 GCA_045604185.1 Acutalibacteraceae bacterium | reverse complement strand
TGTGCCAAGCTATACACCATGCTGATTTTTACAAAGTAGTTTTACAATATCTGAAATTTTTAAACAGGAGGTGTTGATTCGTTTGGAATTGTGGTTAGTAATTCTTATAGCCGCCGTCAGTGCAGTAGTTGCAGGCGTGATTTGCTTTATTTTAGGCGGTTTACATAGGAAGAAGGTTGCCGAAGCTGCAATTGGTTCCGCTACAAAGGAAGCCAACCGCATAGTCAGTGAGGCTATGACGCAGGCAGAGGCGAAGAAAAAGGAAGCCATTCTTGAAGCTAAAGATGAAATTCACAAGCAGAGATCCGAAACTGAACGTGAGCTTCGTGAAAGACGCAATGAAGTTCAGCGTCAGGAACGCAGGATAATCCAGAAAGAAGAGAGTCTGGATAAGAAAAGTGAGAATCTTGAGAAAAAGGATGAAACTTTAAATCGCAAGATCAAAGAGGTTGAAGAGAAGCTCGTCGAAATTGAAAGCCTTAAAAAGAGCCAGTTTGATATGCTTGAAAAAATATCGGGCTATACAAAGGAGCAGGCGAAGGAGTTTTTGCTTAAGAACCTTGAGGACGAGTTGGTTCACGAAAAATCAGTCAAGATTATGGAGTATCAGCAGAAGACTAAGGACGAAGCTGATTCCATGGCGAGAGAGATTATCGCAACAGCTATTCAGCGCTGTGCCGCTGATCATACAGCAGAAGCTACTGTTTCTGTTGTTACATTGCCCAACGATGAGATGAAGGGTAGGATTATCGGCCGTGAAGGTCGTAACGTACGTACCCTTGAAACTATCGCGGGTGTCGATCTTATAATCGACGACACACCCGAAGCGATAACGGTTTCAAGCTTTGATCCCGTACGCCGTGAGGTTGCAAGATTAACGCTTGAAAAGCTTATATCTGACGGCAGAATACATCCGGCACGTATTGAAGAGACGTACGAGAAAGCTCGCAGAGAAGTCGATGCTACTATCAAACAGACCGGTGAGCATGCGTTGATTGATTCGGGCGTTAACGGAATTCATCCGGAGCTTGTAAAGCTTTTGGGTAAACTCAAATACAGAACAAGTTACGGTCAGAATGTACTCAATCATTCACTTGAAGTTTCATATATTGCAGGTCTTATGGCGGCGGAACTTGGCGCCGACGTCAAGCTTGCAAAGAGAGCGGGCTTGCTTCATGATATCGGTAAGGCTCTCGACCATGAGATGGACGGTTCACACGTTGAACTCGGTGTTGAGTATGCTAAGAAGTACCGTGAGAACGAAGGCGTTCTCCATGCTATCAAAGCTCACCACGGCGATGTTGAAGCAAAGAGCCTTGTTGCTTGCCTTGTTCAGGCGGCCGACGCAGTTTCCGCTGCACGTCCGGGTGCAAGACGAGAGAATGTTCAGAACTATATCAAGCGTCTTGAGAAGCTTGAGAGTATCGCTTCTTCCTTTGACGGTGTTGACCGCACGTTTGCAATTCAGGCAGGCCGTGAAATCCGTATAATGGTTAAGCCTGAGGTTATCAGCGATGAAAAGATGGTGCTGGTTGCACGTGATATAGTCAAAAAGATTGAAGACGAGCTTGAATATCCCGGTCAGATTAAGGTAAACCTTATCAGGGAGAGCCGTTTTAGCGACTACGCAAAATAATCAATTAACTGTATGGTTTGCTCCCACCGTTTTTCGGTGGGAGTTTTTTTAGAAAGGTGTCTTATGAACATTTTTGTTATAGGTGATATTGTGGGTAGCGAGGGCTGTGAGTTCTTGCGAGCCAAATTGCCTGCATTCAAACGCTTTAAGGGGATAGATTTAACGATAGCCAACGGCGAGAATGCGGCTCCGGGAAACGGTATAACGAAAGCAGCCGCTGAGTATATTTTTGATAGCGGAGTAGATTTTATAACTACAGGCAACCATGCTTTCCGCCGTAGCGAGGTATATCATTTTCTTGATGAGAGGAATGATATTATCCGTCCTGCCAATGTTGATGCATCGTGTCCCGGTTCGGGATACGGTATAATCGATATGGGAAGCGTGAGGGTAGGCGTGATAAATCTGCTTGGCAGAGCGTATATAAACGGTTCAGATAACCCGTTTGGTGTTGTTGATGAATTGCTTGAAAAAATCAAAGATTGTAAAGTTAAAATACTTGACATGCACGCTGAAGCAACGGCTGAAAAATTGGCAATGGGATTTTATCTTGACGGCAAGGTCAGTATCGTTGTCGGAACGCATACACACGTTCAAACAGCGGATGAAAAGATACTGCCCAACGGAACGGGCTATATTACCGACTTGGGCATGACAGGCCCTGAGCTGTCTGTGCTTGGCGTTCGTCCCGAAGCTTCAATATCATGGCTTAAAACAGGCTTGCCGACAAGGTTTGAAATAAGCGATGCACCGTGTATGATGTGCGGCTGCATTTTTGAAACAGACGACAAAACAGGTAAAGTTTTAAATATAGAAAGGGTTTGTGTAAAGTGATTTCACTTTACACAAAAACAAAGGATTTGATACGATGTTTAAGGGTATAAGACCTGCCCAAACCAAGGATTGTGCGAGGATTTTAGAGCTTTTGCAACAAATTTGTGCTTTGCACAGTGAAATAAGACCGGATCTCTTCAAGAAAGGCAATTCAAAGTACACGGCAGACAGTCTGTCTGAATTGTTTGAAGATGAAAGCAGGCTGACTTTTGTTGCAGTGGATGAAAACGATTTTGTCCTCGGCTACATATTCTGTGTTCTTATCGACCACACGCAAAACAGTGCACGTCAGGATAATAAAGAGCTTTATATAGATGACCTTTGCATTGATGCACCGTTTCGCCGAGAGGGAATAGGCGACGCACTTTTCAAAAAGGCACTTGAGACAGCAAAAGAAAAAGGCTGTCATAATCTTACCCTCAATGTTTGGGAGGGCAACGACAGTGCATTGCGTTTTTATGAAAAGCAGGGGATGAAGATTCAGAAACGTGAGATGGAGATAGTTTTATAAGCGTATAAAAAGCGGACAGTTCATTGAACTGTCCGCCTTTTGCTATTTTAGATTATATGATGTTAAATCTTCACTTAACGGGAAAGCATTTCTGAATGAATTTACAATATTTTGTTCTTTAGCAAATAAGAGTGTTGATATGCCGTCCCAAGCGACAATCTCTATTTCTGCCAACGGATGCTGTATTGAAATGGGATTTTTCCAAAATCCTGAATACCCGTTTGCGTACGGCAGCGGATATTCTAATATATGCTCAAGCGGAATATCTTTTTTAAATCCAGATAAAACAGCCCAAATACAAGAAAATCCATCAGTGTTTAAAATAGATGATAACTTATTACCGCTAAGCCAACAGTATTCTTTGTTTAATAGATTTTCGGTTTCATATGATGGGGAGAAACATTCACAATTTGTAACTAACCAATTATATTCATTTTGAATGTTATTGATTGAACAAAATATTTCATTTAACTTACAGTTTTCATTAATGATAGCTGCATGAACCATGGTTTTAATTCTCCAAGTCAAACCCCAAATCGTCAACTATTTCAAGGTCTCCCATGCTGTCAATCTCTTGTTGCAGCTGCTCCTGAAAGAGGTCAAAAACCTCATCAAACTCAGGCTCATTTCCTGAAACGTATGAATACTCGCCGCTTTCTTCGTCAAACTCTATTTTGAGAATTGCGACTTCCATATTGCCTGATTCCATATTCTCAACGGGAAGCAAAACAACATATTGCTCGTCCTTGTGTTCAATAACATCGAGTACAGCCATTTCCACTTCGTTACCGTCCTCATCGACGAGGGTGAGGGTAGAGTTATCGTTTTCTTCAAACTCCTCTCCGTCCATAGGAGCGAAATCTAAAATATTATCATCACACATTGTTTTATCTCCTTAAACATTAAATCTGAACAGCACAACGTCGCCGTCTTTCATAACATATTCTTTACCTTCACTGCGTACAAGACCCTTTTCCTTTGCAGCAGGCAGTGAGCCGCAGGCTACAAGGTCGTCAAAGCTTATTACCTCAGCACGGATGAATCCTCGCTCAAAGTCGGAGTGAATTTTTCCTGCCGCCTGCGGAGCCTTTGTACCTTTGGTTATGGTCCAGGCCCTGACTTCGGGAGTGCCTGCGGTCAGGTAGGAGATAAGGCCGAGAAGATTGTAGCTGCGCTGAACGAGCAAATCAAGTCCGCCCTGCTCAATTCCGAGGTCGGAGAGGAACATTTCTTTCTCCTCTTTTTCAAGAGAAGCTATTTCAGCCTCAAGCTCTGCACAGATCGGAAGAACTTCTGCGCCCTCAGTTTCAGCTAAAGCTTTAACAGCGAGGTAGTGCTTATTGTTGTCAATCTTGTTTGCAAAGTCATCTTCGCTCATGTTGCAGGCATAGATAACAGGTTTTGATGTGAGCAGGGCTATCTGGGAGAGGAACTCTGCCTCATTTTCGTCACATTCGACGTTTCTGGCAGGAACTTCGCTTTCAAGCTCTGCTTTGAGTCTTTTTAAGAACTCCAATTCTGCTGCTGCAGATTTGTCACCTTTAAGTTGTTTTGCAACTCTGTCTATTCTGCGGTCAACCATTTCGAGGTCAGAAAGTATGAGCTCAAGATTGATAGTTTCAATATCTCTTTTCGGGTCAATGGTTGCATCAACGTGAACAATATCATCGTTTTCAAAACAGCGTACAACGTGGATTATCGCATCAACCTCTCTTATGTGAGAGAGGAACTTGTTTCCAAGTCCTTCACCCTTTGATGCTCCGCGAACAAGACCTGCTATATCAACAAATTCAATCATTGCAGGTGTGGTTTTTGCAGGGTTGTACATTTCTGTCAGCTTGTCCAGCCTTGCATCGGGGACAGCCACAACACCGACATTCGGTTCAATTGTGCAGAAAGCATAGCTTGCGGACTGTGCACCTGCATCGGTTATAGCGTTAAAAAGAGTGCTCTTGCCTACATTCGGCAAGCCAACGATTCCGAGTTTCATAGCTTAACATCCTTTGTTTGTTTTGGTCATACAACACATTATAACCGCTGACGGATAAAAAAACAACCAAAACGGCGATAAAAAATTGCAAAAGATATATGTTTGGTGTAAAATAAGGATTATAATGTATAAAAGGATGTGTCTGAGTGACTCCCTCAAGATTTTTCCGAAGCTCGATGCTGATAGGCGAGCAAGGGATTTTAAAACTTAATAAAAGTCACGTAGCGGTTTTCGGGCTTGGCGGTGTCGGTTCATATACGGCGGAAGCACTTGCCAGAGCGGGTGTCGGCGAGCTGACTATTGTTGATAACGATACGGTTTCCGAGACTAATATAAACAGACAGCTTTATGCGTTGAGTTCAACAGTAGGAATGAAGAAAACCGAGGTTGCGGCGGCACGGATAAGGGATATAAACCCTGATTGTACCGTTCATGTTATAGACGGATTCTATTTGCCTGAGAATTCACATGAATTTTTTGTGTCGGATTATGATTATATAGCTGATGCTGTTGATACCGTGAGTGCAAAGCTCAGCCTGGCTTGCGAAGCTAAAGACAGAAATATCCCCATTATTGCGTGTATGGGAACGGGAAACAAGCTTGACCCGACACTTTTCAGGGTGTCGGATATATCACAAACGAGCGTTTGCCCTCTTTGCCGTGTAATGAGACGGGAGCTTAAAGCCCGTGGAGTCGGTTCGCTTAAAGTTGTGTGGTCTGATGAGCCACCTCTTACACCGCAGATGTCCTGTGAGGACGGAAAAAAGCGGGCTGTGCCCGGAAGTGTACCTTTTGTGCCGCCTGTGGCAGGAATGATAATGGCCGGAGAGATAATAAGGGACCTTATTAATACAGAAAAACCGTAAAGTAAAAACACTTTACAGAATTGTGGAGAGATTGCCATGAACCGAAAAATAATAAAAATGTTTGCTGTTGCAATGATTTGCATTTTGTCATTTTCTCTTATTTTCAGCGGTTGCTCGGATAATCCTGACAAGCCTGAGCAAACAACATCAGTTTCAGGAGAAACACCTAAAACCAATGTCCTGAAGCTGCCGTATTCTCAAAATGACAAGTTAAATCCCTTTACAGCTGAGAGCATGCTCAATCAGAGTATTTGCGAGCTGATATATGACGGACTTTTTGTTTTGGACAAAAATTATAAGGCAAAACCCATGCTTGCCTCAAGCTACAGTCAGAGCGGAGAGACGTTGACTGTCGCGTTGGGTACAGCAAGATTTTCGGATGGCTCGCAGGTAAAACCGTCTGATGTAGTTGCGTCATTTAACAGTGCGAAAGAATCGCCTGCATATAAAAACTCGCTGTCGGGTTTTGAAAAGGCGACCGCCAGCGGAAACAGCGTAGTGTTTACTCTTTCTTCAAAGGACCCGTATGCGGTAAACTGCCTTACTTTTGCTGTTACAAAGGGCGGTTCGACAGAGGATAGGGCTGTAGGTTCAGGCAGATATGTGCTTTCCGTTAACGGAGTGAATACGGTGCTCAAGGTTCAGAGCTCACGTTCAACGGGATTTTCGCCCAAGATAAAGGAAATAGGTCTGTATGCGGTTCAGGATGTAAACTCACTTAAGTATACTTTGGCTATCGGCGGTATCAGCTTTGCGTTTGATGACTTACGTATAGGCGAATATACAAGGTTTTCCGCATCTACTGCGAGTGTGCTGATGAACAATATGGTGTTTATGACGTTTAATAAAAGCGGCAATTCAGCGCTTTCCAATGAAAAGATAAGGCAGGCCATTAACCTTCTTGTTGATAGAAGCAAAATAGCCGATACGGCTTTTCAGGGCTATGCAAAAGCCGTATATACACCGTTTAATCCTGATTGGAATGTGCTTAGCTCTAAAGATTACACGGTTAAAGCGGATGTTGAGGCGGCGGAAAAACTGCTTGACGAGGCAGGGTATAAGACAAAGGGAGGCTCTGTGCGTTCGAACGGGTCTCAGGGACTGTATTTAAAACTCGTTGTCAACAAGGACAATTCCTTTAAAAACGAAGCTGCGACAAGTATAAAGGAAATGCTTTCAAAGGCAAATATAAGTGTCAGCGTTGAAGCGCTCGAAGAAAAAGCCTACAGAGCGGCAATAGCATCGGGCAGATATGATATGTATATAGGTGAAATCAAATTGTCTGATAATATGAATCTTTCTGCGATGCTTTTGCCCAAAGGTGCGGTGTCTTACGGTATAAATACGCAAAGTCAGTCGAGCGAGGCATATTCGGCGATGCTTTCGGGGACATCCGACATCTTTAAGTTTGTGGAAATATTCAACAGTGACCTGCCGTTCTTGCCGATTTGCTACCGTAGCGGTATAGCGGCGTATACACGAAGTATATCGTTTGGCGGCGGTGCTCATATAAACGATATTTATGCCGATATAGAAAGCTGGCAATTTATTTCATAGTTCTTTTTTCTTTTTTGGACTTGTAATAAGTTGAAAGAGGTACTATAATATACGTGGTTTGTAACCGTTTTGTAATAATTTAAGGGAGGCGGACATTCTGGATATTAAAAAAGATAATAAAGAAGAAGAGCTCCGCTCAAAGGAAAACGGTGCAACTCTTTTTGAAAAATATCTTGATGCCCAAGAAAGTTCCGATTTGTATTCGGAGCTTTTCGGTGATTTTAATTCAGAGCTTTTCGGCGATTTGGATGTTGAGCAGGACTATGATGATGTCTTATCGCAGTATGAAAAGGCAATTGGTCGGAACAACAGTTTATCTAACAGAATAATAAGTGGCGATGAGCTTGAGCTTGATGATGAAAAAGCGGAGCAACCGATGCCTGAAACAGAAGATACACAAATCGAAAAGGCAGAAGATGAAGAAAAAATAAAAGCAACAGAAAACACAGAGAAGCAGGAAGCCGAAGAAGAACCCGAAGAGCAGGAGACACAAGAGGGTGAAGAAGTATCTTTCGGGCAGTTTGTTTATGATACGGTTGAAGACTTCGGCTTGTACGTAGTCAGCGGAGCAAAACGCATACTCCGCAGACCCAAGAAGCTTCTGGGCTGGATAGCCATGTTTGTAAAATATATTTTCAGATTGGCATGGGAGTCTCTGAAAAAGGTTTTTGACCTTGTTACTCGTACTTTTGTTGAGCAGGTCAATGATTTGCGTAAAGATATAAAAACAGCCAAAGCTTACCTCAAACGCAACAACAAAGGCAAGGGCACTTCGATTGCATTTTTCATGCACTATATAAAGAAAGGTATAGTGCGACATAAAGATTTGTTTAAAACCGTTTTGAATTATACCTTGCCCGTTGTGGCTATTATCGCTTTTGTCATTACCGTAAACTATTGGAGCAGCGTGACGTTTGCACTTAAGGTCAGTTATAACAACAAGGAAATCGGCTATATAGCTGACGAAGCGGTTTATAACGAGGCGCAGAATGCTGCAAAGGCCCGTATTGATACGGGAAAGGATGCAGGAGCGACTGACCTTGAAGAGCCCACATATGAGTTGGCACTTGTGACACTCAACCAGCTTGTGGACTCAACGGTTTTGTGTGACAGGATAATAGAAAATTCGGGCGATAATGTTACGAATGCGTGTGGCATTTATATAGATGACGATTTTGTCTGTGCTATAAAGAATGAGACTGATGCAACGAGCGTTTTCAATGCTATTCTTGAGCCTTACGAGGAACAGGTTAAGGATGACAACAGCTTTGTTGATTTTGTTGAAAAGGTTGAGTATGTTCAGGGACTGTATCCTGATAACGAGAGAATAATGTGGGATGCCTCAAAGCTTGCTGAGCAGCTTTCCAAGACGAAGCAGGCGGCTGTAAAATACACAGTCAAAGAAGGCGATACCATATATGATATAGCGGTTTCTCACGGACTTACTGAAAGGCAGCTGTTGGCACTCAATCCCAATATGGGCGATTATATACATTCGGGCGATGTGCTTATAATATCGAACGAAGTCAACTATGTCAGGGTAAAATTAATGAAGACCGAAGTGAGGACCGCAGAGGTTGATTTTGAGACTGAGAAGATTAACAATGCCTCTATGTTCAAGGGCACGAAGCGAACAGTCAGAAAAGGTGAACCCGGTGAAGACAGGATCACAGAGCTTGTAACATATATTGACGGCGAGCGTGTATCAGCAGAAGAGATTTCACGTGTGAGAGTCAAGGAACCGATTAGCGAAAAAATTCAGGTTGGCACAAAGTCCGCATCTGCATACGGAAGCAACTACAACATTACAGTTTCGGGCAGCGGTTTTGTGTGGCCTGCACCTGCTTGTTCTTACATCAGCTCGTATTACGGATGGAGAACATTGAGAGGTTATTCGGATTTCCATACAGGTATTGACCTTACGAAACCCGGTGGAGGTTCAACGGGAGCCATAATTGTTGCGTCTCTTGACGGTACGGTTGAAAGCGTACAGCGTAGCTATTCAGGTTACGGACACAGTATAGTTATCAACCACGGCGGAGGACTTAAAACAAGGTATGCCCACTGCTTGCAGGGCTCGATTTCGGTCTATGTAGGCCAGAGAGTCAGTGCAGGCCAGGCGATAGCGAGAGTCGGCTCGACCGGAAACGTAACAGGACCGCACTTGCACTTTGAGATAATAATAAACGGAAACAGAGTAAATCCGCTTCCGTATATAAGATAATGTATAAAAAGCACGCTCGGAGCAGAGACTTGAGCGTGCTTTTATTTTTGAGCTTTTTCTTTTTTACACAAAGAGAAACTGCTTAAGACATTGAAAAACAACAAA
>JAZUNO010000109.1:0-2393 GCA_045604185.1 Acutalibacteraceae bacterium | reverse complement strand
AGTCTATGCCGTAGCGATAGAGAGATTCAAGGGGGTCGGCACACCAGGAGTAGTTAATCATAATTATTTTGCCTTTGGCATGGAGCACTTTTGCAACCTTGCCCCAGAATTTTTCCCATCTCCACACATAAAACTCAATCCATTCTTTGCGAAGTGTGTGCCAGATGTAGTCGTGACGGGCGTCAATGTCGGACTGCTCGTCGAAACTTAGTCTTGCTTTAATGTGGTCAGGATATTCAATTTGTGAATGAGATGCAAACTGGTCGAGCATATCTGCCGAAAAGTCGCCATTGCATATTGAGTGTTCGGGAGGACAGAAAAAGTCTGCCACGTGAAGACCTGCAAAACCATAGTCGTCGAGAGCTTTTTCAATTTTGTCGCAGAAAAAGTCTTCATAGTAGGTGCCGTCGGCAAAACGCTTCAGCACGTTGAGGTTCATTCTGCCGTTGCAGCCAAATGAAAGCAGCTCCTGGTGGTCGCTTTCCCATTCGTAGTGACGGGTGTTATCCAAATACACACCCATAATGCCCAGATATGCATCAATTCCGCGGTCTTTGAGCTCGTGTGCAAGGGTTCTGAGGTCGTAGTTTGTCCATGGTTGACGCTGTCTGAATTCATTTGCCGGCACGCCGTAGTAGGAGCAGTTGTCGGGATGGAGCACAAACTCTTTGTCCATTCCCTCGTGCTGATTCACAATGTCGGAGTGAAACAAAAATACCGATATTCCCTCCGGCACAAAGCCTGCCTTTTCAATATATTCGCCAACACCCTTGTCGGCCTGATATTTATCAAAACCGATAAGAGGCATCCATATGTTGTGTCTGCTTTTTTTCATTGCAAGTCCTCCTGTTATTTTTTAGTTTTCGCTCTTTTTAAATTCTGTTGGGGTTTGTCCAACGTTCTTTTTGAATGTTGATATAAAATAGTTATAGCTGTTAAAACCCGATGCGTAGCAGGTTTCGGTAACGTTGTGTCCGTTTTTGAGCATATATTTTGCATGCGAGAGCTTTTGACTGTTGATATATTCTATCGGTGTGGTACCGAGCGAATTTTTAAAAAGTCTGCAAAGATATGACACACTGATGTGACAGTGCTCGGCAATTTTTTTGGTGTCGATTAAGGTAAGATAATTTCCCGATATATACTGCAGAGCAGTTTTGAGTGTGTGAGAGATTTTGTGGTCAGAAGCTTCGCTTTTGTTATTGGTAAAAGCATCACTCACCAGCGCACACATCTGAATGAGCCTCGAATATATCAAAAAATCACTGTGGTCAGGTTTGCGTCCTATGAGAGTTTCAATTTTTTCCAAAGTCTGAAAAAGCTTTGTCATAGCCTGATGCCCCAAAGTTATAAGATTGCTCTGCCCTGTCTCACGGTCAAAAAAGAAATTATAAAACGGCGAATCCTTTGGCATAACGTCAAAAAACTCGGGCGGAAAGTCAATTTCATAGTAGTCTAAGTTGGAAAGTGCATAAAAGAATGAAGTGCTCGACTCCTCGTTTCTTACAGTTATCACATTTCCGCACACGGGAGCACACAAGTTGTCTTCAATGAGCATATTGAATTTGCCTTCAATGAATATATATATTTTGCAATAGTCGTGAATCCTTTTTTCATAACCGTCAAAACCGGCAAGGTCGCCGTGCCAATGGATATAGTGGCGAAAAAGTATCGGGTTTTTGGCATCCTTGCAATATGAATAAATCGCCGCTCTGTTTGGCGAACGGCTGATGTCAATCGGCTGATTGTAGGTCATCATATTGGTGTTGAATGTGCCGTCGAATTCGTCGTATTCTTCGTTTATATCATCGACTTTATTTTTGCTTTCTTCCGTAATATAAATATCCGGATTTTCATTTTTCATGGAAGACACCTCCCGGTTTATGTTGTGAGATAAATTATTGTTTATTGCTGCAAGCAATAAACAATAATTAGCTAAATTTGCCTTGCGGCAAGCTAAATTGACCAATGGTCAGCTAAATTGCCTCCAGCAGCTAAATTGTGCTTCGCACAGCTAATAGGCAAATTTTATTTAGCTGCACTTTAGTGCTATTTAGCTATTGAGCATAGCGAAATAATTTAGCTTTGAGCTTTAGCAGTTGCGTTAGTATCCGAACCCGTTTTGGGTGCGTGTTTTTACGCCACTGCATCGTTAAAATTCTCGCAAATGCGTCAGCATTAGCTGCGTTTTTGCCTTACATTGCCGCAAAAACACAGCACCGAAAATTCTTTGAACCTAAAACAAAGAAAAATTGTGACTTTTCAAGGCGGAAGGTCGAAGGAATACTGACGTATTTCGAGACCGACAACGAAGTAAAGGTGCTATTTTTCTTGTTTTAGGCGAGTTCGGATACTAACGCAACTGCTTAGGCAAGACGCTCAAATTAATTTGT
>JAZUNO010000108.1:0-4864 GCA_045604185.1 Acutalibacteraceae bacterium | reverse complement strand
ATATCGATTGCAGCATTTGCAACAAGAGCACCGATAGCACCAAGGCCTACAACGCCCATTGTCTTGCCCTTGATTTCGGGGCCGGCAAAAGCACTCTTGCCTTTTTCAACGAGCTTTGAAACATTGGCGCCCTCACCCTTTAAGGTTTTGCACCAGTCGATAGCATCAGCAATCTTTCTTGAAGCGAGAAGAGTTGCACAGATAACAAGCTCCTTAACAGCGTTAGCGTTAGCGCCGTGAGTGGTGAAAACTGCGATACCTGCGTCAGAGGATCTGTCAATCGGGATATTATTAACGCCTGCACCTGCTCTTGCTATAGCAAGCAGGTCTGAGCCGAACTCTGTCTCATGCATAGAAGCCGAACGAACCATTACAGCCGCCGGATTCTGAGCATCGTCAGAGCAAGTATACTTAGCGTCAAAGCGGTCTGTGCCGCACTTGGCGATTTTGTTGAGAGTAAGTATATCAAACATTGTGTAGTATCCTTTCCTTAACCGTTGTTCTTCTCGAACTCTTTCATGAATTCGACAAGCTTCTCAACACCCTCGATAGGCATAGCGTTGTAGATAGAAGCACGCATGCCGCCGACAGAGCGGTGACCCTTGAGGTTAACAAAACCTGCTGCAGCAGCCTCACTTACAAACTTAGCGTTAAGCTCGTCGGTGGGAGTTACAAAGGTTACGTTCATAAGTGAACGGTCCTCAGGTCTTACGGGGTTTGTGAACAGAGAGCTTGAATCGATATAGTCATAGAGAATCTTAGCTTTAGCTTCGTTTCTCAGCTTCATCTCTTCAAGACCGCCGAGGTTCTTTATCCACTCAAGCACAAGCTTGCACATGTAGATAGAGTAGCAGGGCGGAGTATTGTACATTGAATCGTTGTCGGCCATTGTCTTGTAGTCGAGCATGGTCGGAATATCTTCACGGGCGTTACCCATGAGGTCTTCACGAATGATAACAACAGTAAGACCTGCGGGAGCTATGTTCTTCTGAGCACCGCCGTAGATGATGCCGAACTTGGAAACATCCATGGGCTCAGAGAGGAAGCATGATGAAACGTCAGCAACCAGCGGAACATCACCTGTATCGGGGATATAGGGGAACTTTGTTCCATAGATTGTGTTGTTCAGACAGATATATGCGTAGTCTGCTTCGGGATTGAAGTCAGCCTTTGTGAGCTTGGGAATATATGAGAAAGTCTCATCCTTTGAGGATGCAACAACATTAATGTCGCCGTACTTGCAGGCTTCCTTATATGCCTTTGTTGAGAACTGACCGGTCAGAACATAGTCAGCTTTCTTTGAACCGTTGAGAAGGTTTAACGGAATAGCGGAAAACTGAGTTGATGCACCGCCCTGCAGGAACAGAACTTTGTAGTTCTCGGGAATGTTGAGAACCTCTCTGAAAAGGGCTTCGGCACCGAAAATGATGCTTTCGTAAATCTTTGAGCGGTGGGACATCTCCATTACGGACTGACCGCTTCCCTGATAGTCAAGCATCTCTGCTGCTGCACGGTTGAGAACACTCTCGGGCAGCATGGACGGACCGGCTGAAAAATTGAATACTCTTGCCATGAAATTTTCCTCCGTTTCATTTGTATCACACTGATGCAAATATAAAGTATAGTAAACATTATATAGCAAATAAAAAAGAGAAGTCAATAAAAAATTGTTATTGAAATAAAGTCTTTAACTATGTATAATATTTTGTATAGAAAAGTCAATTTTTTTATTCGAGGTGCAGTAAAAAATGGCGGAAAAAAAGAACGTAAAAAAGAAAAAGAACAACTCAAAAGCAGCTTTAGCTCTGATTCTGGTTTTGCTTTTGGCATTAATAGTACTTTTTGTAGTTCTTCTCGGAGACAAAGATGACGGTTCGGATTCGACGACCACTACAACTCCTGCAACAACTCAAGCCCAGGAGCCTGAGCAGACGGGCAATATAAACCCGTTGACGGGTATGAGCGGCTTTGAAGCAGAGGGCAAGCGTCCCATAGCGGTTGTGGTAAACAACTCGAAGCCTGCACGTCCGCAATGGGGACTGTGCACTCCGGACATTGTTGTTGAGGGCCTTACCGAGGCAGGTGTCACCCGTATGCTTTGGCTGTATGCTGACGTAGCGGACATGCCCGATAAGATAGGTTCACTCAGAAGTGCAAGACACGATTTTATTGAGATAGCAGAGGGTCTCGACGCTCTGTTCGTGCATTGGGGCGGCAGTAAGTACGCATACAACGCAATCGAGTCCCGCAATGTCGACCATTTTGACGGCCTCAGATACGCAAACATCTATTTCTTCCGTGATACCGAGCGCACCGATGTTCCTATAGAGCACAGAGGCTACACCACCCGTGAGGCGGTTGAAAAAGGCCTTGACAAGCTCGGTTTAAGACGCGAAATAAACAGCTCATATGCATCTCCGTTTGCATTCGCCTCTGCTAAAAATCCACGTACTCCCGCAGGCGGTGCTTGCACAAAGCTTGATATTGTTTTCTCAAACTACTGTAACCATACTTTCAAATATAACACTGCCGATTCGCTGTACTATAACAACATTAACGGCGTAGCAATGAACGATGCCGACGGTAATCAGATGGCTGTAAAGAATGTAATTATTCTCTATTGCGGCATCTCCTCAAAGGGCGACACAGCGGGCTGTATCGAGATGGACCTCACAGGTGGCAGCGGTGTGCTTGTTTCAAACGGAGCTTATGAGAATATTACCTGGAAGAAGGGCTCTTCTTCGAGTATGCTCCGACTCTACTCCGAAAACGGCGAGGAGCTTGAACTCAACGCAGGAAAGAGCTATATCGGCCTTGTTCCTACAGCTTACCAAAACTCAACTGCAATTACAGGCTGATATTTTTCTTCAAAAGTGTTGACAACATTAAAGCTGAGTGCTATAATCCAAAATAATTTAATAAGATAAACCGTTGAGGCGGAAGTAAAGGTGATCATGCTTCCACAGAGAGTCCGTGCAGCTGAGAGTCGGGCGAAAAACAAGTCATCAAATGGGCCGCTGAGGGTGCAGTCAAATGCGAAAAACGCAAAGTATTCTGCAACGTGTTGACATACGTCAGTTGTCGGGGATATGTCGGTATCCCGCAAAGTGCACGGCAGACAGCCGTGAATCAAGGTGGCACCACGGATAATGTTTATTCGTCCTTGACAGAGAATATTTCTGTCAAGGACTTTTATTTTTTGCAGGTGATAGCAATGAAACTTTTGACAAAACGATGGCGAAAGTGAAAACCAAACAGAAACAACCCTATTAAAATATATGGAGGAAAATATAATGAACTTTAACGGAATTGATTTTGATACCTATTTTAAAAATTACCCCGATGAAAACGGATATTTCGGAAAATACGGCGGAGCGTATATCTCTGACGACCTTAAGCAGGCCATGGCCGAGATAACAGAGGCATATTTTACAATCTGCAAGTCAAGCAAGTTCATAAGTGAACTTCGCCGAATCCGCAAGGATTTCCAAGGCAGACCGACTCCCATTTCACACCTTGAGCGACTTTCCGAGAAGCTCGGAAACGTTCAGCTCTATGTCAAGCGTGAGGACCTCAACCACACAGGTGCACACAAACTCAATCACTGCATGGGTGAGGCACTGCTTGCAAAGTACATGGGCAAGAAAAAGGTAATTGCGGAAACAGGAGCGGGCCAGCACGGAGTTGCACTTGCAACTGCGGCGGCATATTTCGGCCTTGAGTGCGATATTTACATGGGTTCTGTTGACATTAAAAAGCAGGCTCCCAATGTTGCAAGAATGAAGATTCTCGGAGCAAATGTTGTTGAAGTCACACACGGTCTTGCAACTCTTAAGGAAGCAGTTGATGCGGCTTTTGAGGCTTACGCCAAAGAATATAAGGACAGCATCTATTGCATCGGCTCTGTTCTGGGTCCCCATCCGTTCCCGATGATGGTTCGTGATTTTCAAAGCGTAGTCGGTATTGAGGCAAGAGAGCAGTTTGTGCAGATGACAGGAGAGCTGCCCGACGCTATTGTTGCCTGCGTAGGCGGTGGCTCCAATGCGGCTGGCTTCTTCTCGGGATTTTTAAACGACCCCGTTGATATATACGGTGTTGAGCCCCTCGGCAGAGGCCCTGCTCTGGGCGACCATGCGGCAAGCCTCAAGTACGGCGAAGAGGGTATAATGCACGGCTTTAACAGCATTATGCTCAAGGATGAGAACGGCGAGCCTGCACCTGTTTACTCGGTTGCAAGCGGACTTGACTACCCCTCATCAGGCCCCGAACACGCATTCTTGCACGAACTCGGAAGAGTCAAGTACGACGTGGTAAACGACGACGATACAGTCGACGCATTCTTCACGCTTTCAAAGCTTGAGGGCATTATTCCTGCGATCGAAAGCTCACACGCAGTCGCATACGCAATGCAGCTTGCCAAGAAGATGGGCAAGGGCTCAATTCTTATCAACCTTTCAGGCAGAGGCGATAAGGATATGGATTATATCATTGAGAAGTACGGGATAAAATAAGTTAAAACGAAAGGATACACTTCAAAAAAGTGTATCCTTTTTTGTTTATTCTTGAGCATTTTCTGTTTATGAACGGTCTTTCATAAGCTGAGCCGCAATGAGTATGGTACTTTTGTGTAGCGAGGGGACGGATTGCAACGCAATCCGCACGAGCCCGTATTGTTTGAGCATTAGCGAGTTTACGGGCGAATGTGCCGAGCAACCTTGTGCGTGTCAAAAAGCTGGTGTTGCGGCGAAGCGGTCATTATCGGGCAAATCCAGAACAGATTTAGCGGAAAGTGTCATCATTGTGGTCTTCCAGGACACATGAAGAAAAATTGTCACAAGTTGAAGCGGGAATTCAAAGAAGGGCG
>JAZUNO010000107.1:0-1775 GCA_045604185.1 Acutalibacteraceae bacterium | reverse complement strand
CGGTGTGCAATACCGTTTGTGACGTTCTTGAACTTGCCGGGCATAACTGTATAGAAATCGTGGAAAACGCTGTCCTTGAGAATTTCGCTGTGGAGGGCGGAAACGCCGTTTACGCTGTGGCAAGCCGCAACACAGAGGTTAGCCATGCGGATAACGCCGTTTGAGACAATTGCCATACGCTCAACCTTGCCGGCGTCGCCTGTGCTCTCCCAGATTTCATAGCGGAAGCGATTGTCGATTTCTTTGACTATCTGATAAATTCTGGGCAACATTCTGCGGAAGAGGTCCTCGCCCCAGCACTCAAGAGCTTCGCTCATAACTGTATGGTTTGTGTAAGCGAAGGTTTTGGTGATAACCGACCATGCATCTTCCCAGCCGTAGCCGCATTCATCAAGCAAAATACGCATAAGCTCGGGAATAGCGAGTGTCGGGTGAGTATCGTTTATGTGAATAGCGACCTTTTCGCCCAAAGTTTCCATTGTGCCGTTGTTTCTCAAATGGCGGTTGACGATATCCTGTATAGATGCAGATACCAAGAAATACTGCTGGCGGAGTCTGAGGCTCTTTCCCTCAGGATGGTTGTCTGACGGATAGAGAACCTTGCTTATGACCTCAGCCATAGCGTTTTGCTCCATGGCACGCATGTAATCGCCCTGGTTAAAGGAATTCATGTCAATTTCAGATGATTTTGCAGACCAGAGACGGAGTATGCTGACACCCTTACCGTCCTTACCTGCGACCATTATGTCATAGGGTACGGCACGAACTTTCTTGGTGTTTACAACCTCAACGTAGTGATAGTTGTTATCCCAGAAGTCCTGAACTTCTCCCTCGAAGCATACGTCTACACTTCTCTCGTCGTGGGGAACAAGCCATACTTCTCCGCCGGGAAGCCAGAAGTCGGGCATCTCGGTCTGCCAGCCGTCAACGATTTTCTGCTTGAATATACCGTACTCATAAAGTATGGAGTAGCCCATGCCAGGATAGTCCTGAGTTGCGAGTGCATCAAGATAGCATGCGGCAAGACGTCCGAGACCGCCGTTGCCAAGACCTGCGTCCGGCTCACAGTCGTAGAGTTTGTCAAGCTTTATGCCGAAATCCTTGAGAGCCTCGCTCATAACAGAGGTAAGATTTAAATTGTAAAGGGTGTTCTTGAGAGAACGGCCCATCAAAAATTCCATGCACATATAATAAACACGCTTTGAGCCGGCCTCGTCCGAACGCTTTTCAAATTCACGGCGGCCCTGACGGAGCATGTCGCGTGTTATCATAGCAATGGCCTTGTAGAACTGCTCGTAGTTCGCTTCATCCGGTGTTACGCCGAAGAAATGCGAAAGCTTTGCGGTAATCAGTTCTGACGCAGCCTGCTTTGTAAGTGAGTAATCCATTATATCAACCTTTCGCTTTTTAGGATTTAGATTATATTTTATACTGTAATTGAAAATAATACAATAAAATAAACGCAATTACACAAATTTTTATTAAGAAAAAAATACCGTTTAATTGAAAATTTTCGATAATTTTGACCAAAAATGCGAATTTGAAAGCAAAAAATGAATTTGTTTACAATTTGTTCACATTTATGTACACTTGTTGCAACACGGGCAAAGTATCCTTTAAACGTACCAAGGAGGTATACAACCCAAACCTCCTAACTGATTTTAATAATTGTCAACTTCTTTTTTCATTTTTATTTTCTCTTTCCCCAAAGTAAACCCGAATGCTGCACACATTCGGGTTTAACTTTTTTTATTTATATATTTCTTGACTTGGTG
>JAZUNO010000106.1:0-1862 GCA_045604185.1 Acutalibacteraceae bacterium | reverse complement strand
ATTCACTGAAAAATCAGCGAATGCTTTTACTTTATATGGCAGGGGCAGAAGGACTTGAACCCTCGGCACCCGGTTTTGGAGACCGCTGCTCTACCAACTGAGCTATACCCCTATGTATTGTTATTTTGTGTCGCAACTTTGCGACGAGCATTATTTTACCACGACGGGAGCGGTATGTCAAGACTTTTTGATGAGAATAATCGAGTAAGTTGTGGGGAACTGCTGTGCATAGTGGTTTTCTGATGCTTTTGAGGGGGAGGGGTATGATTGTTCTGATGAATATATGATGCACATAAAAGCAAAAGCACCCCGAATTTTTTCGGAGTACTCTTGCTTTATGAAGATGATTAAAGGATGTTATTTTTCTTTAAGAATATCAGCGATTACTTCTCTTTCATCAAGGTGATATTTAACTCCCTTGATCTCCTGGTAATCTTCGTGACCTTTACCTGCCAGAACGATGATGTCTCCTTCCTCGGCATTTTCGATACAATACCTGATAGCATCAACACGGTTGGGTACTATAACGTATTTGCCGTCGGTCTTGTCGATGCCTACCTTTATATCAGCGATGATATCATTCACATCTTCAAATCTGGAATTGTCCTCGGTAATAACGGAAAGATCGGAAAGCTTTCCTGAAACTTCGCCCATCTCATAACGTCTTGCTTTGGGGCGGTTGCCTCCTGCACCGAAAAGGGTGATAAGACGATGGGGCTTATACTCTCTGAGTGTGGTAAGGACATTCTCCATGGACATTGCGTTGTGGGCGTAGTCAATAAGGAGGGTGTAGTTACCCTTTACGGGGTAAGCCTCAACTCTGCCTTTTACCTTCACTGTATCAAGTCCCTTGAGGATGGCCTCATCGGAGATATCAAAATGTCTGCATACGGAAATCGCTGCGAGAGCGTTATAAACACTGAATCTGCCGGGGATAGCAACATCAACGCTGAGTTCCTTTATGCCTTTTGTTTCAAAGTGAACGCCAATGTAACCGGGTTTTGCAATCAGGCTGTCGCCGTAGCCCATAAGCTCAGCTTTTTCGCTGAAGCCGTAGGTCTCAACTGCACAGGTGCTGTTTTTGAGAAGCTTTTCTGTGTTTTCGTCATCAATATTTACAATTCCCACCTTGCACTGTGAGAAGAGTATTGCCTTGCAAGCCAGGTATTCCTCCATATCCTTGTGTTCGCTGTCGCCGATGTGGTCGTGAGAGAAATTGGTGAATACGCCTAAATCAAAGAGAATGTTGTCGGTTCTGTGCTGTTTTAGACCAATGGATGAAACCTCCATAACAACAGCTTTGCATCCTGCTTTGACCATTCTTCGCATTGCCTGCTGGATTTCATAGCTTTCAGGTGTGGTGTTTGCGGTCTTGAAGATATCATTTCCGATAACAACTCCCAGAGTGCCGATAGTACCTGTCTTTATTCCGGCACACTCAAGTATGGAACGGATCATAGCTACAGTAGTGGTTTTGCCCTTGGTGCCAGTAATGGCAACTGTTGTGAGCTCTTTTGCAGGTTCACCGAAGTATATGGCGCTCATTTTGGAAAGTGCGGCTCTGGTATCCTCAACCTTTATAATGGTGATGTCTTCGGAAACAGATACGTCGTCGGAAACGATAAGGCAGCCTGCGCCTTTTTCGGCGGCATCTGCAGCATATTTATGTCCGTCCGTAGTGTAACCCTTGAGGCACACAAAGGCACAGTTTTCTATAACTTTTCTTGAATCGTATATGACATCGCTGATTTCAATATCAGTATTTCCCTGAATAAGTGTGTAGTCAAGGTCAGAAAGCATTTGTGATAATTTCATCATCATACCTCCGTATATATATTTAGTATAGAGATTTCTGGAAGATT
>JAZUNO010000105.1:0-4286 GCA_045604185.1 Acutalibacteraceae bacterium | reverse complement strand
CTCCACCGGCAGAGCCGGTGGTTTCCAAATGCAATAAAATAACACGTTGCTCAAACGCCGAGCGTTGGTGCAACGTGTTATTAATTTTTCAGAAACTATTACTTTTTAAGAAGTTCAAGAAGAAATTCAAATACCTTGCCGACAACAACCTTGTCAAAGCCGGTATCTTCCCAAGCACCGTAGAACGAATCATGCAAGTTCATAATAACTTCCTTATAGAAGTCAAGAACGGGTGTTCCGGCCTCGGAGTTAACTTTTATTGTCTCAATAAGAGTCTGAAAAGCTTCTGCAAAGGTCTGGTAAATAGCTGTAAGTACCTCTGAAAATTCCACTGTTATATCCCCTTTCTTTGTTATGCATTCTCTTTTTTTAAATTATACCTCAAATGTCCTACTTTTGTCAAATTGTTTTACAAAAAAGGGCAAAAGGCAGCACGACTTTTTTCGACGTGCTGCCTTTTTATACAACTAAAAATTAGCCAAGGAAAGCAAGAATTGCATCGAATACTGCCTCAACGATATCCTGAGCCTCAATTGATGCACCTGCAATTTCAAGAATCTTCTCAACTAAATCAAAAATTTTCTCAAGCATTTTATGTAACTCCTTTCTTTTTATTGTTATGAAATTAATTTTTCATCAACTATATTATAGCATTGCCAAAAGCTCCCTGTCAAAGTCTGAGCATGTTATAAATTTATAAAAAGAATAAACTTTTTATAAAGTGTAGTTATTAAATCATGCAAAAACCGCACCTGTAAAACAGGTGCGGCAAAACCTTATATGAAAAGTGCAGTTGCACAGTAGCAAAAGATTTCTATAAAATCGACAGCAGTTTCACCCAGCCTACTAAAAAACTTCCGTTTTTCCATATCATTTTTGAGTTCAGCTGTATCCAGGTCAAGGTTTTCATCCAAAGCAGCTGTTCTGCGAACAATATAGTCTTCAACCTTGTTAATCTCAGACGCAAATCTTTCGTTTATAACATCAACATCAGTTGTTGCGTAATAATTCCATCTGATAGCGTTCATAACCGCTGCATCTTTCACCTTTCCAACATACGTGTCAAGGTTTGTATTCAACAGCTCCTGAACAGCACCATAAAAACTGTCATTCCACTGTTTCTTTACTGCATCGACAACTTCATCGTGACAGAAGCCCAGAGCATAGATATTGGGCGTCCATTTTACGGTATCGTATCCCATCAATGAATGATAATAAAGATTTCTTGTTCTGGCGTGCCAATATGTAACATCCGAGGGAGTGTATCCGGCATTGGTCCTTTCGGAATTAAGAAGCGCTGTATCAAAATCCCATGCGGGACCTGACATTATTTTTCCGTCAATATCCTTATAAAAATAGTTACTCGTCAAACCTGCATCCCAGTTGCATGTCCATTCTTGAATTAGGTACTGTAACGCAAAAGAGTCAAGGTCAAGATATTCCGAAAAATGCTTTCCTTTTTTGTTGTAGCCGTCATCACTGTAAAGAGCATCCTCCATCTCTTGCCAGTAACCGCTGATATATTTAACCTGCTCTTTACTTGCATATTCGGGAGCCTTTACAACAACCTGCTGACCGCCATCACTGACAAAACCGCTTGCTTCATCGGGATATCTGTCTGCAAGTTCAAGTTCAAGCAAATAACCGCCGGTTATATTTTCCGGATTGTTGGGAATTTTTCTCCAGCGCCGTGTGCCTTCCAGATAGCTGCTGAATCTGCCCGAAAATCCGCGGGACCGATAACTATCCAAGTCTTTCTCATTACAATCTTCGGTTTCGCCCTCAAGATCATAAATATCAACACGGTTTTCTTTAATTTCTACCTTTTCCGTTACAAGATATACACCCAAATACTCTCCGTTGATATAAAGGTCTACGTTGATGCAATCGGGAGTGACAGTCATACCGCTGTCCCTCGCAACCTCGTAAACAATCTGATTGCGAACAAGAGATTTGTCACCATAGTTGGCTATAAGGCACCAATTCTTAGCCTTACCCATGCCAAACAAGTCTGTTGATTTGTCAAGCTTAATGTTATACGGCTTTTTAGCCATTCCCCAGGTCGAGTTTCCTCTTCCTTTTATTGAGGAAAGCTTGTTGTCATAAACCGTATCACCATTCTCATCAATGGCTAATAAATCACCTTTTTCTTTATGGGATTTATCAGCATGAATAGAGTCAAGACTTCCGCTTTCTGTGTTAATAAAAATACTGGGAAGGTCGCTTGAAGTGATGAAAACCACATCATATGTCATGTCGCCAACACCAAGGGTATAATTTCCGCCGTTTGCAAAAACCGATGTTTTAACACCGTTCTCAAGTTTTGTATTTCCGCAGTAGACATCGTCTGCAGCATCAAACCAAACGGTCACAGATGACAAATCCGCACTTGACGGCATAAACATATAGTATTTGCCGTCAACCGAACTGTACCACCATTCAACCTTACCAAGAGCCTCTTTTGAATCAGCACCTGATGTTGTCTGAACTGCAAAACTGCTAAGCGGAGCAGCTTCTTCAGCCCCGACAAAAGAAATCGCCATTACAGAGGAAATCATCACGAGCACTAAAATAACCGAAGCAAGTACTTTAAATGCCTTCTTCACTTTTTTGCCTCCCTTTTCTTTTACAACGCCATAAAAGTACATTTATAACGTTTCGTCAACAATTATTATAAAACCATTTTACAGAAAAATCAATAAAAATTAGCCAAAAAAAGTTAATAGACAAAAATTTTTTGTGAAAAAAGTCGAAGCACAAAAAGCTTCGGCAAAATCAGTTTTTATCGAAAATACGCTTTAGCTTAAAGACAATCCTTTTCAAAAGAGTGCCACACCAAACACGTTCATAAATTCTATTTTTAAAACAATGACATGGATACGTTTTGTTTTTTCTGACAATGCTGTCAACCACCGCAATAATATCATCAGGTTTTATGCCACGTTCCCAAACAGAACAATTATCACCGCAGATTATATACCCTTTGTCTGTAATTCGTATGATTCTGTGAAGAATGTATCCGCCGTCCTTCCCTCTGTATAAAACAACATCATATTTCAAAAGCGGACGGGTAACTTTTTTTAACAAAACCGTATCCCTTCCCGATTTGAGAAACGGCAACATACTGTTCCCCACGGGAGAAATCAAAACAGATTCCTCTTTTTCAAGCATAGATTCAATCGAATCATATTTACTCATCAATCAAACCAACTCCACGCAAAACGTCTATAAAGTCGGCACAGTCCGCCTTTGCCGCTTCAATATCAACTGAATATTTCTCAACTATAGCCGAAACTAACTGCTGATATGTTTTTTCAGTTTCAAGTTTTTCAAAGAGAAAGGCTCCTGTTGCATTAAGACGAAGCATTCCGCCAAAAACTTTTTTCGCCTCATCCGTCATCGCAACAACAACAAATTCGTCACCCATCTCATTTAAAAAGAATCCGCTTTTCAATTTCATTTTCATTCACCAAACAATCCGTTATGTGCTGTTACAGCTGCATCATCAGACATGTTACAACGCAAAATATAAAAAGGCACCGTTTTTATCAAAGCATTTGCAAAGGACAAATATTTTGATAAAAATTCAGGTGTGTTTTCAGGCATGACTAATTGGCTGAATAATCGACGCATAATTTCTCCGCTGTCATTAAGACGTTCGAGGCTATTATCCTGAGAACGCTCTAAGAAACAAATCGCCTTTAGCGGAACAGTTTTGTTGATATTAAAACTTTCCTTTCCACACCACGGCATCCCGGATGCGTAAAAGGCTCCGTCACGAAGCGAAAACAGTGGTTTGTCACCGTTAATTATCTCCACATCGTCACCAAACATTTTCTTCCAAAGATTTATATGAGTGGTCTTGCCTGTTCCGCTCGGAGCGGCAAAAGCAACTCCCTCACCTTTAAAAGAAATCAATGCTGCATGAAAAACAGCCGCATCATATCTAAAAACATTACTACAAAGCTTATCAAAAATCGCACAGTTTTCAATATAGTCTTCAGAAAACACTTCAGAGAAGCCCAGAAAGAATTTTCTGAGCTTCTCCTTATCAGTTTCATTTACCTCTACCGAAAACATCGGAGAGACATCATTAACCAGGTACTCTGCGCACATACGCAAAGTCTGCTCATGTGCGCAAGAAATACCAACTGTTAAATCTGCTATTTTTATGCTGAAACTATACACTTACCAAATACCGCCTGCATATACAGCATCTGAGCCGATGTTATCTCCCTTGTCCTGACTGTTATCAAAGATAACTTTCTCCTCGCCGCTAGCATCTG
>JAZUNO010000104.1:0-6793 GCA_045604185.1 Acutalibacteraceae bacterium | reverse complement strand
GTATTGTTAGCGATGATAAAGCCTTCTTTTTATGCAAAGATAAATAAATTGGTTTTGAGCAGGGGGTAATAGACGGTGAGCGACCCATTAATAAGTGTAATAGTTCCGGTTTATAATGTTGAAAGATATTTGCATAGATGTCTTGATAGCATAATTAGCCAAACTTATAGGAATCTTGAAATAATTTTGGTTGATGACGGTTCAACGGATAAAAGCCCCAAGATTTGCGATGAGTATTGTGCCAAGGATGGGCGAATAAAAGTTATACATAAAGAGAATTCGGGAGCGGCTTCGGCAAGAAACGCAGGGTTGGATATCGCAAAAGGGGATTATATTGCTTTTGTTGACGGTGATGATTTTATTGACGTGTCAATGTATCAACAACTGTGTGATTCAATTCAAAGTAACGGAACAGATATGAGCGTTTGTGCTATTAAGGTGATTGATGACAAGGACCGGGATATTACTAATTTTGACGATATAAAACTGAGTGGCTTAAATGTTATATCGGGTGTAGAAGCTCTGGGACAGCTGTGTAAAGGAACAGGAACATGGATATCTCCATGCAATAAACTGTATAAAAAAACACTGTTTGATGATATCAGATTCCCTGTTGGGAACTTGCATGAAGACTGGTTTTTGCTGCCTCATATTTTGCGTAAATGTAATACGATATCGTGCTTGAATGAGTTTTTATATATGTATTATCAACGCCAGGGCAGCACCAGGCATAACGCAAAGATTGTTTTCCAAAGAGCAATAGATTCTTTTCGGTGCGATTGTGACAGATTAGAGCTTTTGCTTTCAAATAATCTTGAAGATATGGTTGATTCGTGTCAGTGGTTTTTATATATGGATTTAATGTCTGCATATAAACAGTCTCCTAACGACAAGCATTCTAGAAAAATATTGAAAAAAGAATATAACAATTATTGTAATATAGTTAAAGGCTTAACGAAAAAAGGAATCAGGACGATGTTTAGGCACCGTGCATTGCTTTTTGTTACATCCAGATTCCCGGGACTTTTTTTGTTGATGTTCAAAACTTATAAAAAGTTTTTATAAAGTTGCTTTTTTGTTGAAAATCTGTTTTGAGAGGAAGATTTGCCGGTGGGACGAATGACCCAGACTCTGAAAACAATTAAATATGCATTTGTTGCACAGATTATGCGAATGGTTCTTAACTTTGTGTCAAAAACCATTTTCTTAAATGTGTTGGGATTGGAATATTCCGGTGTAAACGGCTTGTTTTCAAACGTTTTGGGAGTTTTATCTCTGTCAGAACTCGGTCTCGGCTCGGCGATGACCTTTGCCCTGTATAAGCTGGTAGCGGAAGATGATACGGAAAAGCTGAAAAGCTATATGGCTTTTTATAAGAAGGCGTATCGGGTCATAGCTTTGGTTATAGCCGCTGTCGGACTTTTGCTCCTGCCCGTGTTGCCGTATATTATAGAGGGCGAAGAGGCTATCGGTATATCAAAAATACGCATATATTATGTGATATATCTGTTTAACACCGTTATCACATATTTCGTTTCATATAAGCATTCCATACTGTATGCCGAGCAGAAAAGCTATGTCTGGTCGAACCTGGATATGATTTTCAACTTCATAACAATAAGTGCTCAGATAGTTATACTGTTGATTTTCAGAGACTTTATGGCATATTTGGTTACCGCGACGGTTACAGGAATCGCAAGGCAAATCTTTATAAATTATTACATGAATAAAAAATATCCTTATCTCAAGGATAAAAATTGCAGAAAAATAAGTCGGGAAGAGCTGGCACCCATAAAGAAAAACGTCAAAGCACTCATTTTCCACAATTTGGGCACAGTAGGCGTCACCCAGACTGACAACATCGTAATATCGTCATTTATAAACATTGCAACTACAGGCCGTGTATCGTATTACGGCATGGTCATCAACGCAGTAAATTCTATTGTTGATATAGTGGTTAATTCTGCCGTTAACTCGGTCGGCAATCTGATAGCCAAGGAGAGTGTTGAGAAACAGCACAGCATCATCGACAAATATATTTTTGTCAACTTCTGGACATCGGGATTCGCTTCTGTAGGATTCTATGTGCTGCTGTCTCCGTGTGTTCAGCTTGTGTGGGGAGAAGATATATTGTTAACGGGAAGTGCTGTTACCGCCATGGTGGTGGCAGGATATATTTCCCATCAACTCAATTGCATAAATTATATAAAAACAGCAGCCGGAATTTTTGAACAGGATAAGTTTGTTCCGACTTTCCAGACTGTTATAAACCTCACCTTTTCAATGCTGCTTGCAAAGTATGTAGGCATAACGGGAGTGTATATCGGCACTATAATTCAGGCTACGTTTGCATTGATATGGAAAGCTATCGTTACATATAAAACCTTGTTCAATGAAGGTGCGAAGAAATATTTCGAAAAGCAGATTATCTATTTGCTGGCAGTTGTTATCGCAGGTGCTGTGTGTGCACTGATAAAAAATGCGGTTATGAGAGACGGCGTAACAATAATTAATTTTATGATAATGCTGGTTGTTGTAACTGCGGTTACAAATCTTATCTTTGCAATACTGTTTTGCAGAACCGAAGAGTTTAAATATCTTATTACTACGGCAAAAAATATTTTAAAACGTTAAAAACGTACAGTCCTTTTTCGGAGGGGTGAATATGCACGCATATCTTATAATAGCGCACAATGAGTTCGAGTTGCTTAAGCGTCTGATACGTTGTATAGACGATGAGCGAAACGATATCTATATCCACATTGATTCGAAAGCGAAAGGCTTTGACAAAAAGGCTTTCGAGGGTGTTGCACAAAAATCTAATGTGATTTTTACACATCGTACCCATATTACCTGGGGCGGGTTTGACATGGTGCGTTGTGAGTATATATTGCTTGAAGCGGCGTTTGAGAGCGGAAAACAGTATGACTATATTCATCTTCTTTCGGGCGTTGACTTGCCCATTGCCGACAGTGATGAAATACATAAATTTTTTGATAAAAACAATGGTTTTGAGTTTATTCACTTCGGAGCACCTGAGCCGAATGAGCATGAAATGTCACGTGTGAAGTTTTATCATTTTATGCCAGGAAGAAGAAACTATTTTAACAGAGCTGTTACAAAGGGTGAAACCGTTATCCAGAGAGCTTTAGGGGTGGACAGACTCAAGGGCTTGCAAGTCCAGCGTGGCTCGCAATGGTTTAGCATTACGGGCGACTTTGCAAAGTATGTTCTGTCGCAAAAGTCGTTTGTGTACAAGCACTTCAGGCACACCTATATTCCCGATGAGTTTTTTATACAGACCTTGGCGATTAATTCTGCCTTTGCGGAAAATCTGTACAGCAAGGAATTTGATAATAACCATGCCGCATGTATGCGGTTTATTGACTGGACAAGAGGTCATCCATACACTTTCAGGGAAGAAGATTTTGAGGAGATAATGTCATCGGGCTGTCTGTTTGCCAGAAAGTTCAGCATGAAAACAGACAGTAAAATCATAGAAAAAATAACACGGACAGTATTGGGAGAGTAGCGATTTGAGAAAGGTTTATGAAGATTTTATATATCTTATCCGCTGTGTTCTTGACGGGGAGTCTGCGCAGGACTTTTTGTGCGAGGATTTCGGTGCACTTCTTCATATTGCCAAAGACCATAATATGAGTAATATCATCTTTTACGCTCTGCGTGACAACAGGAATGTTCCGCAGGAAATCGGTAAAGAGCTCAGCGAGCTGCACAATCTTGTTGTGTATAAATCAGTTAACCAGCGAATAGCGGAGCAGGAGCTTAAAAGGTTGATGAGTGAATCGCATATCCGCCACATGTTTTTGAAGGGATTTACGGTAAACGTCCTTTATCCGTCGAGTGATATGCGTGAAATGTCAGACCTTGATGTTCTGGTCGATGTTTCGCAGTTGGAGAACGTGAATCGGTTGCTCACTTCTCATGGGTATAAGTTTGAAGGGCATAAGGGTCATCACGATGTGTACAGCAAGGAACCGCTTGTGTCTGTTGAGATTCATGAAACGGCACTCGACCATAACCGTGAAACGGGTCTGGACTCATATTTTTCTGACATCTGGAGCGTGGCAGAGTCTGACGGCGTGGAGTATAAGCTCAACATAAACGATAACTACATCTTTCTCATGGGACATCTGCTGGGTCATTTCAGGCAGGGCGGAACGGGTGTCAGGACCGTAATGGACATAGGCCTTTATCTTAAAGAGTACAAGGATGTTATGGATTGGACATATATAAATGAAGTCTTTACAAGGTACTGCGTCCTTGAGGTCATGAACAACGTAGCAGACCTTGCAAAAGCGTGGTTCTTGGACGGCGAAAGAACCGACTTGCTTGATGAAATGGGAGAGTATGTGTTCGATTCGGGAAGTTACGGCAGAGTAAGCAATATGATGATGTCGATAGCCGAAGAGGATAGCACAAAGACGGGCTCGATAATAAAATCCGTTAAGCGGAAACTGTTTATTCCTGCAACGGAGATGCGTCGCAGAAGCAGGCTGATTGACAAGTGTCCGATATTGCTTCCGTTTGGGTATGTCTGCCGAGCGTTTAAAATTTTATTCGGCCACTTCAAAGAACTCAGGTGGTGGATAAAAGGTGCACAGAAAACAGATTCTCAGGCGATAAAGAAACATAAGGAAAAGATGAAACGTTTCGGCGTTGATTAAAAATAAAAAATATCTTGATAAAACAAAAGCAGATATGTATAATTAATCTGGTAATGTTTTTTAAGCGTTAAGTAAAGGAGACGGCAATGGATAAGATTAAAGCGTTTGATATTGATTTAAAGCGCTTGTTTTTTGAGGTGCTTAAAAGGGCTTGGCTCATTATTCTTGTGGGAGTAATTTGTGCGGGTTCAGCTTTTGCATATGCGAAGTTTTTCGTAACTCCGCAGTATACGGCAACGGTTAGCATATATCTTCAGAACTATGCGGGTGAAAATGACCAGAAAATCTACTCATCCGACCTGAGCGCGTCGCAGAGCCTTATACCGACATACAGTGAGTTGGTAACGAGCAACAGGGTTCTGGAAAAAGTTGCTGCAAAGCTCGACAATCGCTATACAGTTGCTCAGATAAGGAATACTTTTTCTGCTGCAGCGGTTGAAGATACAGCTATACTCAAGATATCCATAAGGCACAACGTTCCCGAAGAGGCGGCAAATATAGCCAATGCCATTGCTGACATAGCTCCCGCAATTATTATGGAGTATGCGGAAGGAAGCTCGGTAAAGGTCGTTGACGGAGCGAAGATACCGCAGGATATATCTTACCCGTCATATATTCAGTGGACAGTTATAAGCTTTGTGCTTGGAGCGGCAATAACATTCTTTATAGTCGTATTACTCTTCATTTTCAATTCCCACATTGACAACGAAGATGATCTTGTCAAATTGTTTGATGCTCCTGTTGTGGGACGCATTCCGGATTTCAACCTGTTTGCTGAAAAGGAAAACAAAAAGAAAAGAAAAAATTCTAAGAAGAAATCGGGCAAGAAAGCAAAGAAGAGCTCGGATAGCAATTCGCAGGCAGCTCAGAGCAGGATGGAGGTGCGTTCTTAATGAAGTTTATGAAAAAGAAGGCCAACTCCGGTGCACATTCGGCTTCGGAACGCGACTTTATTCTTAATGATAATACGAGCTTTGCAATTGACGAGGCATACAACACTCTGCGAAGTAATATAGTGTTCTCTATGGTGGACAAAGGATGCAAGGTTGTGGAGTTCACAAGCTGCAAGATGTCTGACGGTAAGAGCATCAATATACTTAACACGGCAATCACTTTTGCTGAGACGAACGCAAAGGTCCTGCTTATTGACTGTGACCTTCGCCGTCCGAATATAAACAGACTTCTCAACAGAAGAGAGTATCCCGGTCTTACAAATGTGCTTGTCGGTGCAACTACGGTTGAAAATGCAATTGAGACAATTGATGAGTATAAATTGGATGTTCTTTTTTCGGGCAACTTACCGCCTAATCCCAGTGAGTTGCTCAGCAGCAAAGCTTTTGAAGATTTGTTAAAGGAACTTCGAGAGAAGTATGACTATATCTTTATTGATACACCGCCTGTTTCTGCAGTTATAGATGCTGCGCTTGTATCAAAGGTTGTCAACGGCACCGTAATAGTCGTCCGACCCGGCGCGTGTAAAAAAGATGAGATTGTCAGCGTTGTAAATCAGCTCGAATTTGCAGGAGCTAAAATTGTTGGCTTTATTCTTAACGGCGTTGAATTTGAGCGCAGGTCAAAATATTCCCGTAAGACTGACGGCTACGGTTATGGATACGGATACGCTGAAGCAAAAAAAGCAACAAAGGCTAAATAAAGAAATCGGCAGAAGATTGTTTACCCCTCATTGTTAAAATGAGGGGCTTTTGCTTTTTATTTAAAGATCGAGTAAAAAATACAAAAAATAAATGTTATAAAAATTTAATAAAAAATCAATATATAGTATATTTTTTTGCGAAAAATTTTTATAGCCACAACTCCCCAAAAAAAGTCTTAAAAATAGCATATAAACCCCGTTTTTTTTGTTGACAAAGCTTTCCGCTGATAGTAGAATTACTTTGTAATATAATAGCTTAATTGTATTAGTGGAGTTGTCTCTATTTGCAAATTAAGCTGTTTTAAGTGCGATTTTGACCGTACGTAAAACGGGCAAGAAAAACGAAGAATATGCAGCCGACAGAGTGCTGCGAAAAAGAAGAAAGGTGATTTTATGAAGACTAAAACAGTCGGTAGAGTGCTTTCTCTCCTGCTTGCCTTTGTGCTGGTAG
>JAZUNO010000103.1:0-34713 GCA_045604185.1 Acutalibacteraceae bacterium | reverse complement strand
GTTTAAGAAGTGGGATATCGGCGACATTCTTGAAGTTCGCGGAATCGTATTCAGAACTCGCAGAGGCGAGATTTCTGTTCTTGCAACAGCACTCAAGCTTTTGACAAAGTCACTTCTTCCTCTTCCGGAAAAATTCCACGGCCTGCGTGATACAGACACAAGATATCGCCGCCGTAATCTCGACCTCATTGTAAACCCCGATGTTAAAGATACATTTATAAAGAGAAGCCAGATAGTCAGAGAGATAAGAAATTATCTTGACTCTCAAGATTTCATGGAGGTAGAAACACCCATGCTCGTTCAGAATGCGGGTGGTGCTGCCGCACGTCCGTTTATGACTCACCACAATGCACTTGATGAAGATTTGAATCTCCGTATTTCTCTTGAGCTCTACCTTAAGAGACTTATTGTCGGCGGTCTTGAGAGAGTGTATGAGATGGGCAGAGTTTTCCGTAATGAGGGACTTGATGTTCGTCATAATCCCGAGTTTACATTGCTTGAGCTCTATCAGGCATATACCGATTATTACGGCATGATGGACCTTGTTGAAAATCTTTTCAGAACAGTTGCCATGAACGTTCTTGGTACAGCAGTTGTTACTTATGACGGAGTTGAAATCGACCTTTCAAAGCCGTTTGCTCGTATGACAATGGTTGACGCAGTTAAGCAGTATGCCGGAGTTGACTTTGCAGAGATTGACCTTGAAACAGCACAGGCACTTGCAAAAGAGCGTGGAATCGAGTTTGAAAAGAGACATAAGAAGGGCGACCTTCTCAACCTCTTCTTTGAGGAATATGTTGAGGACAAGCTTGTTCAGCCTACATTTATAATGGATCATCCGGTTGAAATTTCACCGCTTGCAAAGCGCAAGCCCACAGACCCGGATTACACAGAGCGTTTTGAGCTGTTTATCACTTGCCGTGAGATGGCGAATGCATTCTCGGAGCTTAACGACCCGATTGACCAGAGAGGACGTTTCGAGGCTCAGGAAGAGCTTATTGCCGCAGGCGATGATGAAGCTAACCATACCGACGAGGACTTCCTCATGGCACTCGAATACGGCATGCCTCCGACAGGCGGTATAGGTATCGGCATTGACAGACTTGTCATGCTTCTTACAGACAGCTATTCAATCCGTGATGTGCTGTTGTTCCCGACTATGAAGACGCTTGACGTATGAAAATTTCAGTAGCGTTGGCCGCCTATAACGGTGAAAAGTATATAGGTGAGCAGATAGAATCGATTTTACCGCAGCTCAGAGACGGTGACGAATTGATAGTCAGTGACGATAATCCTGCCGGTAAAACCCGTTCAATAGTGGATTTTTATACAGCATATGACAACCGTGTAAAATATGTTGAGGGTGAGGGTAAGGGCGTTTGCAAGAATTTTGAAAACGCCATAAACCATTGCTCGGGCGATGTAGTTTTCCTGTGCGACCAGGATGATGTCTGGCTTGAGGGCAAGGTTGAGAAAGTGCTCAAAGCTATTGAGGCAGGCGCTGATGTAGTGCTTCACGACGCACAGATGACAGACGGTGAGCTCAATATTACAAATGAGTCGTTTTTCGCACTCAACGGTTCAAAACCGGGTTTTGTCAAGAACTTTGTTAAGAACTCATATATGGGTTGCTGTATGGCTTTCAGAGCAGATTTTGAAAAAATATTCATGCCGTTTCCCGAAAAGCTCCCTATGCATGATTGGTGGATAGGCCTTAATGCAGAGCTTCGTGGAAAGGTGATATTTATAGACGAGCCGCTGATAAAGCACCGATGTCATGGCGGCAACGTAACGGGCGGTGAAACCACAGCTATGCAGAAGCTTCTGTGGAGGCTTCAGATGGTTGCGGACATCATCAGCTCAAAATGATAATAGAGGTGTTAAATTGGGAAATTATATGGTAAGCGGATGCATTGTTACTCATAACAATATGACCACCATCGCACAAACACTTGAAACTTTGAAGAATTGTACTTCTGACGAGAATTTTAAGCTCTATGTTGTCGATAACGCTTCGACGGACGGTACTCCGGATTTTATCGCTGAAAACTATCCCAATATAGAAATTATAAAAAACGAGAATACCGGCTTCGGCTCGGGCCACAATGTTGTTTTGCCAAAGCTCGACTCGAAGTACCACGTTGTTATCAATCCCGATATTATTTTGCGTGACGATGTCATAACCGAGATGACCCGTTATCTTGATGAGCATGACGATATCGGTTTGCTGGCCCCGAAAATCTGTTTTCCTGACGGACGTATGCAGGTGCTCGGCAAGCGCAACCCGAAAATAAAATATCTTGTTGCAAGCCGTTTAAGGCAGGAGGGTAATCCGAGCGAATTGCTCAGCGAATATGCAATGCTCGATGCCGATTATACAAAGCCGTTTGATATTGAGAATGCATCAGGTTGCTTCTTTGTTATAAGGACAGAGCTTTTCAAAAAGATAAACGGTTTTGATGAAAACTTTTTCCTCTATTTTGAGGATTGTGACATTACCAGACGTGTGAATGAGATTTCCCGTTGCGTGTTCTATCCTTATGCTACGGTATATCACGAGTGGGGACGTGAATCCAAGAAAAATTTACGTCTGATGCTTGTGCAGATAAAGTCGATGTTCTACTATTTCCGTAAATGGAGGTAATTTCAGGTGAAATACCTAAAGAATTTTTATAAATACCGCTTTTTGTTTTCGGAAATCGTGCGTAAAAACATAAAGTTGCAGTACAGAAATTCGGTTCTCGGTATGTTCTGGACATTCCTGCAGCCTTTATTAACTATGCTCGTGCTGGTATTTATATTCGGAAACATATTCGGACGTGACGAAAAAGAGGTTTTGAATTACCCCGTATACCTGCTTTGCGGACGTTTGATTTATGAGTTTTACACTCAGTCAACGAACAGAGCAATGCGTTCGGTAAGGAACAGTGCGTCGGTTATCAAAAAGGTATATGTGCCCAAATATATATACCCCATGGCCAACGTTACTTCGAACTTTGTAACGTTCTTGATTTCACTGTCTGTTCTGGCAGTTGTTATGGCTTATTATCTTATCTTTACCGATACGGCAATGAAGCTGACGCCGTACATCTTTTTGGCATTTGTGCCCATACTGATACTGTTTGCACTGTGCCTCGGAGTCGGAATGATACTTGCAACCTTGGAGGTCTACTTTAAGGATGTTGAGTACATGTACAATGTTTTCACATTGCTGCTGTTCTATGCAACGCCGATATTCTATACGGTTAATTCGCTTAATATAGACAATAAGTTTTTGACCTATGTACTTATGGCGAATCCGCTTTACTCAATAATTTCGATGTTCAGAGATTGTGTGTTGTTCGGTGTAGCAATGAATCCGTTTCATATAATCTATGCATCTGTATTTTCATTGGTTATGCTTGTAATCGGAACTATTGTATTTTATAAGAAACAGGATGAATTTATTCTTCATATCTGATAAAGGAGGCGAGCGATATGGGAAATGTTGTTGTTGACGTAAACAATGTCAGTGTAAGATTTATTAAGAACAAGGAAAAAGTTGATAATCTTAAAGAATATTTTATAAAGCTCGTCACTCGCAAACTCAAGTATGATGATTTCTGGGCACTTAAGGACGTCAATTTTCAGATTGAAAAAGGTGAACGTTTAGGTGTTCTGGGATTTAACGGAGCGGGAAAAAGTACACTGCTCAAAGTTGTTGCAGGCGTACTTAAGCCCACGGAGGGCTCTGTAACCACAAAAGGAGTCATAGCCCCATTGCTTGAACTCGGAGCAGGTTTTGATATGAACTATTCAGGCCGCGAGAATATATATCTCTATGGTGCCACAATGGGCTATTCAAGAAAGTATATTGAAGAGCGGTATGATGAGATAGTCGAGTTTTCGGAGCTTCGGGATTTCATTGATGTTCCGGTTAAGAACTATTCTTCGGGCATGAGAGCCAGACTCGGTTTTGCAATAGCAACTGCAGTTGACCCTCAGGTGCTTATTCTGGATGAGGTCCTTTCAGTCGGTGACGCAAGATTTAAGGCGAAGAGTGAGAAGCGGGTTATGTCAATGTTTGACAATAACGTTACTGTGCTTTTCGTTTCGCATTCCACAGCGCAGGTTCGCAGACTTTGCAACAAAGCTATAATACTTGACCATGGCAAGATGATAGCCTCGGGAACAAGTGAAGAAGTGTGCGATTTATATGATAAAATGGTAAACGGTAACAAATAACGAAAGGGTGATTTCTTATGGTAATCGGAGCAATTTTCGCAGGCGGAATCGGAAGCAGAATGGGAAGTGCAGATATGCCCAAGCAGTATCTGCAGCTTGGTTCAAAGCCGATAATAGCCCACACAATTGAGAAATTTGCGGTGAATCCCGGAATTGATCACGTAATTGTACTTTGCCCTAAAGCATGGATAGCTCATACAAAGGATATTATTAAAAAGTATCTCGGTGAAAATGCAGATGTAGCTGTTGTTGAAGGCGGAGCTACAAGAAATGGCACACTTGAGAATGCCCTCAAATATATTGAGGAGAATTACGGTGTAGATGATGACAGCATTATTGTTACCCATGATGCCGTTCGTCCCTTTGTAACCCACAGAATCATTTGTGAGAATATTGACTCTGCAAGGAAATACGGTGCATGTGACACTGTTATCCCTGCAACGGATACAATTGTTGACAGTGCTGACGGTAATTTTATTCGTAGTATACCGCCCCGTAGTGAGCTTTATCAGGGACAGACTCCGCAGTCGTTCAATATCAAGGAGCTTACAACTGTTCTTGCAAGCCTTACTGAGGACGAAAAAGAGATTCTTACAGATGCCTGTAAGATATTCACCATTAAGAATAAGCCTGTGCATATTGTTGAGGGCGAGGTTTTCAATATTAAAATAACCTATACCTATGACCTCAGAGTTGCAAATGCACTTTTGGGGGTTGCAGAGAATGATTAATGCGGTTTATCAGCTTATAGCTCCCAAGCTTATTGATACAGCTTATAAGGAGATTGACTTAAGCGAAGATGCGGTTATATTGCGTCCTGTAAATCTTTCCATATGCAAGGCAGACCAGCGTTATTATCAGGGACTTAGACTTCGAGAAGTGCTTATGAAGAAACTCCCCATGGCACTTATACATGAGTGTGTAGCTCAGGTTGTGTATGATCCGCGCGGCGAGTTTAAAGTCGGCGAAATGGTTGTGCCTGTTCCCAATATGCCCACTCAGACGGACCCTGTTATTGCTGAAAACTATCTGCGTTCAAGCCGTTTCTGCTCAAGCGGATATGACGGATTTTTGCGCGATTATATTCAGATGCCGCATGACCGTCTTGTGAGCGTACCCGAGGGCTTTGACCTCAGGGTTGCATCTTTCTCGGAGCTTGTGAGTGTCAGCGTTCATGCAATTTCACGTTTTGAGAAGTTTGCCAATCCCAACCGCAACCGAATCGGTATATGGGGTGACGGAAACGTAGGTTTTATAACAGCTTTGATGCTTCATTATCTCTATCCCGATGCGGAGCTGTATATTTTCGGTACAGTTGAGGACAAGCTCAATTTCTTCACCTTTGCAAAAGAGACATTTCATGTTGATGCTGTTCCTGAAGATTTGATTGTTGACCATGCATTTGAATGTGTCGGCGGCCCGGGTGCCAGACCTGCTATCAATCAGATGATAGATGTCATAGCTCCCGAGGGAAGCATAGCTCTCATGGGTGTCAGCGAGAACTTTGTGGATATAAATACGAGAATGGTGCTTGAAAAGGGACTCAATCTTTTCGGCTCATCACGTAGCGGTAGGGAAGATTTTCAACGCACAATGGATATTTTTGCAGAGCATCCCGAGGTAGGACATTATTTGGAAAACCTTATCGGAGATGTTATACCCGTCAGAAGTATTCCTGATATGCACAACGCTTTCCGCCTTGACTACACACGCAATTTCGGCAAAACTGTTATTCAGTGGGATAAATAAGTTTATGAAAAAAATATTTTATGCCGTCTATGCAATAATTTTCAGAATATGCCGCCTTTTCCCCGTTAAAAGGGGAAGGGTGGCTTTGGTATCTCCTCACAATGCTGATTTCAACGATTCTCTGGGTGCAGTACGCAAAGAGTTAGAACGTCGTGGCAATTATGATATAAAGCTCATAACACGACGTGATATAGAATTCAGTGGAAATCCGTTCAAGATGATTTCGGGAGTGTTCAGATTCTTTTTTCTCAGCACATACAGACTTGCAACCTCGCAGTATGTTTTCTTGAATGACAATTTTATGCCACTCGCATATATAAATTTCAGTGATGAGACTACCGTTGTTCAGCTTTGGCACGCAGAGGGAGTGTTTAAGCTCTTCGGACTGTGTTCGTCGTTGCCTGCGGAAGTTGAAGAACTTGAGCGCCGTTGCTGTAAAAGATATACATATGCAGTGTGTTCCTCAAAAAATGTTGCTCCATACTATGCAAAAGCATTCGATTTGCCTCAGGATAGGGTTTTATCGCTCGGTTCACCCCGTACAGACCGCTTTTTTGAGGAACAAGACATCGATGCAATGCGTCAGGAGTTTGATTTAAGCTATCCTATGTGTAAAGGCAAAAAGCTTGTCATGTATGCTCCAACATTCAGAGATGACCCAAAACGTGATTCGAAAATCATGGAGTTTTTTGATGCGAAAAGGTTTAGTGAGGAGCTCTCCGATGAGTATGTTCTGCTTATAAGATTGCATCCTCAGGTGCATTCCGCAACGGTTGAGAACAGTGAGTGCTGTGTTGATGTGACGGGTTATAAAGACGTCGGAACCCTTGTGCAGCTTACAGATTTGCTAATAACGGACTATTCATCTATATGTATGGATTTCAGTATTCTTAACAAACCCTGCCTGTTTTATGCGTTTGATTTGGATGAGTATGAAAGTGAGCGTTCGTTCTTCTTTAGTTATGAGGACTACGTTCCGGGAACGGTAGTGCGTAACTTTGATGAATTGATAAAATGTGTAAAGGAAAAAGACTTTACACAAGAGAAGCAAGAAAAGTTCCGAGATTTCAACTTCGATTACCTTGATAATCAGTCAACCAAGCGTGTTATAGACGAAATAATGAAATAAAAAGCAAAACAGCCGTCCTTTGGGCGGCTGTTTTGCTTTTGTTTGGTCTATTTAAGTTTTTGAATAATCAAATCTGCAATTCGTTGTGTCGAGTGTCCGTCACATGCAGAGAGCTGACGGCGTTTAAAGTCCTCAAATTTCGGGTCAATGCCCGTTTTGTAAGAGGACCTCACGGCTTCAAGTAACGTTTCTCCTTTTTCGATAGTTATGCCGGGCAAGTCGTCGGGATATTTCAAGTAGAAGTCTCTTGCATAGTTTTTAATGTCGGGACAGTAGAAAACTATCGGCAAATCCAACAATACAGCATCAAACATAACAGAGGAGTAGTCCGTTATCAGCACGTCGGCAACGCTGAGAAGCTCATTCAACGGTTCGTTTGAGTAGTCTTTGACGTCTGAATAAAACTTTCCGCGCAGTAAATCCTCACGCATTATCGGGTGACGGTGAATTATAAAAATCTCATCGTCGTTGAGTGAGTTTTCTATGGAGAGCCAATCTATTGCAGGCTCAAATCTGATTTTGTGGCCGTTGGCCTCTCTGAAAGTCGGGCAGTAGAGATAAACCTTTTTATTTTTCAGCAACGGATGTTTTTTGTATATCTTATCCCTGAGTGCCTGGCGGCCTGCTTTTGAAAGCAGACGGTCGGTGTCAGGCCTGCCCAGGCTGAGAATCTTATCTTCATCAATGCCGAAAGCGTGAGCATAATACTGACGGCATTCCGGGGAAGTTACGCAAACAGCGGAATACTGCTCGTGAAGCTTCATTTCTTCGATTCTCGAATGCTTTGTTTCTGCGTCCAGACCGAATCGTTTAAAAGCTCCTGCGGAATTCCAGAGTTGGAGTAAAAACTGATTTTTTCTCAGCTTATATTCCAGCAAGAAGTCCATATACCCGTCGATAACAATGACCTTTGAAGTCAGAAGCAGATGCATTGTTGTTAAATCGGGCTTCGGTTTTGCGGGCACACAAACAATCTTTTTACGTACGTTGCCGAGTTCTTTGATTACACGTTTCATGTTTTCGCTGACAGTCAGGGAATCGTTCTGGGTGTAAAAAACAACACGCTTCTTAAGGGGAATGATGCTGAATAACCGATATAAGACGGACATCAGTTTTGAACGGAATTTCAGCTTTAAATCTCTTGCAAATTGCGGTACGCTCTTACCCTTTATTCTTATTTTTCGGCGGTATAGCCGTTTTTCGTTTTTGTATAGTGCGGCGCACTCGGGAGGAAGTTCGGACTGACTGCTTTTAAGCTGAGAAATCAGAGAACTTTCAGGTCGTATGAGATATACGCACGGACGGAGCATCTTTTTGAAAGCCGAGTTGCGGTATAGCTTGTATGCATCCACTACAGGGTCATCCGAAAAGTTAAATTTGATACCCCGAAGGTGTGAAACTTTAAAAAATTTATTTGATAAGAACAAATCAAATGCAAAAAGCGGAGCTCCGGCAATGCTGGACGCATCGACATTTCTGAAGAATGAAGCGGAGCAGAAGCGGTATTCATGAGCATGGCCGTCGACAAATCTTGCAAGCGGTGTTGCGGTAAAACCGATGTGTTTTTCCTGACGGAGTATTCTGTAGTTTCGTTGCAGAGCCTTGGGGTCAAGCATACAAGGCTCGTCAATGAAGAGAATGAATTTTGTGCTTGCACAATCAAGAGCGGTCTGCTTAAAGTCTTTAGGAGACTCGCTTTGAATAAATTTTATGCACTCTCTTCCCTTATAAAGAGGGGTGAGATACTGCTCGAGGCTTTGTTCAAGTATCAGCTCGAATGTCGGCATCGTCTGACGAAATACGGTTGCCATAAGGCGGTTGAGGTCAGCCTCATTTGTAATGCCGTTGACAGCTATGGTGAATCGGGGATTTTCCATAAGCTTTGTCGTGCTGTCGGCAAGGGTGTTATCAACAAAAATATCGCTGTTTGATGCGATGAATCCTTTGAATGCGTCCTGGCTGAGCTGTGAACTCAGGTGCATAATTGTCTCGGTGACGGTTTTGATGTCGTCGGACTTTAGAAAATGTATGCGGCGGTAATAGCGGTAGAGTAAGACAGTCAGTTCTTTGAGCAAAAGCTCATCGTCGTAGTTGCTTTTCTTTTTTTTAAGCTCTGAACGCTCGAATTCAGTCTGTGCGTGGTCGATGCTTTTTTTGAAGCTTTCTGCGGCCTGCTGACGGATTATGTCATAGCCGTGGGTATAGCACTCAAAGTCGGAAAGGTCAGTTGTGAACTCATCCTCAAAAAGATGTGTGCCGAGCTCGGTGCAACCTTTGGGACAGCAGGCGATAACCTGTGAATCGAAGGCGAATCGCAACGAGAACATGGCTTCCTGGACGGCACCGCAGTCACTGAGAAGAAGGTTGCTCTGTTGAACTTTATCACGCAGAAAGAATTTGTTTGAGAGTGACGGGTTCCAGATGAGGTTGAAATCGTATTTGTCGGTAAGGCCTCTCTTTGCGAGTTCTCCTGCTGAACTGAATTTGTGTATTCCAAAGGAGTCTATGCTGCGCATCTTGCCTACCGTCAGCTCTGCGGAATACTTCTCCGCAGTGTCATACATTGACTGCAGAAAGTTTGGCGTATAGCTGTCGCCTGCATTTAAAAAGGTAATATATTTTCCCTTTGCGGCGTTAATACCTGCATTTCTTGCGGCGGCAGCCCCTTTGCCGTCGAGTCTTATCAGTGAAAAGTTTTTAGATGTGCTGACAAAACGGTGTGCAATGTCGGGAGTTGAGTCTGTCGATGCATCGTCAACGATTATAACTTCGGTATTACGTAACTTTTGTGCTTTGAGAGAAGTTAAAGTCTGTATTAAATTTTTTTCGTTGTTACAAACGGGGACGATTACGGAAACATTCATAAAAATCTGTCTTTCTATATAGATTTTCGGGCTGATATACGAATTCTGCCTTTTTTGGTTTTAAAAAAGTCATCGCCTATAATTGCTCTGCCTTTGCCACGCATTACGAGCTTGTCGCCTGCGGATATATGCTTGTCGGGTTTTGTCATCTGTTCGTCGTTTAGGAAGATGAGTCCGGCGGCAATTGCCTGACAGGCGGCGGAACGTGAGAGAGAAAACACTTCTCCAGCCACGGCGTCGAGTCTAGGCGAAGCTACCGTAAAAGATATTTCCTCAAATTTGGTTTCGGGAGCTATGATGTCATCGATGTTTATTAGCTCTGCTTTAATGCTTGCTCTGCCTGCTTGCGTGAGATTTTCGGCAATGTAACGAGCGGCGGAGGGTAGAGCTATAATATCACAGCCGTCGTCTCTTACAGTTATATCGCCTATGCTCTCACGGGTAAGGCCGAGTCCCATGACCGCACCCAGATAGTCCCGATGAGAGAGTGTGGTAAAACGGTCTTTTTTGAGCCTTACGGCTTTCAGAGGACAGCTGTCCGAAAACTGCGAAAAGATTTCAGCGGGGTTCATGTCTTCGGGTACATAGTCAGGTACAGCTATCATTATCACACGTTCAGCCGACGGATATCCGCCCCAGAAGATGAATCTTCCCGATGTTCTTTTTGCAAGTGCGGCGGCAATGGAGAGCTGAGCGGAATCGAGAAATTTTGATACGGCGGCAGGGACGTTTTCGTCCTGTGCACGGAGTATATTTTCACTGATGTAGGGAATCAAAATTTCATTTTCCATGGTTTGCACCGCAAACTCCTTTGTGTTTTATAGTATGAGTGTATTATAGCATAACCTCCTGACAAATCAAAGTATATAATGTCATATTGGGACAAACGAGGAATTCTATTGACAATTTGACGAAAGTTAAAATTTACAAAAAAGAATAATAATTTTGGTAGAAATCAATAAAAACAGAGCGTTTTTAAACTTTTTTTGAAATTTTTATGGAAAATACCATATTTTTTAGTGGCCTATGTATTGCAATTTGGGCGAAAATTGTGTAAAATGTCTATAGCTCAGTTGTCAATTTGTATAAAAACAGCAGAAGTTCAAATTATTCAGAATAGGGGTAGATAATATGTCAAACAGGCTTTTCCAGGGTGTCATTCATCAGATGCGCGATGCCGTTGACAGAACAATCGGCGTAATCGATGAAACAGGAACGATAATTTCATGCAGCGAGCTTGGAAAAATCGGAGAAGTTATTTCAACTGTTTCGCAGGTGTTTTCCGAAGGTGATATTCACCATATGAACGGATGCACATATCGAGCTTTCGGTTCCCATATGCAGGCTGAGTATGCGGTTTTTGTTGACGGTACGGATGAACTTGCCGGCAAATATGCAGAGGTCTGCTGTATAGCACTCAGCAGTATCAAGCAGAGCTATGATGAGAAATTTGACCGCGGCAACTTTATAAAGAATGTCATTCTGGACAATATTCTTCCCGGCGATATATCAATAAAGGCCAGGGAGCTTCGTTTCAACAACGAAACAGCACGCACAGTGCTTCTTATCAGAATAGTTGAGCATAATGACTCTGCGGCATTTGACGTTATACAAAACTTGTTCCCCGATAAGACAAAGGATTTCGTTATCAACATAAATGAGAGCGATATCGCTTTGGTTAAAGAGGTACGCAGCAACATAGAGACAAAGGATCTTGAGAAATTGGCACGTTCAATTTCGGATTCACTGACAACTGATCTTTATATTCATGCACATGTCGGCATCGGTACAACCGTAGTCGGAGTCAAGGATTTGGCACGTTCGTTCAAAGAGGCACAGATAGCTCTTGAAGTCGGCAAGGTTTTTGATACGGAGAAGACAATCGTCAGCTATGACAATCTCGGTATCGCAAGACTTATCTATCAGCTTCCCACAACACTGTGCGATATGTTCTTAAGAGAAGTTTTCAAGCGTGGCTCTATCGAGAGTCTTGATCAGGAAACACTGTTTACAATTCAGCGTTTCTTTGAGAATAACCTCAACGTTTCCGAGACATCACGCAAGCTGTTTGTCCACAGAAACACATTGGTTTACAGACTTGAGAAGATTAAGAAGCTCACAGGCCTTGACCTCAGAGAGTTTGATGATGCTATAGTATTTAAAGTAGCACTTATGGTTAAGAAGTATCTTGATGCAAAGCCGGTTAAGTATTAATAAAAAGTATTAAACCGAGTATAATACGGTTTTGGGGGCCGTTTTATAAATCTTTGCAGAACATAAAGTGCTTTTGCGGTTTTTGAATGTGCACGAGAGGTTTTTTGCAACACATTAGGAGTGAATCGTTGTGATTGAATTCAGAGATGTTTCGAAAGTTTATGAGAACGGAACACATGCTCTAAATAATGTGAACATTAAAATCGGCAGAGGCGAATTTGTCTTTGTCGTCGGCGCTTCAGGCGCCGGAAAGAGTACCTTCCTCAAGCTTATGATGCGTGAGGAGGTGCCTTCACGCGGCTCTGTAATAATTAAAGACTGTGATTTAAGTACGCTTTCCCGCGGCGAAATTCCGTATTTTCGCCGCGGGTTGGGTATTGTTTTCCAGGATTTCAGACTTATACCCAAGATGACTGTTTATGACAATGTAGCGTTTGCCATGCGTGTTATCGGTGCGAAGGAGAAGCAGATAAGAAAGCGTGTTCCTTATGTTATAAACATAGTCGGTCTTTCAGATAAGGCACGTTGTTATCCGAGCGAGCTTTCGGGTGGTGAGCAGCAGCGAGTAGCGCTTGCCAGAGCACTTGCCAATAATGCCGATATAATTATAGCGGACGAGCCTACGGGTAACGTCGACCCTGTTATGAGTCTTGAAATAGTGGATTTGCTTATGCGTCTGAACCGTGAGGGCACCACTATTATCATGGTAACGCATGAGCACAACCTTGTCAGGATGTTTGACAAGAGAGTCATCATTCTTGAAAACGGATGTGTTGCGGCAGACGGAAAGATGAAAAATTCTGCCCAGCGTGAAACTCTTGGCGGCAGACGCCTTGCAAAACCGGATGACGATTTTGCAACAAAATATCTCAAGGAAGAAGAAGCCGAGATTGCAAAGGAGCCGGCTGTTGACACCGAAGATACCGGTGCATCAACGGATTACTCAATATATCTCGAAGAATCTGACGGAGGTGACGAGTAATGAAAGACGCAGGAAGTCTCGGTTACCTTACAAGAGAGGGCTTTCGCAATCTCTATGTCAACCGTCTTATGAGTGTAGCCTCCGTATCCGTGCTGTTCAGCTGCATGGTTATGATAGGTTTAGCTTTTATGATAATGGTAAATATAAATATGTTTATAGGTACCGTTGAAGAACAGAATGTAATAATGGTCTTTGTGGACGACAATGCGACTCAGGAGCAGACAGTTGCCCTTGGAGAGAATATTCGCAAGCAGGATAATGTGAGCAAATGCACATTTATTCCCAGAGACGCAGGTTTTGAGCAACTCAAGAATGATATGGGAGACTCTTCCGTTCTTTTTGACGGGCTTGATGAGAACCCTCTGCCTGATGCGTACGAAGTAGTGCTTGTGGATGCCGAGCTTTTTGACGAGACGGTATCGACTCTTTCCAATCTTGAAAATGTTATGCATATAAGAGAGAATAAGCAACTTGCAGCGCAGCTTGCCGGTATAAGAAATATGGTAAGCTATGTCAGCGTAGGTATAATAGTGCTGTTGTTGGTAGTTTCGCTGTTTATTGTTTCAAATACCATAAGAATAACTATGGACAGCCGCAGGCTGGAAATCAATATAATGAAGAGCGTCGGTGCTACGAGATGGTTTATCCGTTGGCCGTTTATGGTTGAGGGTATGCTTCTCGGTGTTATATCCGGAGTGCTTGCAATTCTTGCGGTATGGGGAGTCTATGCCCTGGCAGGCAGGTTTATGGCTTCGATGCTTTCGGGACTCGGAATGGCAGGTATAGTGCCTTTTGGCAAGTATGGCCTGATGCTTCTTGCCATGTTCCTTGTGCTGGGACTTATTGCCGGAGCGTTCGGCAGTGCGGTGTCTATCTCAAGATATCTTAAAGAAAAGGAGTTTGTAATTGTAGATGAATAAACGGGTTGCGTTTTTAAAACGGGCAACAGTTCTTGTTCTCTGCATGGTAATCATTGCTGTGTCGGGTATATTTCCGCAGGCACGAGCCCAAACCCTCGAAGAATTGAAGGATGATTATAACCAGCTCCAGCAGGAGATGGAAGAGAATAAAGATAAGCTCGATAAAATAGAGAATCAGATGGCGTCCAGTGAACAGAAACTGACAATTCTTTCCCAGCAGGCGGAAAAGATAAGCGGTCAGCTGGACATTCTGAACTCAGAGATAAAGCTTTTAAATAAAGATATAGCTGTATATGATAAAGAGATAGCGGCTCTTGATGAAAAGATTAAAGCTACACAAGAGAAGATAACAAAAGCGAATAATGAAATAGAGGAAACTCAAGCTCTTATATCGGAACGTCTCAGAGCGACATATATGGCAGGAACAGCTTCGTGGATAGAGATTCTTCTTGAGTCTGACGATGTTTCGTCCTTGCTGTTGAGGCTTCAGCTTCTGGCCAGTGTTACCGAGAACGACAATGCTCTTATTAAACGCATTGAGAAAGAGAAAAAGGTTCTTAAAGACCTTGAAACAGGCTTGTCCGAAGACAGAGCAGCTGTGGACTCAAAGAGAGCAGTTTTGCTTGACAAGAGGGGAGAGCTCGATGATAAAGCGAGTTCATTGACCTCAAAGCAGAATGAATCAAGTGCAAATTACCGCGAGATTACAAAGCTCATGGCTTCACTTGACAAGAGCAGTGCGGCATATAAGACAGAGCTTGCTAAACAGCAACGTCAGAAAGAAGCTTTTGAGCGTCAGATTGAACAGATGGTTGCAAACGGCTCACAGAGCGGTGACGGTAGTGGCGATGAGGACTTTATCAATGACGGTGCTATGATGTGGCCTGTTCCGTATAAGAATTCATACATATCGGCAGGTTACGGATATTACGACCCTGAGGACGACGGAACATATACATTCCACTCAGCGATTGATATTGTTGTACGTGAAAACGGGGTAAATGTTTCGCAAGGTAAAAAGCTTGTTGCCGCCCAGAGCGGTAAGGTTCTTACGAAGGGATACTCCAATGTCGGCGGAAACTATCTGACTATTGACCACGGTGACGGATACAGACCTTACTACGGTCACTGTTCAAAGATAATTGTTTCTCAGGGAGATTATGTAGAAAAGGGCGAGGTTATTGCCTATATGGGAGCAACGGGATATGTAACGGGACCGCACGTGCACTTCCAGGTTATGCAGGTTGTCAACGGTTCCGTGCAGAAGCTCAATCCTCTTGATTTTGTCACGCCCCCCAGATAAAGGACGGTGAAAGCAGATGAATAAAAAAATATCATTAGGTCTTGCGATTGCATTGATAATCGTTTCGGCAACAGCGACGTTTGCTATAACGATGTCTGTGTCTCAACGTATATACAACAATCTGATTACGGATTTACCTGACAGAGCACAGATGTATTCGGCGATTGAAGAGATAGATGAAATAATCCGTTCTAAATATTACGGTGAGATAGACCAGTCCGTTCTCGATTCAAACCTTGAAAACGGATACGTCAGAGGTCTTGGTGACCCTTACAGCTACTACATGAGTGCTGAGGAGTACAAAGACTATTACGCAGAGCTTGAAGGAAAGAGCTCCGGTGTCGGAATTGAGACTCAGCTCGACGCTGAAACGGGATATATCTCGGTTACCGAAGTTTATACGGGTTCATCTGCTCAGACAGCGGGTCTCCGCAAGGGTGATATGATAATCGAGGTTGCAGGCGATACCGTTAATGCAGACAACTATTCCGATATGGTCAAGCGTTTAAGCGGTACAAAGCTCACCTCAGTAAACGTCACTTACAGACGTGACAATGTGGATAAGACTGTCAGTATCGTGCTTGGATATTCCAGTCAGACCGTAAGTTATAAGATGATTGGAAATACCGGTTATATAAAGATTACGGCATTTTATAAAACAACACTCAAGCAGCTTAAGAATGCGATTGATTCGCTTACATCTCAGGGCGTAAAGAGCTTGATTTTTGATGTAAGGGGAACAACAGAGGGAACGGTTGAGTATACCTGCCAGGTTCTTGACTATCTTGTTCCCGTTGCAACGGAGGGTAACAAGGCTGTTGCAACCTTGGTTGACAAGAACGGCAAGACGGTTAAAACCTATAGCTCGGATGCAGACCATATCTCAATGCCTATGTCGGTTCTTATTAACTCCGCAACATCGGGTTGTGCAGAGCTTTTTGCATGCGACTTGAGAGATTTCGGAAAGGCTGTTCTGGTTGGCAACACCACCGCAGGCAATGCCGGTGTCCAGGAGCTGTTTGAACTCAGTGACGGCGCAGCAGTTGTGCTTACCACATCAAAGGTGCTTCCTTATATAAGCGAGAGCTATGACGCAGTAGGCGTTGAGCCGGATACCGAAGTTTCATTGACTGCTCAACAACAATTAAACCTTAATACTCTGACGCAGGAAGAAGATACTCAGCTTCAGACTGCAATCGCTATGATTTCGGGTGACAACGAACAGTAAGTTGTAAGAAAGATATGTGAAAAAATAATTGCTTTGGTATAGACTCAAGCAGAAAAAAAGAGAAAACTGCCGCTACGGGTCGAAGAAGCGGCAGATTGCATTTAAATGGGCAAAAAACAAGGAAAAATAAAAAATTTTTGAATGTTGACAAACATTTGTTCGGTGTCTATAATTAATATTGTAGCTAAGGAAAGGAGTTGAGAATATGCCGAAAAAGAATATCGAGGCAGCCATGGATTTTTCTTTCCCGTCCCCGGAGGAGAGAAAGGCAGCCATGAGCGTGTGCTGCGGTTCGCATTGCCCCGGATGCGAGTCGCCCGATGATTATGCCTGGCGTCGCAGGGACGTGGACCTCTCCCTGTTGGCGGACGAGGTGATAGAGAAAAGACTGACCCAAAGGGAGCGTCAGGTGATGAGTGCCTATTGGTTCAGCGGAAAAACAATTTCGTCTATTGCTTCGGATTTCGGTGTATGTCCGTCCAGCGTCTCGAGGTGTCTTGAAAAGGCACAGAAAAAGCTTTATGACGCTCTTAGCTGTGCCGTAGCCTATCAGCATAATATTGAAACTGTCGAGTTTTTACCGATTGCAGTTCGACGTGCACTTGCTGTAAGTGCGGCAAAAAAGTTTGAACCTGATAATATAGGTGAGCGAATAAAAAAATTAAGGTGCAGCCAGAACATAGGCGAGCAGCTCCTGAGCGAAGCTACGGGGATACCGTTGAAGCAATTACGTTCTATTGAGAATTCGGGTGAGTTGCCGACATTGTCTCAGGTAGTTTTGCTCGCAGGTTTTTTTGAAACAACAACTGATTATTTACTAAAAGGAGAGTATGAATAGATGGTCCATTCAAAAACTCTATCGGCGCTTGCGGACGAGTATCTTGAGCAGGCGCAAGTACAGACAAAGATAATTGAAAAAAACCGCAAAAAATTACATATGCTTCCCAACCCTGAAACAAGCAGGGAGGCATACAGATTAAAGACTCTTTTGAACGTGCTGTATGCACAGCGCAGAGACCTCATCAGTACGGCAAATTATCTTAAGAGAAATTATCCGGAGGATGAAGCGGCATGAGAGATATTACAGTAAAAATACTTTCGGACGGTACGGCTCAGGTAACTGAGCCGACTTCTTTTTCGGGCGAGCACAATGCGACACGTCTGTGCATAACGCTCAACGATGAGTTGGCGTCCTCTGATTATTCCTATTGTATATTGTCGTTTGATGTATACGGACTTGGACGAAAAATCATCTCAAACATTATTGAGGACGGGTCAAGCACTCCTGCATACAGGCAAGGTAACGTCATATACTGTCCGTTGCCCGAGGCTCTGACATCGACGGGAGAGCTGTCGGTTCAGGTTGAGGCACACAGACTTGACGGGACGGAAACTGTCAAGGTGCTCAAATCGTCGGTTTTCACTCTCGGCTTTGAGCCGTCCATAATGGGCTGTGACGATGAGCTCGAGGAGAAATGCGGAATACTTCCCCAGCTTACGGCGGCAATTGCGAAAATGCTTGAGTTTGAGGGCTTTTCGGACGGTGAAGATGGTGCAACCTTTACCCCCAGTCTCGCTGCTGACGGTACGCTTACGTGGACAAATAACGGCGGCCTTGAAAATCCCCAGCCCGTAAATATAACGGGGCCCAAGGGTGACAAGGGCGACAAAGGTAATACCGGCGATGTGGGTCCGCAGGGCAAACAAGGCGACCCGGGTATTTATATCGTTGGCGACGGTGAAAGACCTGAGGGCACAGTTGTCGAGATTGACTTTAACGGAACCGATGTCGGAGAGTTGTTGCCGCTTGTTACAACCGAGGATAACGGTAAAACTGTTCAAGTCGTTGACGGCGAATGGAAAGTAACAGAAACTCAAGGAGCGGGCGAAAACGGAGCAACCTTTATTCCGTCTGTTTCCGAAAGCGGAGACTTGTCATGGAGCAATGACGGCGGCCTTGAAAACCCCGCAACGGTTAATATTAAAGGACCTAAAGGTGACCCTTATATCTTGAGTGAAACTGATAAAGAGAGTATAGCAAATATAGTACTCGATAACTTTACCGATGTTTCGCAGGAGGGTATGTGATGACGAATTATGTTGTTATGCCGAAAACCGATTATCAAAATGCTTGCGATTCAATCAGAGCGAAAACAGGAGCGACAGGGATTTTGAAATCGGGGGATTTGTCCACGGCTATTAATTCAATTCAAGCAAGCGGCGGTGAAAGTGAAACTGCCCTTAAGGGGCTTGTGGAAAGAACATCAACCTCTTTGATTCTGCCGAGCAGTATAACAAAAATCGGTGATTACAGTATCTACAACGGTGGCACTTTTACAAGCATTGAAATGCCGAACACTATAACAAGTATCGGTATGTACGGTTTTTATAGATGCCTCAATGCGCAAATAACTTCTCTGCCGCGCAGTTTAAAAACCATAGGCCAAAATGCGTTTTCTTTCTGTGGGAAAATGAACATAACAGCTATACCGAGCAGCGTAACAAGCATAGAAAATTACGCATTTAGAACCTGTTCGGGATTGACGAGCCTTACTTTTGAGGGACAACCGACAAGCATTAGCAATAATGCTTTTCAAGAGTGTTCTAACCTTGCCACAATCAACGTGCCGTGGGCAGAGGGTGAAGTTGCAAATGCCCCGTGGGGAGCGACAAATGCGACAATTAACTACAATTATATCGGAGGTACAGCATGACTATAAAACCGTTATATAAAACTATAAGACCTGACGGTGGAGTAACGGTATCTCCAAACAAACCGTTTGACGGTGTTGAGTATACCGAGAGTGTAAGAATTATAGCCGACGGGGGAAAGCTCATAACTCTTGACGGCACAAACTTATATCCTTGCATTGATGCGGATTGTGCTGACGGTTGGTACGAGGTCGAAGAAGAAAACACCGACGGGGAAGCACTTGAATTTATTACGGGAGGCGTGATCGCATGACAAATATACCTACAATAAAAGTTTATGATAAAAATGGTAACGAATTCTCTTTTTCTGTTGCAAGAGGTCCAAGAGGCTACAAAGGTGACATGGGAATCAGAGGCGAGCAGGGAGAAAAAGGGGAAAAGGGAGACAGAGGAGAAAAAGGAGACCCTTTTACTTATGAGGATTTCACGTCGGAACAGCTTGAGACTCTGAAAGGTGAAAAGGGCGAAAAGGGCGAAAAGGGAGATGACGGAACAAGCGTTACAATCTTGGGTTCGTATGATACTTCTGAAGAACTTTTTTCTGCTCATCCTACGGGAGGAGTTGGAGACTCTTACCTTGTCGGAGGCAACCTCTATGTTTGGTCACAGACCGAATCTGAATGGGAAAATGTAGGTTCTATCCGAGGCCCCCAGGGAGAAAAAGGGGATGCAGGTGTTAAAGGCGACAAAGGCGACCCGTTCACTTATGCTGATTTTACAGAAGAACAGCTTGCGGCGCTAAAAGGAGAACAGGGCGACAAAGGAGAGCAGGGCGTTAAAGGCGACAAAGGCGACCCGTTTACTTATCAAGACTTCACAGAAGAACAACTTAATGCTTTAAAGGGAGACAAGGGAGACCCATACACCCTGACCGAATCTGACAAAAATACAATCGTTAATGCGGTGCTTAACAGCCTCACTGATGCTTCGGAGGTGGCTATGTGATGACGGATTATATCATTGTACCGAGAGCAGACTATAAGAACGCTTGCGACTCCATCCGAACACAAACGGGCAAAACGGCACTTTTAAAGTCGGGTGAGCTGTCTGCGGCTATTGACTCTATTCCCTTGAAAGAGGTTATCGAGGGAACTGTAACAAATATAACCTTGCCGAGTGATTTAACACGCATTCGAGACAACGCCTTTGACGGTTGCAAAAACATGGTTTTAACATCTTTGCCCGACGGGGTAACAGAAATAGGGGCTTTTGCTTTTTATTTGTGTGAAAGCTTGATTTCGATATCTTTCTCAAACAAACTGGAAATTATTAATACCGTCGCCTTTGCGAACTGCGAAGGCTTAACAACTATCACTTTTGCAGGAACGCCGTATGAGTATGATTGGATGCTATATTATATAGCTGAAGACGCTTTTACGGGATGCGATAACCTTACAACAATCAATGTACCTTGGGATGAGGATGAAATTCCCGATGCCCCGTGGGGTGCTGTAAACGCGACAATTAATTACAATTATGCGGGGTGAACAACATGACTATAAAATCATTATATAAAACAATAAGACTTGACGGTGGAACAACCGTATCCCCAAACAAACCGCTTGACGGTGTTGAATACACCGAACGTGTGCGTCTTATAGCTGACGAGGGCAAACTTGTAACTCTTGACGGTGTGAAGGCATATCCTTGCGTTGATGTGGATTCTGCTGACGGTTGGTATGAGGTCCAAAAAGAAATCACCAACAGGGAAGAGCTGAAGCTTACCCGGAGAGGAGCGGTACTGTGAAGATAGCAATATCCATAGGACACGGCAAATCAAAGTCGGGCGGCTATGACAGCGGAGCAGTCGGCGGCGGATACCATGAATACAGGCTTGCAAGAGAGATAGGAAAGTTTGCAGGTGAAGCACTGGCGGTATATGGCTGCGAGGTTGACGTTATCAACTACAACGGAGAAGCATATCTTACTGACCGTATCAACTACATAAACAAGGGCGGTTATGATTTAGCTCTTGAAATCCACCTTAACGCAGGTGGCGGAACGGGCTCTGAAGTCTATCACAAGAGCCTGAACCTGACGGGAAAACACCTTGCGGCAGCAATATCCAAGAGCATAGCTGCAAGGCTCGGCGTCAGGGACAGAGGAGCTAAAATCAAGATGTCGGGTAATGTCGATTATTTCGGCTTTGTCCGTTCTGTCAGATGTCAGTCGCTGTTAGTCGAGACTGTGTTTATAGATACAGCCTCAGACCGCAACAAGGTAGTAACTGCCGCAGGACAGAAGAAATGCGGTCAGGCTATAGCGAGTGCGATAGCAAGTTTTTACGGGCTTAAAAAGTTGTCATCAGTGCCTTCCGCCGTTGCGAAAATCGGTGTAGGAGACACCGTTAAGATAACGGGCAAATATTACGCTACAGGACAAATAATCCCTGCTTGGGTCAAACTCCGAAACCACACGGTTAAAGCTGTGAATGCAAACGGCAAGATTTTGCTCAAGGAGATTAACAGCTACGTCTGGGCTGATAACTTACAGCTTGTAAGTCTGGCTAAAAAGGGCATAGCGGTAGGCTCTGCTGTCACGATTAAAAGCGGTGCAATATACGGCGGATTATCTACAGCGAGAGGCAAGACAATCCCCAAGGAACAGCTTGCACCGAAAAAGCACACGGTGACAAAAATACAGACCAATAACGGAGTGCAGGAAGCTTTACTCGGCGAAATATCGAGCTGGGTAGCAATAAGCAGTCTGACGGAGGTGTAGCGTGGACTTTGAATCTCTTGAACTGCGAATCGGCAAGTGTGAGGACGACATAAAGAATCTGTATCACAAGACGAATCGTATTGACAAAACACAAAGCGAGGTAACCACAAAAATCGACAATGTCCTTGTTGAGCTGGGACGGCTAAGAGAGTCGATTGAGGCACTCAAGACACGTCCGGGAAAAATGTGGGACAAGGTTATCTACGGGATTATCGGTGCGGCGGCAGCGGCGCTGGTATCTTTAATGATTAACGGAGGAGTTTAAAATGGCAAAAATCAAAGATATTCTTACAAACATCAGCGGCGTATCGGTAGGAACATGGGTGAGATTGGTGCTCATGGCGGTATCGCTGGTTAATATTGCGTTGACTTCTGCGGGAAAAATTCCTATAGAGGTTGATAACGAGAAGTTGTATGTTGTACTCAGCATAATTTTTGCATGGGTAGTAGGCATTGTGAATTATTGGAAGAACAATTCATTCACAGCGGCGGCACAAGCGGCAGATGTTTATTTAAAGGAGTGCGGTCTGGCTGAGGAAGAGAGCCTATTGGGAGAGGAAAACTTATGGTAATAGGTATAATTTATAACCTTTTAAATCTCTTGGGCTTGTACGGTGCTTTGCTTATAACATTGGCACTTAAATAAACAAAGGCGAATCTTGCTTTGCGGCGGGATTCGCCTTTATTTTATATGTAGTTTTGATGACAAAATTAGATAAAATTAAGGGGTATTGTTTATAAGATTTGCATATTGTCTTTTTGGGCGGTAGTGATATAATTTAGTAGAAAAATACAATTTGCATATAATTAAAATTACAAGATATAAAAGAGGTGTGACCGATTGGACAGCATCATAAGAACCATAGTTGATATGGATAAGCGAGCCAGAGAGCGAACCCGTGAGGACAGGCAGTATTCAGAGCAGATTGATGCCGAAATTGCTGTTGAAGCTGAAAAGATGCAGCAGGAGCATCAGGAACAGGCGAGAAGAATTATTGAAGAAAATGAACATGAAAACCGAAAAAAGATAAATGAGTCGTTGCGTGAGCTTGAGCGTCGTGCGGCGGATATTTCGGAGCACTTGAGCGATATGTATGAACGAAACGGCGAGGAGTGGGCCGAAACTCTTGCCAAAAGAGCGCTTGAGGATTAATAAGAATTGCTATTTTCTATGAAAGGGAGTGTGTGCAGTGGGTGTGTCATTGGCGGCCAATTCCGTGTTAGCCAAAGCGAGAGCGATGTACGGGCATAGGCTGACAGCACAGAATTACAATGAGCTTCTGTCTTGCCGTACAGTCAGCGAAGTTGCGGCGTATCTCAAGGCACACACCGATTATTCTTCGGTTTTTGAAGGCTTGACAATGGGTGCGTTGCACCGCAGACAGATTGAAAGTCTTATTCAGGACCGACTTTTTGAGCAGTATGCTTCGCTTTGCAGGTATGAAAAGTTTATCGGGGATACGTTTTATGAGCATTTTGTGATGAAGAGTGACGTTGATTTGTTGCTTCATGCCATACGCAGAATCGACCGTACTCATCCCGACGAATTTCCCAGAAGAATGCCTGAGTTTTTCTCAAGGCACTCTGATATAGATGTTCAGGCTTTAAAGTCAGTAGACGATATAGATTCTTTTATGAGTACCGTTGAGGGTTCGGCGTACAAGGCAGTTCTTGAGCCTTTTACATCCCGAGGGAAAGAAGGCAATCCGGATTTTTTCGGCATGGAGCTTGCTCTGAATAAGTTCTTTTATTCGTCGAGTGCTGACAGAATAAAGAGATGCTATAAAGGAGCAACAAAGAAAGAACTTCAGCAGATGCTTGCCTTTTTGGTGGATTTGGAAAATATTGTTTCGGGATACCGTATAAAACGTATTCTGGACATGCCACAGGCGGTTTTTCGCAATATGATGTTACCAAACGGAAGCATGAGCGAAAAACAGATGGAGCGTTTTCTCGGAGCAGACAGTGCCGAGGCTGCATTAAAGACGCTTAAGGGAACACCTTATGAGGCTTTTGGTTTAAGAAACGGAGCTTCGGTGGAGGAGGTTGCACGAAAATTGGGATATGATTTTTGCAAAAGCAAAATCAGATTTTCGTCAACTCCAAGTATCGTAATGCTCTGCTTTGTAAGGCTTGCGGAGAACGAGGTAAGCAACCTTACACATATAATCGAGGGCATACGTTACAATATTCCCTCGGAAGAGATAAGAAAAATCCTTGTCGGTGCAGGAGATTGACGGTCTGCACGTTTTTGAAATACAGAGGACGGTGATAACTGTTGGCAATTGAAAAGATGAAGCTTGTAAAAGTTACGGGGCCACTTTCCCAGCTTAACAACTTTATTTCTGCTTGCTGTGTAGATGGCAATTTCCAGCCGGAGCAGGCGATACAGTATATGTCGGCTACAATGGGATACACCTCACTTGCGGAAGAAAACCCGTATGCTTCGACTATACAGAAGATAGAAGAGCTGATAAGGGAAAACGAGTCCGCCCCGAATCCGAGTATAGTCGGAACGGAATTCCGTGAAGTGTTGCCCGACGAGCAGACGAAAGAGTATATAGATGCGCTTGACAGTGAGCTTTCAGCCATACATGCTCAACGCAGTGAGCTTGAGGACCAGCTTCGTCAGTGCCGCAACGGTATAGGGCAGTTTGAACATTTTACGGGTTTTGATGTAAGCTTCGAAGAGATTTTCGAGTGTAAGTTTACAAAGACACGCTTTGGCCATATGCCTATAGAGAGCTTTGAAAAACTTGTGTCTTACAACGACAATCCATATGTCCTTTTCATTCCGTGCTCGAGTGATGAAACGGATTATTGGGGACTCTACTGTGCACCGAGAGAGCGTATAGATGAGGTTGACGGTATTTTTGCGAGTCTGTATTTTGAGAGACTGCATATCCCGGGAGCGGTAGGTACTGCAGAGGAGATTATAGCTCAACTCGAGAACAATATAGAGATAATCGAGAGCGGTATAAAGGAGCTTGATGAGAAAGCGGCAAGCATATGGCGTGACAACCGCAGTAAGTGTAATGAGATTTACACAAGGCTCATTGATTTGAATACTGTGTTTGACCTGCGCAGATATGCGGCGTGTCACAGCAAGTATTTCTTCTATGTCGGCTGGGTGCCTGCAAGTCATGTTGCGACCTTTGAGAAAACAGCAGAGGCGATAACCGATGTCGAGGTTGAGGCGAGTGAGCCTGATTCAAAGCAATCTCCGCCGGTGAAGCTTAAAAACCCTGCAATCTTCAAGCCGTATGAATACTTTGTGGATATGTACGGTCTGCCGTCATATTCGGATATTGACGTTACCGGCTTTGTAGCCGTAACGTATACAGTTCTGTTTGGTATAATGTTTGGTGACCTCGGTCAGGGACTTGTGCTGTTTTTGCTGGGTATTCTCGGCTGGAAAGTCAAAAAGCTGGCACTTGCGAGAATAATCATTCCGTGCGGACTTTCGAGTGCGGTATTCGGATTTGTGTTCGGTTCGGTATTCGGATATGAGCATATGCTTGACCCCGTATATCACGCTCTGGGTTGGGAGTCAAAGCCGTTGAGCGTTATGGAGTCGATAAACACGGTTTTGCTTTTTGCAATCGGAATAGGAATTGTGCTTGTGGTTCTGGCGATGCTGTTGAATATCTATTCATGCCTGAAGCATAAGAAGATAGGCGAGGCAATATTCAGTAACAACGGCCTTGTGGGAATAGTGATTTACCTTGCAGGTGTTGCATTCTGCATATCGTTTATGACGGGCAGAACGATTCTTCCCAATGCGGTGATATTCAGTGTTATGGGCGTTTGTGCGGTGCTGTTGTTTATGAAAGAAATTCTTATCGGAATCATAGACAAGCATCCCCATTGGAAGCCTGAAAGTGTTATGGATTTTGTGCTCCAGAACATCTTTGAGTTGATAGAGTACATTTTGTCATATTTCAGCAATACGGTTTCTTTCCTGCGTGTGGGTGCATTCGTTATAGTCCATGCGAGTATGATGATGGTTGTTTTCACACTCGGCAGTGAGGGCGAGAATATACCGGTTATAATCATAGGAAATATCGTTGTTATAGCTCTTGAGGGCTTGTTGACCGGCATTCAGGGTCTGCGTCTTGAGTTTTATGAGATGTTCAGCCGATTCTATGACGGTGGCGGACGTGCGTTTGAGCCTGTCAGACTTGAGCGTTCAAAAGATACGGTAAAGACAAAAGCTAAGGCTTTATTTAATAAAAACTAATTTGGAGGTTTTCAAAAATGACAACTTTTCTTTATTCTTTAATGGCTATTGTTCCCGTAGCGGTGATTCTCGCATCAGTTGTTTATACAATGAAAAAGCATTATGAGGGTCAGCCCGTGAAGAAATCAATGAGAATGAATCTTGCAACATTTTTAGTTGCTGTGTTGCTTGTTGCAGGTTGTGCTATGGGTGCATCCGCTCTTGAGGCTCAGGCCGCTCCGGCAGATGCAGCGGCAGTTCAGACAGCAGAAGCAGCTGAAGAGACAGCAGCTCCTGCAGACAGCACATCGAAGGGTCTCGGACTTCTTGCGGCAGGTCTTGTTACAGGTCTTGCAGGTATCGGCGGCGGTATTGCTGTTGCGGCAGGTGCCCCTGCTGCTATAGCGGCAACAAGTGAAGACCCCAAAGCTTTCGGTAAGGCACTTATCTTCGTTGCACTTGGTGAATCAATAGCACTTTACGGTGTTGTTATCTCCATCCTTATTCTTAATAAGGTCTGATTTGGCCGGAAGGAACAGAGAAGATGCGTTTTTATTTGATAAGCGATAACGTTGATACGCTTGTCGGTATGCGTTTGGCAGGCATTGAGGGAGAGATTGTTCATGATGCTCAGGGAGTTGAGCGGGCGTTGAATCTTTGCCTCCGAGATGAAAGTGTTGGAATGGTGCTTATAACACAGCCACTTTGCAATATGTGTAAGGATTTCATTTTTGAGATTAAAAAGACACATGATAAACCGCTTGTGGTTGAGATACCTGACCGTCACGGCTCACAAAGCAACAGCGATTCAATTACCAGATATGTACGAGACGCTATCGGCATAAAGATTTGAGGTGTAACCGATGCTCAATCAACAGGAAAAAGTTGCGAAATTTTTTGATGCGATAAATCAGGACGCTGAGGACAGGCATGAAGAGCTTGCCCGTAAGAACAAGGATATGTTGAATATCGGACTCAAGAAAGCCGGAGACAGGGCAAGAGCTCAGGCAAAGGCTATGGTCGCACGTGAGGTTCAGCTGAATGAACAGGAGCGCAACCGTACCATTGCACACAATACCGTTGAAAAACGTACCCAACTCAATGAGAAGAGGGCAGAGATAACCAAAAAAGTTTTTGATTCGGCACGTGACAAGCTTTTGGCCTTTACACGCACTGAGGCTTACGAGGAGTTCCTGAAGAAGACTGCCGTTGAGTTCGCAAAAGAATTCAAGAGCGGTGAAGTCGTCATATACGTAAAAGCAGAGGATGAAAAGTACGCTTCGGCCATAGCGGAGGCTTTCGGCAGAGAGTGTACCGTTGAAACCGATTCTTCAATCGTTATCGGTGGTTGCCGTTGCAAGGCGGAAAACGGTAAGGTTATGGCTGACGACACACTTGAGACCCGTCTGGAGGCCCAAAAAGAGTGGTTTTTGAGAAATTCGGGAATGTCATTTGTGCTTTAATTTCAGCGTGGTGGAACCCACGTTAAACGGAGGTGAGCGACTTGTTCGAGAATAATGTTATATACGGAATAAACGGACCTGTCGTTACAGTAAAAGGCGAAACGGGCCTTAGTATGATGGAAATGGTCTACGTCGGTGAGAAGCGTCTTGTCGGCGAGGTAATCCGTCTTGATAAAGAGGAAACAACAATCCAGGTCTATGAGGAAACCACCGGCCTTAAACCCGGTGAACCTGTTTATGCAACGGGCGGTGCAATGTGTGCAACCTTAGGCCCGGGAATCATAAGAAATATATTCGACGGAATAGAGCGTCCGCTTTCGGCTATTGCGGAGCATCACGGTGCATTTATAGCTTGCGGCTGTTCTGAACCTGCACTCGATGAGGAGAAAGAGTGGGAGGTAACGGTAACTGTAAAGACCGGTGACACTCTGTCAGGCGGTGATATTTATGGTGAGTGTCCGGAAACTCCCGTTGTGGCACACAGATTTCTTGTGCCGCCGTCACTGAAAGGTAAGGTTATCTATACTGCACCCGACGGCAAATATAAAATAAACGATACAATAGTAAAAATTGAGGACGAAAAGGGCAATGTGCATGAACTGACACTCTGTCAGCGTTGGCCTATCCGCATACCGCGTCCCGTCAAAAAGAGGTTGCCTTGTGAGCGACCGCTGATAACGGGCCAGCGTGTTGTAGACACTCTTTTCCCTGTTGCAAAGGGCGGAGCGGCGGCAATTCCCGGCGGATTCGGAACGGGCAAAACGATGACACAGCATCAGCTTGCCAAGTGGTGCGATGCAGATATAATCATATATGTCGGTTGCGGCGAGCGTGGAAACGAGATGACTCAGGCATTGACGGAGTTCAGCGAGATTTCGGACCCCCGTACGGGCAGACCTTTGACCGACAGAACTGTTCTGATAGCCAACACATCAAATATGCCCGTTGCGGCACGTGAGGCATCTATTTATACGGGAATCACGCTTGCCGAATATTACAGAGACATGGGCTATCACACGGCTATAATGGCAGACTCCACATCGAGATGGGCCGAGGCACTCAGGGAGATTTCGGGACGTCTTGAGGAGATGCCTGCAGATGAGGGATTCCCTGCATATCTTCCGTCACGTCTGTCAGAATTTTATGAGAGAGCGGGCTATGTTGAGTCGCTCAGTGGCAGTGAGGGCTCGATAACAATAATCGGTGCTGTATCGCCTCAGGGTTCGGACTTTTCGGAGCCCGTAACCCAGAACACCAAGCGTTTCACACGTTGTTTCTGGGCACTTGATAAGTCTTTGGCTTATGCCCGTCACTATCCTGCAATCAATTGGAATACGAGCTATTCCGAGTATATAAACGATTTGTCCGATTGGTATTACGAAAACGCAGGTGCAGAGTTTTTGAGCTACCGTGATGAGATATGTTCTCTGTTGCTTGAAGAGAGCAGTCTTATGGAGATAGTAAAGCTTATCGGTGCGGATGTCTTGCCCGATGACCAGAAGCTTATTATTGAGATTGCACGTGTTATCAGGGTCGGATTCCTGCAACAGAACGCATTTCATAAGGAGGACACCTATGTTCCTCTGCAAAAGCAGATGAAGATGATGGAGATTATACTTTATCTGTATCATAAGTGCCGTGACGTTGTTGCAAAGCAGGTGCCGATTTCAAAGATTACGGGTCTCGGATTATTCGATAAACTTGTTAAGGTGAAGTATGACGTACCCAACGATGCATTGGAGATGTTTGAGGATTACAGGAGAGAGATAGATAAAGCTCTCGACCCGTTGCTCAGATAGTAAGACCCCGAAAAATTCGTGCAATACTGTGTTGCAGGAACCTGCAAATGCAGTCACGTACACAAAGTACGCTCCTTTTTTGCAGAACCCTGCGCCTTGTCTTGCCCGTTTTTTCGCGGCCTTACCGGTTTGTGATATTTATTTTGAAACCGAAAGAACAAAGGAATGATAAGTTATGATACTTGAACACATCGGTTTAAATCAGATAAACGGCTCGCTGGTTGTGCTCGACGGCGTAAAGAATGCGAGCTATGAAGAAATGGTTGAACTGCGTCTTGACGACGGTACGGCCAGAGCCGGACGTGTTGTTAAAATAGACGGCGAGCGGGTAGTTATCCAGGTGTTTGAAGGCACACGCGGTATATCTATGAAAAACAGTACTACCGTACTGTCAGGCAGACCTATGGAGATGAAGCTTTCACCCGAGATACTCGGCAGGGTGTTTGACGGTCTGGGCCGCCCCATAGACGGTCTGGGGGACATCTATCCTGAATGTAGCCGTGACGTCAACGGTTCACCGATAAACCCTGTTTCCAGAGTATATCCGAGGAACTATATAAACACGGGAATATCGTCTATTGATGCTCTTGCTACTCTTATCAGAGGGCAGAAACTGCCGATTTTTTCAGGCTCAGGTATGAAGCATAACGAACTCGCTGTTCAGATAGTGCGCCAGGCAAATGTTGCTGACGGTGATGACTTTGCTATAGTTTTTGCCGCTATGGGTGTTAAGAATGACGTTGCGGAATACTTCCGCCGTTCATTTGAAAACGCTAATGTTATGAATAGGGTCACGATGTTTTTAAACCTTTCAAATGACCCGATTATTGAGCGAATTATAACTCCCCGATGTGCATTGACTGCGGCTGAGTACTTGGCTTTTGAGCTTGGCAAGCAGATTCTTGTTATTTTGACAGATATGACTTCCTATGCGGAGGCACTTCGTGAATTCAGCTCATCCAAAGGAGAGATCCCCGGCAGAAAGGGCTTCCCCGGATACCTTTATTCAGACTTTGCATCTCTGTATGAGCGTGCAGGAATAATAGACGGCAAAAAGGGCTCGGTTACACAGATACCGATACTCACCATGCCCAACGATGATATAACTCATCCCATTCCAGACCTTACGGGATACATCACGGAAGGGCAGATAGTTCTTGACAGAGGACTTGACTATAAGGGAATATATCCGCCTGTAAGTGTTCTTCCGTCACTTTCACGTCTTATGAAAGACGGAATCGGTGCGGGATATACAAGAGATGACCACAGCATGCTTTCTAATCAGCTCTTTGCTTCTTATGCGAAAGTGCAGGATGCCAAAGCTCTGGCATCGGTTATAGGTGAGGATGAGCTCTCGAGTGCCGACAAGAAGCTCATGGAGTTCGGACGTGCGTTTGAAGAGAAGTTTATAAATCAGGGCTATAACGAGAACAGAACTATTGAGCAAACTCTTGATTTAGGCTGGGAGCTTCTTTCCATGCTCCCGAAATCCGAGCTTGACCGTGTTGATGAAGAAGTTCTCGAAAAGCACTACAAGGCATGAAATAAAAATTAAAATTTTTGAAAGGAGCGGCATCAATGGCACAGGTTTTTCCCACCAAGAGCAATTTGATAAGCACGAAGAAATCGCTTGACCTTGCAAAGCTCGGTTACGACCTTCTTGACCGTAAGCGTAATATACTTGTGCGTGAAATGATGCAGCTTATAGACAGAGCGTCGCAGATACAAAAGGACATAGATGAAACCTATTCCAAGGCATACAAAGCACTTCAGAGAGCCAATGTTACCTTGGGCATGTGTGCGGAATTTGCGCAGGCAACCCCCGTTGACAATTCGCTTAACATAGACCTGCGAAGCGTTATGGGAGTAGAATTGCCGGTGGTAACTCTCGGTGATGAGAAGCCGGGTATATACTACGGTCTTTATTCTACAAACTCCATGCTCGATGAAGCATACCTGAGTTTTATCGAGGTTAAGCGTATGACGGCACAGTTGGCGGAGATTGAAAATAATGTCTACCGACTTGCGGATGCGATAAAGAAAACCCAGAAGCGAGCCAATGCGCTGAACAATATTATGATTCCGCAGTTTACCGCAACCATAAAATATATAACCGAGGCACTTGAAGAAAAGGAAAGAGAAGATTTTTCACGTCTCAAGGTTATAAAAAATCAAAAAGAGAAATAAAAAGACAAAACACGCTTTGATTTTTTCAAAGCGTGTTTTTTAATGGAAAAATTTTCCAAACGCCCTTTCAATAAGTCCCTTTGTTTCCATAAACATAAGGTGTATAAGTTCTCTGTTAACATCAAAAGTAATACATTTAAATGTATAATATCCTTGCTGCCATAAATGAAGGGATGATGTTAATGGAGAGCATTAAGAAATTAAGAAAGTTTGATACCAAAGTGCAATATCTTAAATATAAGGTTTTGCGTGAGGTTGCAAAACACTATTTTAATAATACGTTGTATGAAAATCTTCTGGATATACCGAAAACTATCGCAAAAGGCCCCGAGCCCACAATACGCTGTTGCGTATACAAGGAGCGGGCGATTCTCTCGGAGAGAGTGAAACTTGCTATGGGCGGTGACAAAAGCAATCCTAATGTTATAGAGGTGATAAAGGTTGCCTGTGACGAGTGTCCCGTTGGGGGGTACGAGGTGACGGATGCCTGCAGGGGCTGCCTTGCACATCGTTGCGAGGACGTATGCAGACACGGTGCCATAACTTTCGATGTCCGACAAAAAGCGCATATTGATAAGTCAAAATGTGTCGAATGCGGTATGTGTGCAAAGGTGTGCCCTTACAGTGCTATTGCAAATAATAAGCGTCCGTGTGAAAAAGCCTGCAAGATAAAGGCGATATCTATGGACAAGGACAAGGCTGCAAAAATAGATAATGATAAATGCATTTCCTGTGGTGCCTGCGTGTATCAGTGCCCATGGGGTGCGATTATGGATAAATCGTTTATTCTCGACGTTATTGACATGATAAAAGGAAGCGAGAATAACACAAAATATAAAGTTTATGCAGTGGTTGCACCGTCAATTTCGAGCCAGTTTACCTATGCAAAACTAGGTCAGGTTATAAGCGGAATAAAAGAATTGGGCTTTTATGATGTCGCAGAGGCAGCGTTGGGAGCAGATATAGTGGCGTTTGATGAGTCAAAGGAGCTCTGCGAAAAGGGCTTTTTGGCGAGTTCATGCTGTCCTGCATTTGTAGACTATGTAAAAAAGCAGTTCCCGCAGTTAGCCGATACAATATCGCACAATTTATCTCCCATGGCTGCTATAGCGAAGCATCTTAAGGAGAAAGACCCGACCTGCAAGGTTGTTTTTATAGGTCCGTGTACAGCGAAAAAAATGGAAGTTCAGCTTGAGACTGTACGTCCGTTTATAGACAGTGCAATAACATTCGAGGAGCTTCAGGCTCTGTTTGACGGCAGGAGTATCGAGATAACGGAGCTTGAGGAGGAACGTCTCAATAACGCTTCGTATTACGGCAGAATTTTTGCACGAAGCTGCGGATTGTCGGATGCAGTTCGTCAGGGGATAAAAGAACACGGATTTGATAATTTTGACTATAAGCCGGTTGTCTGCGACGGTATAGATGAGTGCCGTACGGCTTTGCTCAAGGTGAGCAGAGATGTATGTCCGGGCAACTTTATTGAGGGAATGGCTTGTTCGGGCGGTTGTATAGGCGGAGCGGGGTGCCTGACACACGGACCTCGGGACAGAGCCGAGGTTGACAAATACTCAAATGAAGCAGATGAAAAGACTATAACGGATGCCGTTTCGGCATTAAAGACGTGAAAAAACAGTTGATGAAAGCAAAAAAAGTGCTATAATTTATTTGTAGACTAGTCGTGAAAAAAAGAGGAGGAGATTTTTCTATGTCAAACAAAACAGTAAAAAAAGCAGTTTCTCTGCTTGCGGTTATTGCACTGCTTTTTAGTGCGTTGAGCGTAGGTGTTGTAAATGCACAGACAGGAGAAGTGGAACAGGCCAAAAATGTTATTCTTCTTATCGGTGACGGTATGGGCTATAACCATTGGGAGATGTGCAAGCAGGTCAGCGGAGAGAAAGAGCTGTTTATAGAGAACGGTTTTGAGTATTACGGATTTTCCAACACGAGTTCTTTTATGTTAAGATTTACAGACAGTGCCGCAGGCGGAACAGCACTTGCAACGGGAGTCAGAACATATATCGGAGCAATTGGTGTTTATTTCTTTGATCCTTTTGCTATCAGAGTGCCGAAGAATCTTTGTGAGCTTGCAATGGAGCTTGGCATGAAGACGGGCGTAGTAACATCCGATTCAAACTCAGGAGCAACTCCGTCAACCTTTTCGGCCCATACTTACAGCAGAAGCAGTGATGCCATTGCAGTCCAGCAGGCGCAGTCGGGCATAGACCTTATTTGGAGTAGAAACAGCGGTGAGTTCACAGACGAAAGCCTTGAGGGCACAGAGTATGTCATGGTTAATAACTGGGCTGAACTCAATGCCCTTGAAGACGGACAGAAGAGTATCGGACAGTTTGATTCGGAAATCTGGAAAAGAGCTAACAGTAGCAACTCTCCTACGCTTTCGGAGTTGACAACCGAGGCTATTGAAAGACTTGATAACGAAGATGGCTTCTTCCTCATGGTCGAGGGTGCTCACATTGACAAGCACTCGCATGACAAGGATGCAGAAAACATGACCGAGGCTATGCTTGAATTTGATAAAACAGTTGAAGCAGCCGTAGATTTTGCAAAAGCTGACGGTGATACAATTGTTATTGTTACAGCGGACCATGAAACGGGCAGAATCGTTTACAGAAACGGCGAGTATAAATACACAATAGGAAACCACAGTATAGCGGATGTTCCTGTATGCGTTTACGGTACAGATGACTTTATCGAGGAAGGACAGACGGTCAGGAATAAGGACATTCCGCAGTTTATAGCAAAGGCTATGGGTGCAACAGATGAGCAGTTCACAGCAACAATAAAACTTGGACCTGATCATTATGTTGACGGCGTTATCGGAGCTATAAGAAAGCTATTGATTGCTGTTGGTAACCTGTTTTAATTTCCGTAAATATATTAGAGTTAAAACTACACACCCACTCGGCATCTGGCCGAGTGGGTGTGCTTGTTGTGTTATATCCCTATTTTGAGCATAAAAAACAAAAGCACCGACT
>JAZUNO010000102.1:0-10689 GCA_045604185.1 Acutalibacteraceae bacterium | reverse complement strand
ATGTGGCCCGGAAACCACTGCACATAAAGATTATTTTCTTCCATTGGCCCATACCCCTCTCTTAAAACAAGATATATATATAAATTATAATTGTATATATAAAAAAAATCAAGTGAGATATAATACCTTGGCTGACAAATAACAAAAACGTACAATCGGCAAATCACCGACTGTACGTTTTACTTTTATTCACTTAAAAAATCAGTCAACTTCCCACTGACCAAACGGCGCTACCCTGAAGTAAACCTTGCCCATTATATAACGTTCATCAATAAGGCCGATAATCTTCATTCTGCTGTCCGACGAACGGTTGCGGTTGTCTCCCATGGCAAAAATATACCCCTCGGGAACATATAGCGGATATTCCATGTCGCCCTTTTCATATGTCGGCTCAAGCGTGTAGTCCTCGTCAAGAGCCTTGCCGTCCACATAGACTGTTCCCGTCTGCGTATCAATATCAACTGTCTGACCGCCTACCGCTATAACACGCTTTATCAGCGTTTTTTCCAATATGTTAGGTTGGGTTATTATAACGATATCACCGTACTCATAGCTATGCTCACTTGAACTTACCGCAACGCTGTTTGCATTTTGTAAAGTAGGCAACATCGAATCGCCCGAAACCACGAGAATACGGGTCACAAAAGTAAAAACAACAAAGATTACCACCATTGCAGTAACAACCACGGAAACTATATCATACATGTTATAAACCAGCTTGCCGGGCTTCTTGTCTTCACGCATATTTATATTGTTATTGTTTTCCATAGCTTTGCCAGCTTTCATTAAGAATTAGAAAATTACTTCAAAATTTTAAACGGAGCAAAACTGATAAAAGTTTTTCCCACTATATAATCCTCATCAACAAATCCGATTTCACTTGCACGTGAATCCAACGAATTGTTACGGTTATCACCCATAACAAAAACCCGTCCCTCGGGCACAGTCAACGGAAAATCCACATCGTACTTCAGCAGTGTCTTGGCATATATATACGGCTCGTTAAGCTCCTCACCGTTGACAAAAACTTTTCCCGATGAAAAGTCTATATCGACCGTGTCCCCTCCAACAGCAATTACACGTTTGATAACCAGCTTGTAATCCGTATGCGGAAGCGAAACTACAACTATATCACCACGGTTAATTTCACTATATACGCTGACTCCTGCAAGACGGTCTCCGTTTTTCAGCGTGGGCAACATTGAATCTCCCTGAACAGTAAAAGGTTTGCACAAAAAAGTAATTATCAAGGTGAGCACAACCGTCGCAAGCTTTATTGAATCAACAAAATTGTATGCCGAAAGCCAAGACTTGCTAACCGCAGTCTCGTCATTTTCAGCCTTTGCATATTCAAATTGATACCAATACTCTTCAATCCTGCGCATATGGTTCACTACCCCGGATTATGTGAAAAAAGGTGTAACAAAACCTGTTACACCCTTCGTCTGTTGATTATTTTACCTGGCCCTTAACTCTTGCAGCCTTACCGACTCTGTCTCTCAGATAGTAAAGCTTGCTTCTGCGAACCTTACCGCCACGGATAAGTTCAACTTTTGCAACGTTGGGAGAATGAACAGGGAAAACTCTTTCAACTCCAACACCGTAGGAAACTCTACGGACTGTGAAGGTCTCAGAAACGCCTGAACCTCTGCGAGCTATAACAGTTCCTTCGAAAGCCTGAATTCTTTCTCTGTCTCCCTCGCGAATTTTAACCGATACCTTTACGGTATCACCGATTTTTACCTGCGGGATATTCTCTTCCGTCTTGAGAGAATCCTGTGCAATGATTTTGAGTGCATCCATTTTATTTTCCTCCGTATATTTTTCAGACGTTCATAACAAATTGAAAGAGGACCGCCCGCTTTAATGTTTGCGACAATGCCGCTTTTGCATTAAACCCCGTCGCCGAAGGCTCGTGACGGATAACAAATGCTAGAGTATTTTAGCACAAAGTATTTTATAATGCAAGGGGTAAATTAAATTTTTTTAAATACAAACAAATACCTTCCATTTAGAAATCGTGTCTATAGCCACCGTCACTTCCTATTTTCTCAAAGGTGCGCACTATTTTTTCAATCTTTACAAAACATTCCTCATCCTCTATTGTATCATCTTCAATTATTTCTTTAATTCTTTCTAGAGCCTTATAACTCTCAAATTTTAAAATTTCCGTGGGATTTATATATAATTTGGGAAACACAACACGCACATCTTCATTTCTTAAAAATTCCAAAATAATCTCTTCGTATAACTCCATCAAGGTCACCTCAAAATATGTTTTAACGGAAATGCCGTTAAAAGTCAATAACGGTATTTCCGTTATGATTAAATGTTTTTGGGGTGAATACTATGTTGTATGAAAGAATTCGTGCTCTTCGAGAAGATAAGGACCTGTCCCAAAAAGATATGGCACAGCAACTTTCCGTTGCACAAACAACATATTCGGACTACGAATTGGGAAAAATCAATATTCCGCTTGAGTTGCTCAGAAAACTTGCACTTTTCCATAACACAAGTATCGATTATCTGCTTGAACTTACAGATAATCCAAATCCATATGAGCGAAAATAAATCCGACGCTATGCGTCGGATTTTTCTTTCAGCAAAAGTCTGTCATATCATTTGTCAGCAACTTTTCACGTATAATTGAGCGAACGTAATCCTCGCACTCGGTTGCCTTTTCAAGTGTGTCTATAAGCAATTCAACATTGAGATTGAGAGTATTTCCTGCCGATATAACCGTTTTAATTTTACAGGTTTCATTCTCTGCATCAGCCGAGAAGCTTTTCACCATTTCACAGAGATTGACGGTCTTTATACCCTTTTTGCTCTTCTTTTCTGCCATCAGCTCACCGCTTTCTATTACGGCTGCCGCCGTCTTTGCAAAACGCTGTGCTTTATCCGAATCCTGAAAGTCAAGCTCTGCTGAATATTCAGCAAAGGCTATCTCCTTCGAATCCATAACAGGGTCTCCTGCCAAAACAATTTTCAAACCTGTCGGCAAAGTTGAATTCATTCTTTTCACAATCTCGTCACAGGAAATTTCGTCTGTTATCCTTATATCAAGTGGTTCATGCATCCCCTGCTGTCCGAGTGAAAGCGGAAGCGGAAATGTCATGTACGGCTTCGGGTTGAATCCCTCTGTGTACCATATCGGTATCTGTGCACGACGTACAGCTCTTGAAAAGCATCGCACAAGGTCGAGATGCGAAGCATATTTTGCAAGACCCTCTTTTTTATACCACAGTCTTACATTTTTCATTGCACACACCTCCGTTAAGTCTGTCACTGCCGCAACCTGCACACTTTTCCCGACAGTTTGCTGTTGTTTTTTCCTCATGTGCTCTCTTGCTCTCACGAACAAAGAAAGATTTGGGTATGCCGTAATCCATGTGGTCCCACGGCAGAACTTCCTCATAATCTCTGCGACGGTTTGCATAAAACTCGGGATCTATTGAGCACTCTTCAAAGGCCTGCATCCACATATCAAACTTGAAATGCTCGTTCCAGCCGTCCATTTTGCAGCCTTTTTTCCAAGCCAATTCCAGAACATCTGCAAGCTTTCTGTCACCACGTGCAAATACACCCTCCAGAAAGCTTGATTCGGGCGGTGTACTGCTTATTGTCACTTTGCGAGTACTTCTGCTTTGGTGCAGAACCTCCTGCTTTTTACGAATTTCATCACGGGTCGACTGCGGTTCCCACTGGAATGGAGTAAACGGTTTTGGTACAAACGGCGACGCACTGACCGAAACACTTACGCTCTTGCCCTTTGGCTTTTCGGGATTTCTGTAATACTCGTCAACAACCTTCTGAGCAAGTTGCGATATACCGATTATATCTTCGTCCGTTTCGGTAGGCAGACCGAGCATGAAATACAGCTTAACCGCTGTCCATCCGCCAGAAAAAGCACGTCTTGAAGCTGTCAGAACCTCGTCCTCTGTAATATTTTTATTAATTACATCACGCAGACGCTGTGTTCCTGCCTCAGGTGCAAAAGTCAATCCGCTACGGCGGACGCTGTTCAGTTTTTCAACAAGGTCCTCAGGGAAGTTATCCGCTCTCAAAGACGGCAACGACACGTTTATCTTCTCATCTATTGCCCACGGCAACATATTGGTTACCAATTCTTCAAGACCTTTATAATCGCTTATTGAAAGTGAACACAGCGAAATCTCGTCATAGCCGCTGCTGTCACATATGGCACGGCACTGACGTTCAACTTCCTGCGGAGATTTCTCTCTTAAGGGACGATACAAAAATCCTGCTTGGCAGAATCGGCATCCACGTATGCAACCCCTGAAAACTTCTACCGTTGTTCTGTCAAAGACAGCCTCGGTATTCGGCACAACAAAATTATCAGGTGCAAACATTGTATCAAGATTTGAAACTATACGCTTTTGGACCTTTTCAGGTGCTCCGTCCCTCGCCGCAACCGCTCTTACCGTACCGTCATCATTATAACTCACATCATACAGTGACGGCACATACACACCCGGAATCTTTGCCGCGGCACGCAGGAAAGTAGCCTTGTCAGAACCCTTTCGTTTATGCTCTTTCAAAAGGTCAAGAAGCTCATTCGTCACCTCTTCACCCTCACCCGGCAATGTTATATCCAGAAACTCCGCCATGGGCTCGGCATTACAGACGCAAGGTCCGCCCGCAATGACAAGCGGTGTCAAGCCTTTTCTGTCGGCCGAACGCAAAGGTATGCCTGCAAGGTCAAGCATATTAAGGACATTGGTATATGAAAGCTCATATTGCAGAGTAAATCCTACAACGTCAAACTCCTTTATCGGGTCACCACTCTCAAGCGCATAGAGCTCAACCCCATTTTCACGCATCAACTGCTCCATATCGGTCCATGGTGCAAAAACCCTCTCGCACCACGCATCATCACGGGCATTGACTAAAGAGTATAGTATCTTCATACCAAGATGCGACGAGCCTATTTCGTAAGTATCAGGAAAACAAAAAGCATAGCGAAGCTCCACAGCGGACTTGTCCTTTATCACGCTGTTAAGCTCGCCGCCCGTATATCTTCCCGGTTTTTGTACTCTCGCAAGTATGTGTTCAAGTTTTTTTGAAATCATATCTTTCTCCATTGGATTGATACAAACAAATCAAAACATTTTCAGTCTGATTTACTGCTCATCCTGCGTTAAATTACTCGCAAACCCAAAGGATTCGCTGTATTTTGCCATCAACGGCCAAAAACACGTCGGTTTGAATCCCGACACAGTCCTCAGCCTTTATACATTCAATATATTATATTATTTAAATCGGAAAATCTCAAGTGCAAACAAAACTTATGTATAAAAAATTGCAAAAAACGGCGGAACATGTTTTAACATATTCCGCCGTTCAATTTTAACTTTCGCTGAAATTCTCAACATATCCCATAACGCTTTCCTGACGTCTTGTCGCAAGCTCTTCGTACATAAGCTCACGCTTTTGTCTTGATATGGGCCAGAGGAATTTCGGAACTATCCTGAGAATACCCGTAAGAGTGGGAACAATTGTACAAAGGGCAAACTCCCAGAACTTTGTTCTGTCGTTCTGCGTACCTATCTCAAGTCCCTGAACATAACCTATGCGCTTCATTATAAGGCTCGTGGCCGAACCGAGAAGTGCACTCTGCATTTTTAAAATCAAGCCCTTTGCCACACCCGTCGTAGCTTCCATACGGTAACCGTTTTTCCACTCGCAGTAATCCATGGCCTCGTTCCAGAGGTCGGCATTGATAACTTTCGATACACCCCACGACCACTTCGCAAACCACTCCTTGAGTCCAAACGCAATACACATCGGAACCGTCTGATAGAACATCGTTTTCTTCTTCGTCATGCCGAAAAGGAAAACCGCAATCGACAAAACGCTGTTATACACGTCGTTGAATATCCAAAGTGATTTTGATGAGAAGCGTTTTCTTAACGGTTTAACAAAACCGTAGCTTATGCTTCCGTTCATTGATGACGGCAGATTTAAAATAGTTATAAGCGAATAGCTTCCTAAAACGTCAATGAAATAGTTCGTTTCGCTCTTGCTTATTGAGAAATTGCCCAAAAATTCGGACAGGCACATCAACAGTACCGGATAGTTCGAAACTATCGCTTTCATACCCTCTCTGATTTTCGGCTTCTCAATAGACTGTGGAACTCTTTCCTTGGACTGCATGAAAAACCAGAAAGTACAAAGGGATGATATGAGGGCCGTTCCGCCACCCATAACCATAAACACAGAACTTAGCTTCCACGAAACTACCTTTTTGTTTACAAGGTCAATCAGCACGCCCATTATGTATCTGGGCAAATCCTCACCCATATAACCTGTCAGTAGTTCAGCAAGGGTTATAAGCCGTATCCGTTCATTGGGGTTGGGCGTAATCGTCGACATGTAACCGCTCTTGGCAACATTTGTAAACGTTCCTGCCGTCTCGTTGATTATCAGGAAGAAATAGTAATAGATAAGTTTCGGCAGATGTGTACCATCCGTACCTGCAAAGAACAACGGCAATAACCACGTGAAAATTCCAATAACCGTAAGCGGCAACTGCATGCCTACAAGATACGGCCTGAATTTGCCTATTCTCGTACGTGTATTGTCAACTATAACGGATATAAATGTATCGTTTATTATATCCCATGCGGTAGTCGCAAGATTCATAACCGCACTTACAGTAAAGTCGATATTGACAACGTCCCAGATATATCTTTCGGAAAACGCGTTGATGTTAAAGGAGTTCGACCAGTCATTGAGCAAGTACGATGTGGTTTCCTTGACGCCAACATAATTACGGCCTTTATAATACGATACCTGACCGTCTTCGTTTACGTTTTCTTTCTTCTCTTTAAGCTCTTTTCCAACCACGCCGACACCTCCTTAACTGTTTGATAATATATCAGTTTCACCGACATAAACCAGGCACTCATCTGTGAATTTCTCACCGAGATATTCGAGCGTTACCGTAATTGTAACCGGTGAATCAGTTTCTTTTATACCCTTTACATAGCCCATTTCGTCAACGGTTGCAACAGTGCTGTCCGATGAAGAAAATGTTACTTTATACTCACTGTCATCTTCAATAACCGCATTAACCGAAAGCACTGTTTCGTCACCCGGCTCAACCGCAACAGATGCTTGCAGGAAGCTGATTCCTGCATAGCTGTATTCAAACCTTTCATTCACTCTGTATTGGAAAGAAATCTGTTTCTTGCCGAAAAACTCAAGCTCATTTTTAAAGGCTGCATCAGAAACAACATCATAAATCTTTTCAAAATCTATGTATTCAATTTCATCGTTCAATCTATTGACCTTTGCGTTGATATTAAGCTCCGACAGATTAACCTGAGCATCGTCAACAACACATACAGTTGACAAATCTTTCTTAAATCTGTCAGCAACATCCCCACTTTCATCAAGCGAAAACATTTGTCTGACTGTCTCATTTTCTGCCGCCTTTGAGCAATCGAGGCTGAGCTTTATAAAATAATAGTCACTGTCTATGAGTTCACCTGTATTACTGTCATATACAGGGTTACCGTCTGCATCAGCTTCACCCACAGAAAAACGGCTGTCTTTAATAAAATCGGCGGGTAAATCAACTAACGGCATCCCCTCATAAACCGTGCCGAATACTCCGTTCAAATCCTGCGGATAATATCCGTCAACCGATGAGAGCATTTTGTTTTTTGCATATGTCAAAAGATTTTTGTCAGTTTCCGATTCGTTTCCGTCGTCACTGCGAACAATAACAGTTGAATCGTCAACCGAAACATCCGTATACACATCGGCTTTTATAAATCTGTTATCCGTTGCCTCTTTTGTCAAAGTTTTAAGATAGTCTAAAAGCTCTGTGGAGTCACCTTTGAGCTCTGTTTTGCTCTGCGTCTCATATTCCGCAGCACTCGACTCACTCTTTTCAACAGAACGGGCCGTGATAACCAGCACAGCCATACACGCAACTAAAGCAATAAGACTGCAAAGACCGAAAATCAAAAACTGATATTTTCTGGAACCCATTTTATCAGCCATTATTTTCACCGCCTCTCGCTTTATCTGCAAGAATTTTGCTGGCCGCCTCGTTTTCAAGTCTCTTCTCCCGCTCTTCCTCAGTCTCGAAAACAGGGAGCGGTAAATCGTCAAGCGACACTTCTCCCTCTTTTATCTTTTTACGAAGGGCAACACGCTCAATATCCACTTGCTTGACATCCGCCTTGATATCCTTTTTAATCACAAGCATATTGAGCAAAAAAATCAAAACAAAAACTGCCATGCATGCAAAGGGTCCGAATCCCGTGCTTGCACTGATAAAAGTGCCTTGAGTAACAGCAGGCAACAGAAAACTTGTCACTGCACCGCCAACACTCATCAAAAAGCCGATTACGGAAAGTACACACGTCACCTTTGCGGTTTTTCTTATGTTAAAAAACGATAAAACCAGAGCTATAAACACGCCCAGACCCATAAGAAAAACAAGCACAAAGAACAGACTTAAAACCGCAACTGCAGCAAAAACATCGGGAATATAGCTCCTGAGGTTGAGCATCGCCATAAGGGTTCCGTCCGAAAAAGCCTGATATACACCGAATGCACCAAAACTCAATTTTGATGAAAAAAGCGGCAATTCGGCAGTGACCGATGCAAAGGGAATAAATATCACTCCGATAGCAATAACCATTGCCACTATTCGCAGAATCTGAATCGGGCCACCGATAAATGCAGTTTTCAGTTTAGCTGTCAAAATCCTGAACGATGCAAATTCGAGCTCACATCTTTTTGCATCACGGGTCAGCAAAAGCTCCTGCTGACTGTAAAAAATATTCACACCGCAATGCTTACAGTTGGGAGCAAGTTCAAACCTGCCGATTTCACCGTTACAGTTAGGACATTTCATAGCATCACCCCTTAAATTCTGTTATACATTTATATTGTATCATACGTTTATTTCTATTGCAATCAACTTTACCAAGCTAATATACCGTATTTATTTCAAAAATATATTGTGATATAATAGCGTCATAAATATAGTTAATGAATATAGAGGACAATAGGTTTTATGCACAAAATTGTAATTGACGGCAAAACAAAATATGCACCAACGGGAACGCTTTTATCCGATATTCTGATTGAATCGGGCAAAGGCGTTGAACACCTTTGCGGCGGCAGAGGCTCTTGCAAAAAATGTACGGTTTTGGTAAACGGGAAAGAAGAGCTTTCCTGCCAATACAAAGTAAATTCCGATATATCCGTCCTTGTTCCCGACAGCGACAAAATCACATCTGAAACAGGGGCCAACGAAACACAAACTCTAACCGAAAATCTTTGTTTTGCTCTTGATATAGGCACAACCACTATTGCTCTAGCACTCGTATCACTCGATGAAAGCAAAATAATAAATGTCATCACACGCACGAATCCGCAAAGAGTCTACGGTGCAGATGTCATGACAAGAATAGACTACTGCCGAAAAAACGGAGTAGCAGGACTTAACAAAGCAGTTATATCCAAAGTAAATGAAATGATTGCCGAGTTTAATATTCAAAACATAGAAAAGCTCTATGTTTCAGGCAATCCAACAATGCTTCATCTGTTTTTCGGTGTTGACTGCTCTTCCATGGGAGTGGCACCTTATACACCCGTATTTCTTGAAAGCAGAACCGAAAACGCAGAAAATCTCGGGTTGAAAAACATCAAAACAGTTGAAGCGTTACCGTCAATTGCGGCTTTTGTAGGTGCGGATATCGTTGCCGGACTTAATTTTGTAGGTTTACCAAAGAAGGGCAAGCACAGCCTCCTTGTCGACCTTGGCACAAATGCTGAAATTGTGCTTTTCTCGGAAGATTCCGCTCTGTGCACCTCCGCTGCGGCAGGCCCATGCTTTGAAGGTGCGAACATCTCCTGCGGAATGAGTGCAACCAACGGTGCGATATACTCCTACTTAAAAGACGGGACTAAAACCGTCGGCAACGTCCCTGCAAAAGGAATCTGTGGCACGGGCCTTGTTGATATAATTGCAGAGCTTCTCAATTGCGGTGAAATTGATAAAAACGGATTTTTGGAATGCAAAAGTTTCGAAATTTCGAACGGTGTTTTCATCAATCAAGATGATATACAGCAATATCTCCTGGCAAAGTCCGCAATATATTCAGGAATAATAACTTTGCTAAAAATTAAAGATGTTTCTTTTGACGATATTGAAAAAATGTATATTTCAGGCGGTTTTTCCGCAAAAATCAACATCAAAAATGCCGTTAAAACAGGACTTCTGCCCAAAGAACTGTCAGAAAAATGCGTCGAGGTAAATAACAGCAGTCTTTTAGGCACGGTGAAATTCGCTTGCGAGCAAAACGATCTTTCTCTTTATACAAAAAATGCCGTTTATGCAGACTTATCAGCAAACGTTACCTTTTCAGATTTATTTATTGAGAACATGATGTTTGAATAAGTCAACGGATAATATTTAAAGCTCAGCGTATTATAATTACGTTGAGCCTCGTTTTTTAATCAAAAAATGCCCCAAAAACAAGAAATTGGTATTAATAATGCTCCTGATGAATGCAACAATAATAAGGCAAACGCAAAAAACATTTTTAAAAGTAAGGGGTGTAAAAGACGATGGCAAAGAGCCCAAACAAGAGTGTTGTCCCCGAGGCACGTGAGGCACTTGACCGTTTCAAGATGGAGGCT
>JAZUNO010000101.1:0-16053 GCA_045604185.1 Acutalibacteraceae bacterium | reverse complement strand
GTATCAAGGTTAATATAATACTGAAAATATCCTGCAAAAGAATTATCAACATACATCAAAACAATTTGTCTTTGTTCCTTTTTTAATGCGGGTATTATTTCTGAAGACCACATTTCCAGATCTTCTTTATACGAATTACCCGTCGGTGCTATTAAAGACATATTTGAGTGTAAAATTTCAAATAGTTTTTCTAAATACTCATCTGTTCTAAGTTTGTCAAGATACAAAAATTCAACCGCACTCATATTTCTCACCGATTATCATTTTTCTTTCAAAGTTTTACAACTTGCAATCAACATTCTTCTTATGCGACCGCAAAGGTCTCTGTTCTTTTTATATGTATCTTCATCAATAGATTTTGTATTGAATAAAAGTTGCAACCAGCCCTCTGTCTCGCTACATTCTTTCAATGATATTTCAAATTTAGAAAGCATATCTGCCTTGCTTTGACCATAATTCGCTTCACGGATATTGGCATAAACACTACTTGAACTTTTACGGATTTGAAATAGTGTATTTGACGGTGCTTTAATATTTTGACAAAGCAATTCAACATCAGTTGCTAATTGTTCAGAATAAATAAGCAAATAATTCTTGGGCATATAATCACTTCCTTAGCGACGATTATACTATAAGTTACCGGTAAAATCAACGGCTTGCCGTTGTATATCATCAATTGCGCAAGGAATTGCATATCATCAACTTCGCAGGAGTTGTATATCATCATTGCGAAAGCATTTTTATACACGCTACGCGTGATGATATACAGCCTAACGGCTGATGAGATACAACGATAGCCTTGCTATCGTTGATGATATGCCATTGCTTTCGCAATGGATAAAAAAAATCCAAGTCTTAGGACTTGGATTTTTTTGGTGGTCACACACGGACTCGAACCGTGGGCCTCTTGCGTGTGAAGCAAGCGCTCTAACCAGCTGAGCTATGCGTCCGAAAAAAAGAAAGATGCCAAATACAGAGCTGAGCTCCGCTGTCCGACATCTTTTGGTGACCCGGACGGGAATCGAACTCGTGTTACTGCCGTGAAAGGGCGGTGTCTTAACCTCTTGACCACCGGGCCGTATATGGTAGCGGCAGTTGGATTTGAACCAACGACACTCCGGGTATGAACCGAATGCTCTAGCCAACTGAGCTATGCCGCCATTTATTTGCCAAACTTTTATTAGCAAGGCTTGATTATTATATTACACCTAAATCAATTTGTCAACATATTTTTTATTTTTATTTTGCACGCAGTTATTACTTTTTATTTATATCCCATTCGCCTTGACAAAATTTCTCTCGGCAGTATAATAAAAACGTTATCCCGGTTTATAAATTCGGTAAAAAGACAGAGTACACTCAGCACAGCTTCATCTTTGCAGGTGTGCTCTTTTATTTTCAGATATATTTATTTTATCGGCTGTATGTTACGGAGGAGTCTATGAGTGTTTTTGTTTTTGCCATTGAAATAATCGGAACCGTTGCTTTTGCAATATCGGGTGCCATGACCGGAATCAAAAAGAATATGGATATCTTCGGCGTTATGACCCTGGGAGTCGTCACGGCGGTAGGCGGCGGTATAATCCGTGACCTCATACTCGGAATTACACCTCCCGGTATGTTTGCACGGCCGGTATATGCCGTCGTTGCCATGGCGTGTGCCGTTGTCGTGTTCATTCCCGCTATCAGACGGCTGTTGGTGAAAAACCACAGAGCCTACGAGTTTATCATGCTTTTAATGGACTCTTTAGGTCTCGGCTTTTTTACCGTCGTTGGCATACAGACCGCATATAAGGTTTCTTCCGGATACGGCATTTTTCTGCTCATTTTCGTAGGTGTCATATCCGGTGTTGGCGGCGGTGTACTTCGTGACGTGCTCGCAGGAAATACTCCTTATATATTTGTAAAACACATCTACGCCTGTGCCTCAATCGCCGGTGCCGCCGCATGTACTCTGCTCTGGAATTTAAACAGCACATATGCAATTATTGCAGGTGCCGTGCTGACTGTTATCATTCGTTTTCTCGCTGCTCACTTCAGGTGGAGACTTCCTAAAGCTCGCATCAGGGATGATGAAATTCTTTAATAAGGTCGTTTTTCACAAATTTATCCCCCTTGTTTTAACCAAATTTTCTTGCTCGGCTGTTGCACAACCTCAAACTCTGTGATATAATTAGATAATTTATTAATTAACGAGTATTTTTCAAAATGAAGGGAGAAAGTTTTTATGCAATTGAATGCAGACAAGTTCGCAAAAGAAGGACTCACCTTTGATGATGTACTTTTGATTCCTGCAAAGTCTGAGATAATTCCAAAGGACATCATCTTAACTACAAAACTTACTTCAAAAATCACTCTTAACACTCCCATTATGACTGCCGCTATGGATACTGTTACTGAATCCCGCATGGCTATCGCTATAGCTCGTGAGGGCGGTATCGGTGTTATCCATAAGAATATGTCTATAGAACAGCAGACAACTGAGGTTGACAAGGTTAAGCGTTCCGAAAACGGCGTTATCGTAAACCCGTTTTTCCTCGCTCCCGAAAATTATGTCTATGAAGCAGACGAGCTGATGAATAAATACCGCATCTCCGGTGTTCCGATCTGCCGCGACGGCAAGCTCGTTGGTATTCTCACAAACCGCGACCTTCGTTTCATGACTGATTTCTCAATCCGCATTGAAGATGTTATGACAAAGGAAAACCTTGTAACAGCAAAGGTCGGCACAACTCTCCAGCAGGCAAAAGAAATCCTGATGAAGAACAAGATTGAAAAGCTTCCCATCGTTGACGACAACGGTTATCTCAAGGGACTTATCACAATAAAGGATATTGAAAAGAGTGTTCAGTACCCCAACTCCGCAAGAGATGATAAAGGCAGACTTCTCTGTGCTGCCGCTATCGGTGTTACAGCCGATATGCTCGACAGAGCCGCTGCTCTCGTAGAAGCTCAGGCCGACGCACTTATTCTTGACTCTGCTCACGGTCACAGCAAGAACATTCTCTCTGCCGTCAGCCGTGTAAAGGCTGCTTTCCCGAACATCTCCGTCATCGCAGGTAACGTGGCAACTGCAGACGGCACTCAGGCTCTCATAGATGCCGGTGCAGACGCTGTTAAGGTCGGTATCGGCCCCGGTTCTATCTGCACAACACGTGTTATCGCAGGTATCGGTGTTCCCCAGATTACAGCTATCTACGACGCTGCAAACGTCGCTTCAAAACACAATATTCCGATTATCGCTGACGGTGGTATCAAATACTCAGGCGAAATCGTCAAGGCACTTGCAGCCGGTGCTAACTGCGTAATGCTCGGCTCCCTCGTTGCAGGATGCGAAGAGTCTCCCGGTGAGACAGAAATCTATCAGGGCAGACAGTTCAAGGTCTACCGCGGAATGGGAAGCCTCGGTGCTATGGCTCAGGGAAGCAAAGACAGATACTTCCAGGAGGGCAACCGCAAGCTTGTTCCCGAGGGTGTTGAGGGTCGTGTTCCTTACAAGGGACCCCTTTCAGATACTGTTTTCCAGCTTCTCGGCGGTCTTCGTTCAGGTATGGGTTACTGCGGATGCCAGACCATAACAGCTCTTCAGGAGAACAGCAGATTTGTAAGAATCACAAACGCAGGTCTTGTCGAGAGCCATCCTCACGATGTTTTCATCACAAAAGAAGCTCCCAACTATTCAGGCAATTCATAATAACAAACATAATAACAAAAGACTTACCGCCGAGCAAAAGCTCGGCGGTATTTTTTGCAAGCTGAAATTTTAAAAGCCCTTCACGCAAATTGCGTGAAGGGCTTCTTCAGCTATATCTTTTAATCTTCGTTTTCTTCTTTGGCCTGCTTTATAACCTCATCCGGAATAGCCTCGCCGTGGCGTACGAAGAGGATGCAGAGAATGGATAGCGCAAACGCAATCGGGCTGTAATAGAACAGCGACATATACGTTCCCGCAAACATTCTGATAAAGCCGTAGAGAATCGGAGTTGCAATCTGTGCTGAGAATGTTGCTGTGTAGTAGTAGCCTGTAAAAGTACCGACCTTCTCAATACCGCCTATCTCAAGAACCAGCGGAAGGGTATTAACGGTGATAAACATATTAGCCGCACCGCCGAGAATAAGAACGGGATAAATGAGAACTCTCAGAATCTTTGTAACACCGGCAACCGTATTGCTGACTGCCTCTAAAGCTTCGCCGAAGCTTACAGACTCTTCTGCGTCAAGAACACTCTTGGCAACGCTTGTAACGCTGTTGAACAGTGCATCTCCATCTTCACCCAGAGAAGCATCAAAGTCTGCATAGATTGTATTGTAAGCGGAAACATCAGCACCGCTTTCAACAGCCTGTCTGTACTCGATATAGGTTTCCATATCAAGTGTGTCGCCCTCTTCAAGTTTAACATCTTCAGCCTTTGCCTTCTCTGAAAGGGCTGCATTGTACTCGTTGAGCTGGTCGTTAACAGAAATGTAAGCATTGTTAACGGTAACATATTTGGATATGCTCAAATCCTGCTTGCCAAGCATTCCTACAAACACTGCAAAGAATACTACGAAAGCGGAAAGGAATATCGAAAGACCCATTAAGATAGTCTTTTTTCTGCCGAACTTCTTTCCGAGCTTACCTGCCGGAAGTGCCGCAACAGCCGCAACAACTGCAAAGATAAGCATAATTATAGTTGCCTCGGAGGTTATCATATGAAGAATCTCCTGAGCAAACAGAGAGAAGAAAGTGGTTATAGCATTCGAGCCGCAGAACAGGAAGAACAATGCGGCAAGCATGAATATCAGGCTCTTTCTCTCTGACTTTGAGAGAACCATAGCCTTTCTTGCAGCCTTTTCGGCTTTCTTGGCTTCCTTTTCTGCCTTTCTGCGAGCAGCGGCATCCATCTGCTGATTCTCTTCGCCCTTGAGTCTGATGTTCGTGGGCTGTTCCTTGACAAAGAACAGAAGAACGAGCATACCGATAATCATTATAACCGCACCGATGGCGAAAACATAGGGGAAGGAAACTGTTTCATTCGCCTTGATCTGCTCAGAAGTCAAGCCCGTAAACAGACCGCAAAGAATAATCGCAATCGTACCTGCTACCATGCCGACAGCACTGCCGACACCGCCCATAAGATTTATAACAGCATTACCTTCACTGCGCATGCTGGGAGGAGTAAGGTCGGGCATAAGTGCGACAACCGGTGCTCTCCAAAGTGACATAGTGAAAACAAAAAGTATAATGCATATCATGGTCAGCGGTAAGCTGTGTGTGTTTAAGAACACAATGGGAATCAACGCAAAGAAAATCGCTGAAACCGGAGCTCCGAAAACGACAAACGGACGGCGTTTTCCAAGTTTTGAGTGACAGTTATCCGAAAGTTTGCCGAATGTGGGCTGGAAAATAACACCAAATATGTTGTCAAAGGTCATTATAATACCGATAAACAACGGAACAAGCGTAAATCCGCCGCCGGCAAGAGCAACCTCTTCACCCTGTGCAGCTGCAAGCTGTGCCAGAATAGGCATCTTCTCAACAAGGGTTTCGCTCCACTTGGTAACTGTAGGCGATGCATTGAGCAATGCATTCAAGATTTTTGTAATATACGGATCGTAAATTGCCCATGCAATTGAAGATGCCAAGAAACCGAAGCCTGTAAGTATGGTTCTCTTATAGTTGAGCTTGCCATTTTCTTTTGCACAGAAAAATTGCTTTTCCATAAATCACTTCTCCTCACTTTATTTATTATTGCAATTGTAACACATAAAAATAACCTTGAAAAGTACTTTTTAATCTTTCTGCACAAATTATTTCAAAAATACGTTTACGATTACCTCTTCCGCTTCCTCTTCCGTCAGCCCGAAAGTCATAAGCTTAAGAAGCTGGTCGTTATTAATTCTGCCTATTGCCGCCTCGTGCACTATCTGTGCATCAGCGTCATTTGCGGCAATCTCGGGAATAGAACGTATCTTTGCGTTGTCCATAATAATAGAGTCGCACTGAACGTGAGCACGGCAAGCCGCATTACCGACGGCTCTGGGATAAAACACCTGCTCGGACTCGTCCTTTGCAACCGAACGGGAAATTATCTGAGCCGATGCATCCTCACCGTTGAGGTTTATTTCCATGTTCGAACGTGCCGTCTGCTTACCGTGAGTAAGAAGTCTCTCGGTTACAACCATTTTGGCGCCTTTCGCAAGGGAAGCGTTGGTCTCACGCACAGTCGAGTCAACTCCTGCAAGCTGAACCATCTCCATCTCACAGAACGAGCCCTCTTCCATTGTAACTTCGGTTACGGGATTGAGAACACGGTCACCTGTTCCCTCACCCTGACCGTAATGCTTCTCGACATACTTTATTCTCGCATTCTTTCCTATAAAGAAACGATGTATTCCGTCATGCTCGGTCTTCTTATCACCGCTGTTGTGAATTCCGCAGCCTGCAACTATCAGCACATCTGCGCCCTCTCCGATATAAAAATCGTTATACACAAGGTCCTCAACACCGCTCTGTGTTATAATCACCGGAATATGAACACTCTCGTTCTTTGTAAACGGCTTTACATATATATTTATTCCGGGCTTGCCCGATTTAGTTTCAATCGTTATATTTTCGCTCGACTGACGGGACAGACCCTGACCGTTCTTTCTTATATTGTATGCACCCTGCGGAATCTCATGCAAACCGGCAATCGCTTCAAGCAGAGCCGCATCGTTTTTCTCAAATGTACTCATTTATTTTCCGCTCCCTTTCCTCTGAAGTCACAGCCCTCGTCAAGCTCGTCCAAAAGTTTGGGGAAAACTTCATCTTTAGAGCCCCTTGTTCTGACTTTGCCCTTTTCAACAACTATCATCTCATCCGCAAGTTGCATAATACGCTCCTGATGCGATATGACAATAACTGTCTCGTAACGGGTTTTACACATTGAACGGAAACTTTCAACAAGCATCGCAAAGCTCCAAAGGTCTATACCTGCCTCGGGCTCATCGAAAATGGCAAGTTTCAGCTGTCTTGCCATAAGAGTTGCTATCTCAACACGCTTGACCTCACCGCCTGAAAGAGATGCGTCAACCTCACGGTTGAGATATTCCCTTGAACACAGACCCACACTTGTAAGATACGCACAGCACTCGTCTTCGGGCAACTCACTGCCGTGAGCAATGCTTAAAAGCCTGCGGACAGTCAAGCCCTTAAAGCGGGGCGGTTGCTGAAAAGCATATCCCACACCGAGTTTTGCACGCTCTGTTATACTCATGTGAGTAATGTCCGTGCCGTTAAAAATTATCTGCCCCTTTGTCGGCTGCTCTATACCCATAATCAGACGGGCAAGAGTTGATTTTCCGCCGCCGTTAGGGCCCGTGATAACAACAAACTGACCGTCATCAATAGTCAGGCTTATATCGTCTATGATTTCAAGCTTTCCGTCGCCGCTCTCAACGGAGAAAGAAACATTCTTAAGTTCCAGCATTTATAGTTCTCCCAGCTTTACATTTTTGCACCTAAAGGACTTTTCCAAAACCGACAGCACATCAGAGTTAGTGCCGTAAACTTTTGGATGCACCTTAAGTATGTGCAGATAAAATTATATCTTTTTTTTAGCTCCATGACAAGAGTTTTGCCGAAAAGCGGCAAAAAATCGTCTTTACACAGTAAAAACTTTTAATGTTTATGAGTATTTTGTAAACAAACACCTTTTTTATTTGAAATTTACACTCAAAGCTGATAAAATGATATTGTATTTTTATCAGTCAGGAGGCATTGCTTTGTCAGATACAAAAGATAACAAGCAAACCTTGCCGGAAGAGTCTTTGGAAAACAACGAGGCTCTCATGCAAGAAAATGAAGAAACCACCACCGCACCTGCAACAGAAGATATTGACTGCGAGCAGGCACAGGAAGATGTTGAGGCTCAAGCCGAAGAAGCAAACCTTGAAGAAGAGGCTGAAGAAGAGGCCGAAACTTCAGCACAGGACGCCGCTGAAAATGAAGATGAGCCGTCAGAAGAAGATGACAGCGAACCTGCAGAGGAAGATGTTGCTGAGGATGCAGAGACCACTGCGGACACAGATGCAGAGGCTGAAGAAGTTTCTGAAGAGTACAACCCCAAAAAGTGCGTTGCATGTCAGAAAAACATCAGAGAAGAGGGTAGCTACTACTGTCCGGATTGCCGTACCGAGATGCTCAAGACAAAACTCAGGGTCGGCCCCGTTTTAGCAGCAGTTTTCAGCGTTATTCTCTCTTTTACAGCACTCGTTCTTTTTGCGTTCAACTGTGCACAGGCACTTCCTCTCCTTGAGGCAAATATACTTGTACAGCAGGGCTATGTGAACGCCGCAATGAACAGCGTTTCGCAGGCAGAGGATACAACCGCCAGCTTTAACGATGTTGGGTTTGTCGAAACTCTCAGCGAACTTTTCGGCAAACAGAAAATATTCACCCTCGGTAACGCTTCACACATAACCACCGCTAAAATTTATGCTAAAGGTTATACCGAAGTCGACGCCGGCGGCTACCTCGTACAGCAGCTCGGCGAGGAAGAGGTTTTATCCAATCCTCTGTTTATCGGCGTGAGAAAATATGTAAGAGAATACAAGCTCTACAACAGCACTCAGGAAGCTGTGTACAATTACTTTGCTCCCTACGAAACCGTTGGTGCTTCAGAGGTCCCTTACGAGGCTATCATAGAAAAGCTCAACGCTCTCGAGGGCAAGGAAGGTATCAGCGCACACTATCTCGAATATTACAAGTGCTATGCCGCTATTCTCGCAAACAAAGGACATGACGTTCAGAACGAATATCTCCTTAATATGGAAAAACTCTATCCAGACGGAATTCTTATATACGGCTCTCTCATCGCCGACAACTATGCCCGTCTCGGCCAATATCCCAAGGCTATTGAGTATGCAGACAAGATGCTGGCTCAAAACAAAAACTACTCACCTGCATACGAGCTTAAATTTACAAGCTATATGGCAATGAATAAGTTTGAAGAGGCCGAAGCTGTCTGCAATGCGGTAGCTCAGGCCAACAACAAGGCCGGCACGGATAACGGTGACTACACCGAATACTCACTGCGTGCACGTCTACAGTGGGCACAAGGCAAATATGATGACGCTCTCACCACCTGTGAAGAGGGAATCGAAATCTCAGGTGGCGACGCTGAAATTTACCGTCAGCAGGCAATCGTATATCTGTTTAAGGGCGACTACGCAAAAGCTGCAGAAAGTGCTGACAATGCCTATCAATTCGCATACTACAGCTCTGCTCTTGACCTGCAGACACTCAACACTGCTGCACTCTGTGCAGGACTTGCCAAAAATGACGAACTTTATACCACAATGGAAGACCTTCTCAAGACCTACGGCTATGAGGTGAGCAATCTTGTCAAAGACTGTATCGCAGGAAAAATAACCGTTGAAGAAGTATTCTCAAGCGTAGGAGGAGATGTTTTATGATATCCACAATAATTTATCTTATCGGTAAAATTCTGACTTTTCCGGGTGCTTATCTCAAAGGCTTTTTTGAACACCTTTGTGCACGTGTGTTCAGCATACCGATCGAAAGCAACAATTATCTGCGCCTGACAGACGGTTGCGGCCACGTAGAACACGATGCCATAAACGGCAAAGCAAAGAATTTCTTCTACTGCCTGCTTCCGGGCCTTATAACAAGCATTATCGGTGCACCGATGCTCTATGCAGGATTCAGCGGACTTTTCCTTTTCAAAATACCTTTTGATACCTCAACAAGCCTTATGTTCGTTGTATACCTAATTCTGTTTTATCTCGGATTCTCTCTGTGTGCCAATGTATACCCGCTCATGGAGGATGCGCTCGTGCTCTGGCACTCAATTTACGGCAAAGGCGGAGCAAATGTTTTTGTAAAGATAATTCTTTTCTTCCCGGTTGTTAATATAGTAATCGGCTCATTCCTTGAGAAGTATTCTCTCAACATTCTTTTCATGGCGATATCCACCGCCTTGTTAGCTCTCGTATTCTGATTAAAGTTGCAAAAAGGCACTCCGAACAAGTCTGTTCAGAGTGCCTTTTTTGTCTTTTCACCACATCAAAACGCTTGAACGCAATTTTACAATATGGTATAATTTATGGCAAGAAAGAAAGGTGACATAAATGTTATATATCTTAATAGCTTTGCTTATTTGTCTTGCCGTTTTCTTTGCAATTCTTGTAATCCGTGCGGTGCTGACAAAAAAGAAAGCAGAGCCTATAGGTAACGTTCCCGTATTGCACAGCGAAGAAGAATATTTTGAATACGCACGCAGACTTCTGAGGATGATAGAGTGCAAAACCGTATCTTCACGCGAAATCTACGATGATACCGAATTTGCTAAACTCCGTGCCGTAATGGCAGAACTGTTTCCGCTTGTTCACGAGCGTGCACAGATAAAGTATTTCAGCGAGGACTGCTGGGTATACAAAATCGACGGTGTAGACACAAACCGTAATATTCTTCTCATGTCACACCACGATGTAGTTCCGGCGACGGGCGAATGGAGCCATGAGCCGTTTGGCGAAATAGATGACGGCGTTATATGGGGTCGAGGAACGGTCGACACAAAAACATCTCTGTTTGCCGAGTTTTCAGCGGTAGAGGAGCTTCTCAACGACGGATATATTCCCCCATGCAACCTCTATATTGCATCGGGCCACAATGAGGAAATTTTCGGTGACGGAATAAAGTCTGCCGTGGAATATTTTAAAGAGCAAGGTATCACATTTGAACTTGCCCTTGACGAGGGCGGTGGAGTTATTGCCGCTCCCATAGGCGGTATTGACTGCAAGTGTGCAATGATTGCCGTTCACGAAAAAGGATATCACAGATTCTCCGTACGTGCCGTCCAGGGTGACAGTCAGGGCTTGAGCCTTGCAGAAAGCCCCGTTCTGCGTGTATCAAAGTTTATAGCCGAGGTAAGCAAGCTCAAACTCACACGCAAACTTCCCTCCCAGGTCAAAGCCATGTTTGAATCGCTCGCACCGTATGCAAATTTCCCGTTGCGTCTTGTTTTTGGCAATCTCTGGTGCTTCTCAGGTCTGCTTATAAAGGTTATCCCGAAAATCAGTTCTCAGGCGGCCGCTATGCTGGGCACCACTTGTTCTTTCGGCTCTGTCGAGTCAAAAAGGGGCTCTGTACCCAGAGATAACGAATGCTCTGCAAGTGCACTTGTCCGTTTCATGGACGAGGAAGACCTCGAGGCAGACATGAAGAAGATAAGAAAGCTTGCAAAAAAATATTCACTCGAACTCATAGAACCCGAAGAAGGGCACGAGTTCCACCCGGGTGCAGATTTAAGCCTGCCCCAATATGAATATGTCCGCAAATGTGCCAAAGAAGTTTTCCCGCATGCCGCAGTCGGTCCCTTTGTTCTCACAGCAGGAACCGATGCCCGTTGGATGAGCGATGTCTGCCCCTGCACACTGCGGTTTGCACCGATTGATATAAACGACCAGCAGTTCAACAGCGTACACTGCCCGAATGAAAACATCGGCATAAAAGCCGTCGGAAACGCCGTTGAATTCTATAAAGAGCTTTTGAGGAATTATAATTAAAAAAAGGCTGTTGCGTTGCAACACCCTTTTTGTTTTTTACTTTCGCTCAGACAGCTATCATTACAAGCTCTGTCACCAACACCGCAACGCATGACGATGCGGCAACGGTGAGCAATCCTTTTTCAAAATACGCCAGAACAACCGCCACCACAAATCCCACGACCGCAGAGGCAAGACATGAAGTTGAGTAGAAAATGGCAGGTATTGTCATAACTCCCAGAACAGCATACGGGACATAATACAAGAATGATTTTATAAATTTGTTCTCAATCTTCTTTTTGACGAGCACCAGCGGCACCACACGGACAAGGTAGGTCACTCCTGCAGTCACCAGCAGGCCTGCAAGAAACGGCATTGCATTACTCATTTCCTGCCACCTCCTTTTCCTGCGGTATGGGAGCAATCAGTGCAAACAGCGCGCTTGCCAAAACCGCACAGATTATGATAACGAATCCGCTCGGTATGACTTTGAGTGCAGGAATATACTTGAATGCACAGCTCAACGCTACGGCAAAAAGGATGCACAAAGCTGTCGGCCGACTCTTTTTCGCAGGCGGAATTATAATTGCTATAAACATTCCGTAAATCGCTACGCCGAGTGCCGACACCACTATTTCAGGCAGTATATTTCCTGCTACGGCACCTAATAGCGTACCTGTGCTCCAGCCAAGATACGGGGTGAGAATCAGTCCGTAAAGATACTTTCTTCCTAGATTTCCGTCCTTGCCTGACGCTACGGCAAAAACCTCATCCGTATTGACAAAGGCTATAAGAAAACGGTCTATAACACGCACCGTCGGGCCTAACTTCTGCGAAAGTGAAACCGACATCAGAGAATACCGCAGGTTTATTACAAACTGCGTCATTGCCAGCTCAAAGAGTGAACCGCCGCCTGCAATAATCGGTACCGCCGCAAGCTGACCTGCCGACGTGACATTAGTCATGGATATAAGCACCGTCTCAAACACAGACAGTCCGCTTCCCACGGAAAAAATTCCGAAAGCAAAGGAAACAGACAAATATCCGAGACAGATTGGCAACCCGTCTTTTATACCGTGTAAAAAAATGTTATTGTTATCTTTCATGATTTCACCGGAAGAATAGATTTATAACGGACATTATATCACATTTTTTAAAAAAGCTATATAAAAAAACGTTCAATTAGAAAAATTTTTGTATTTATACAAATAATTTATAGTTGATGAAAATATATAAAAGTATTATAATAAATATATTGGTTTATCTGTGCGGCGTTTTGCCGCCGAGAAGGAGTGTCGCTAATGAAAAAAGAAATCAAAGAGCTCTATGACCTGTGGTGCGAAAAAACTAAAAATGATGAGGCTTTACAAAATGAGCTTTTATCTATAAACGGCCGCGAAGAGGAAATCTCTGACAGATTTTACCGCTCGCTTGAATTTGGCACCGGCGGACTGCGCGGTGTTCTCGGAGCCGGAACAAACCGAATGAACATTTACACCGTTAATCAGGCAACTCAAGGCCTTGCGGATTTCCTTAATTCGGAATACGAAAAGCCGTCCGTCGCTATAGCTTACGATTCAAGAATAAACTCCGACCTCTTTGCAAGAGAGGCTGCAGGCGTGCTTGCCGCAAACGGGATAAAGGTGTATATTTATCCAACCCTTGTTCCTACTCCCATGCTCTCTTTTGCCATTCGTAAGCTTTCCTGCCAATCCGGTATAATCCTCACCGCAAGCCACAACCCCGCAAAATATAACGGATACAAGTGCTATGCCCCCGAGGGTTATCAGATGACCGACGAAGATGCAGCAAAAACCTACGAATTCATCAACCGTGTCGATATTTTCAACGACGTGCGTCGCATGGACTTTGAAGAGGGTATCAATGACGGCATAATAGAATATATTGACCCCTCAATAAACGAGGAGTTTTACAAGTGTGTTCTCTCACGCAGAATCAATCCGCAGGCCGCTCAGAAAGCGGACCTCAAGCTGATTTACACTCCCCTCAACGGCACAGGAAATATTCCTGTAAGGGAAGTTCTCAAACGTGCAGGCTTTGGTGATGTAACCGTTGTTCCCTCTCAGGAAAAACCCGACGGCAACTTCCCCACCTGCCCCTATCCGAATCCCGAAATCCGTCAGGCTTTCGAGGAGGCTCTCAAGCTCACAGCTGACAAAGATGCTGACCTTCTTCTTGCAACCGACCCCGACTGCGACCGTGTAGGCATTGCAGTAAACGACGGCGGTGAATTCAAGCTCATGAGCGGAAACGAAGTCGGTGTTCTTCTGACCGAGTATGTTCTCTCTTCAATGAAAGAGGCAGGCACATTGCCCGAGAACCCCGCTATTGCAAAATCCTTTGTCACCACTCCTCTCGTCACAAGAGTTGCAGAAAGCTACGGCTGTCAGGTCGCAGACTTCCTTACCGGCTTTAAGTATATCGGCGAATATATAACGAATCTCGAAAAGGTCGGCGAAGAGGAAAGATTCATCCTCGGCATGGAAGAGAGCTACGGATACCTCTCCGGCACTCACGCCCGCGACAAGGATGCTGTTGTAGCTTCACTGCTCGTGTGCGAAATGGCGGCATATTACAAAGAGCAGGGCAAAACCCTTGTGGATGTAATGAACTCCCTTTATGAAAAATACGGATTTTATATAAACACTCTTTTAAACTTTGCTTTTGAGGGCGAAAGCGGCATGACAAAAATGTCATCGATTATGACTTCTCTTCGTGAGAACGCTCCCAAAGCTATCGCCAACCTTGAAGTGCTTGCCGTATCCGATTATCTCGCTTCAAAAACGACGGACACCAAGACAGGCAATGCAAAAGAGATAACACTCCCGAAATCAAATGTGCTTGCATACGCTCTGGAGAACGGCAACACCGTTATTATCAGACCTTCTGGCACTGAGCCAAAGCTTAAAATATATGTCACCGCCTGTGCTGCAACGGCAGACGAAGCCGACAGCCTTGCTCAGAGCATCGGCGACGACATGAAAAAATTGCTTGGAATTTAAAAATAACGAAAATCGACACATAAAGAAAGGAATGTAAAAAATGAAGAAGAGAAGTATGGCAGTAAGAATAATTGCTATTGTTTTGGCAGCTCTCATGATTATCAGCGTTGCCGCTGTTGCTTTTACAGCTTTTGCGGCAGGCCCCGATATCGACGTACCCGTAACGGGTCAGCGTGAGGGCAACACCAAGTGGTTGGTGCTCGTTATTGTCCTGGCCGTGGTTGCAATCGTAGCCTGCGTCATATTACCTATGGCTAAGAAGAAGAAATAAAAAAACGGAGTGAGGTTTTCTTCACTCCGTTCTCTTAATTTATTCCGCTACTACGCTTTCCGAGTTGTTTTTTGTCTTTCTTTTGCGTATATATTTTACTATCCAGAACACCATAACAAGCGGTATGCAACAGATGATAACCTTAATTATCAGGTGCATGGGAACATAGTCATACAACGTGTCTCCGACAACCGTAAACATCGCCACCCTCGGCATAATGCCCAGGACAGAAATAAGGAAATACTTCCAGAACGGCAGTTTCACCGCACCTAAAAAGAGACTTACAAAATCTATCGGAAACACCGGCAAAACACGCACGCCAAAGAGCACGGAAAGCTTTTTGTTATCCTTTAAAAATGACAGCACTTTCTGACCTGCAGGTTTTGAGCCTATGCGTTTTTCAACATATGCACCGCCCAGAAACAGGCCTAAAAGATATGTCAGCGTCACCTCAAGTGCTATGCCTGCAAAGTTTACGGCTATCGCACTAATCGGCGAGAAAGCCATGCCGACATAGATATAAATCATTGACGCAGGGATTATAAAAAGCATCGACTTTACCGCATATATACCCAATATAAGTGCTATGGCTATCACAATATTGCCCGCTCCCTCTACAAGTGCACGCATATCAATATTGGTAAGTCGGTTGTAGTTTACCACCGCTGTTACAAAAAGTGCGAGAGCTACTGCACAGCGCAGTGCAAGCATGAGAGGCTCTTTATGTTTATTGAAAAATGTCTTCACTGTTTTTCTCCGTTCTTTTTTATTGGCAAACGCTACCGAAATAAAGTATAGCCATAAAAAATACTATTTGCAACAATTTCTTTTATCAGTCACAGAAAATTTCCGTACTGCCGAATATAACAAAACCGTAAAGAGGTGATAACAGTGGCAATCAGATTAAACGAGGACAAAACAATAGTTCAGACCATAAAAGAGGGATTAAAAAACAGAGGCGGTTACTGCCCCTGCAGAATGGAGAAAACTCCCGAAAACAAATGTATTTGCAAAGAGTTCAGAGAACAGATAGCAGACCCCGAATTTGAAGGATACTGCCATTGTATGCTCTACTATAAAAGTTTAGATTAACCAAAAAGAAAGGATGTATATTCATGTCTGCAATAAAAATATCTAAATCTAATTTTCAATCCGACGTTATGGAAAGCCCCAAGACCGTGTTGCTCGACTTCTGGGCAACCTGGTGCGGTCCGTGCAGAATGGTTTCCC